>CAMCYN010000139.1 GCA_945883955.1 Akkermansia muciniphila
TATGCGATCGGTCTGGCCGCTTATTCGGGCATCAAGGTGCTGGCCCCCGCCTTTTATGCCATTGACCGGCGGCGTACCCCGATGATGGTGAGTTTCGGGGCGATCGGCGTAAACCTCATCCTGAACTGGGTGTTTACCTTTCAGCTCCAAATGGGGCACCGTGGTCTGGCCCTTTCCACGGGCTGTGTCGCCTTGGCCAATTTCACGGCTCTGTACTGGCTGATGTGTCGGCAAACCGGCAGTCTGGAAACGCGTCAAACGATACGGATGCTCGGGAAACTGCTGTTGGCCGGGGGAGCTTTGGCCGGAGTGTGTATGGTCGGTTCCCAATGGCTGGCCAGGGGATGGGAGGTCGCTTCCACCGTCTGGCGGGTCTCAGCTCTCGGAAGTGTTATCGCCGTGGCCGGGGCTGTGTTTTTTGTCTGTGCCCAGCTGCTGCGGATCGAAGAAATGAACGATCTGACGGGCGTACTCCGGCGCCGTTTGGGCCGGGGACGCCCGAGTGCCGCTGGTGTCCCCGCTTCGAAGGACAGCTAGTTTCGGACGGCGTTACAGACCATTTCCAGAATTCGCCGGTCGCTGGCGCCTTCAAAAAATCCCGGGGGCCGCGGCGCCGTGGAACGTTCGGCCCGGGTCCCGAAGTTGTCGGTCTCCTGGGGTAGACCAGTTAGGGCGGGGTTATGCTGTCCGTCGGTGCCGCCGAGTTTGTAAATAATCAGGTCCAGGGATGGAACTACGTAGAGGCAGAAACCGCCCGAACCGTTTTTGAAGTAGGCGTCCTTAGGGGCCGCGATGATGTGGCCGTCCGCGTTGTGCTCAAACATCAGGCTGTAGGGGGTGTGTTTATTGATGGGCAGGGATTTGTTGCACAGCGCAATATAATCGGCCGGTACGAGCTGTTTTGTACCCCAGCGTCCGTTGCGCAGCAGGCAATATCCAAACCGGAGCGCGTCGGTGGCGTGTACGGCGATGCTGCCAGCGCCATTGGCGTGATCCATGGTGATGTCGCCCCGGTGCAAACAATATCCCCACGGGCCCCAGCCCATCGGTTTGGCCAGACGCTGGTCGATAAAATCCTGCAGTTCCATCCCTGTGGCCCGCCGCAACACCATCGATGCAATATGCGGCGCCGGAGATGAATAGGAGTATCCGGAGCCGGGTTCCGTCCAGAGCGGCACCCGTAGAGAGGAACCGTCCACATTCCGGACGTCCTGACCGGGAACGGGTTTGAGTGGAATTTGTTCTCCGTTGCGAATACCCGAGGGCGAGCCGCCTTCGCCGTGATGGCCCGAAGTCATACACAGCAATTGGCCGAGGGTGATCTCGGCCTTGCGCGGATCGTCGAGTGGGAACGCTTCGGGCAGGTATTTTTCGGTGTAAACCTTCTGGTCGAGGCCGTCGGGGAACGCTGCGCGTCTCTCCTCGAGCATAATCCCGCACGCAATACTGGTGTAAGCCTTTCCCGTAGAGGCCATGTCTGGATTTCCATTGCGGTGGGCTTTTCCGAAGTACTTTTCAAACACCAGATAGCCGTTTCGAACAACGAGCAGGCCGCCGTTGGGGTTCTGGGCGCGTTGTACCGCCTGATAAGCCTGCTCGAGCTTTTCCGGATCCATGCCGGCCAGTTCCCGGATCGCGCCCGGATCGCGCAGGGTGCGCCAGCCACCCTCCGAATCGGGCGGAGGAAAATAAGCGGTCACTGCGGGCTCCGCGCCGACGGTGGAGGGCACCGGAGCCGAGAGGCAGAACAGGGTTAACCACCCGAGCAACCCCACCGTCGAACGGCTGATTGCGGAGAGAGCGGACGGATGAGAGACACGCGAGGGGTATAACATAGGGCAAATAGGGGACATTCGCATAACCCCACTCCGGGGGCTTTCCTAGACAATGTGCGGTGGCGGCCTGCCTCCGGGCCCGTTCTTTGCTGGGTTATTCCGCGAGTACGCGCCGGTAAATTCGCCTTGTTTGAAAAAAAATCAGAAGTTTCCGTGCTGCGATTGCCCCCCCGTAACAATCAGCAGGTAGTAGCCCTCTATGAAAACAATCCCCCTGTCCCTTTTACTCGCCTCGGTTGTTGCCCCGCTGAGTGCGGCGGAACCCCTTTTTATTGAAGCCGAATCCTTTGCCTCGCATGGCGGTTGGGCTCTCGACACTTCGTTTACCGAAATTGTCGGTTCGCCATATCTGCTAGCCCACGGCTTGGGCAAACCGGTCAAGGATGCCACCGGAAAGGTGCAGATCCCTGCGGCCGGTACCTACAAAGTTTGGGTGCGCACCAAGGATTGGGTGGCTCCGTGGAAAGCCGCCGGGACTCCGGGCCGTTTTCAGCTGCTCCTCAACGGTAAACCTTTAGCAACTGAATTTGGAACCGAAGGCGCCGAATGGCATTGGCAGACAGGCGGCAGCATCGAATTACCCGCCGGCGAACTTCAAATCGCCCTTCATGATCTCACCGGCTTCGACGGGCGTTGTGACGCTATTTTGCTCAGTAATGATCCCTCTTATTCCCCATCCGAAGGGGAGGCTTTAGCAAAGGACCGGAAAAAGTGGCTTAATCCTGGGGGAAAACCCGAGGAAGCCGGGGAGTTTGACCTGATCGTTTGCGGAGGAGGTTACGCTGGACTTGGAGCCGCAATTTCCGCCGCTCGCCAGTCTTTACGTGTCGCCTTGATCCAGGACCGTTTTGTTCTCGGCGGCAACGGCAGTAGTGAAATCGGCGTGTGGGCCATGGGGGGAACCATGCGTGGCAAATATCCGCATGTGGGTGAAATCGTAGAGGAATTCGCGGACCGTGCTCCGGACAGTCCCGGGAGTATTGCGAGCTTCGGAGATGCGGTAAAAGAGACCCTTTGCAGGAACGAAAAGAACCTCACGTTGTTTTTGGGGCATTTTGTGCAGGGCACGGTAATGGAGAAGGACACCATTAAGGCCGTGACTGCGCTGGATGTGCGTTCCGGACGGGAACGCACATTTAAAGGGAAACTTTTTGTGGATTGTACCGGACACGGAACGGTGGGCGCGCTTGCTGGCGCGAAGTTCTCGATGTTGGAAAAGGGGCACATGGGGACCTCCAATATGTGGTTTTATCAGCAGGAGGAAACCGCCAGCACCTGGCCGGAAACCCCCTGGGCCATTTCCCTGGAAACAGGGGATTTTCCTCATCTGCCCAAAAGTAAATCCATGATCGATGGGAAACCTTTTATGAAAGGGGAATGGTTTTGGGAGTCCGGGTTTGATCAGCACCCTATCAACAACCTGGAACTCATCCGGGACTGGAATTTGAGAGCTCTTTATGGGGCCTTTAGCGCGATTAAAAAGACGGACGAAAAGGCCGCATTAAAATGGGTTTCGCACGTGGGGGGGCCTCGCGAATCGAGGTTGTTAGAGGGAGATGTTCTCCTCACGCAGGACGATATTGTGGAGAAAAAAGAGTTCCCGGATGCATTCGTGCCCACCACCTGGGATATTGATCTTCACTATCCTCGTGAACAGTACGCGAAAAAGACGCCGGAAAACCCATTTATTTCACGGGCTCAATTCGGCAAACACGTGGATCGGAAAGCCGGTTATCCAGTTCCTTACCGCTGCTTTTATTCGAAAAACATCGGCAACCTTTTCATGGCAGGCCGGAACGTGAGCGTCACCCATGAAGCCCTCGGAACCGTTCGCGTCATGCGTACGGGCGGAATGATGGGGGAGGTCGTTGGAAAAGCGGCCTATCTGGCGGTGCTGAATCACACCAGTCCGAGGGGGGTTTATGAAAAACATCTCCCCGAGTTAACCCATCTCGTCGAACAGCCTGGGATAATGCGGCGCGATTCCCTGCAAGGCGAGTTACACGCGGATGGGTCCATTGCGGACTTCAAAAAGTTACCAGTCATGTGGGCAAACAAAAATCTGCCGATGTACGACGGGATGCTTTATCGGGAATATCTGGGGCAACCCACCAAACTGGATGCTCTTGTGGTGGATGACTCCAGAGCCGTTCTTTCTGGAAAATGGTCCGAATCCGCTTCGCTTTATCCACACGTGGGCGGTGGCTATCGGCATGCGGCTCCGGGTTCTCACTCCGAGGCGCGCTTTGAGTTTAGCGTCCCTAAGAGCGGCAAATACGAAGTTCGCGCTTTCTGGGCACCGGACGAAAAACGTGCGAGCAACGCGGCGTTTACGGTCGAAAACGGAAAGGATGCGCCCGCAATTGTGCGTTTAAACCAGCGTGAGCCTTCGGCAACGGGAGCGCATGTGCTCGGGCAATTTGAGTTTTCCTCCGAGGCCAAAGCTGCGGTGATCTTAAAGGTGGAGGGAGCGGACGGCTCGGTGCATGCCGATGCAATCCAGATAGTGCCTGTGCCGTAATTGTCAGCGATGAGCACCGGAAACCTGACCTCGGTTTGGGTGCGTCTATGGCGCTTGTGCGCGCTTTTTATTGCGGTAGCTCTTTTAAATAAAGGGCTGCCGCCTTCAGCAAAAAATCAAACGCCTGTGTCTTTGATGGAGGCACAGGCGTTTTTTCCTTCTGCCACCGAGCTTCGTTCGTCCGGGTCCGATGGAGCGCAGCTTGTTTACCGGGGTGAGGAACCAGTGGGGCGCCTGTTGACCACCTCCCCCGAAAGTGACGGCATTATTGGGTATTCCGGCCCCAGCAACCTGCTGGTAGCGCTGGATGTTGGGGGCAAGGTGGTTGGAATAAAGATCATCTCAAGCGGGGACACCCCCTCTCATGTGCGGCATCTCCAGGAATACACTCCGTTCTGGAACAGTTTTCTTGGCTGGAAACCCGAGAGCGATCCTTTGCCCAAGATAGAGGCCTTGTCCGGATCCACCCTGACTAGTTTGGCAATTGCGGAGTCGCTGGTAAAAAGGGCTTCCGGTAAAGGCGTGTCCCTTCGTTTTCCAGAGCCTTTATCTTTGTCGGAGGTGCAGGGAATGTTCCCGGCGGCTTCCAGTTTTTTATCCGATTCCCCGAAGGCTGGCTGGCTTGAAGTGATGGATTCCGATCAGCTGAGACTGGGGTTTGTGGTGCGGACTTCTCCGGCATCGGACACGGTGACGGGGTATGGAGGGCCCACAGAATGCCTCGTGGCAATCGCGCCGGACAGGGAGAGGCTGTTGTCGCTAAAAATTCGCAAATCTTACGATACGGATGAGTATGTGGATCGGGTCCGGGAAGACGTGGGTTACGCAAAGTTACTGACGCGGTGGAAAGTGAGCGAATGGCCAGGGGTTGATTTTGAAAAAGAGCATATCGAGGGGGTGGCTGGCGCGACGTTGACCAGTTACGCCGTAGCCGAGGGGCTGAAGCGGCGGTTTGAGGAGGAGCGTGCCGCCGGGGCGAAGCTAGGGGGCGGTCTCTTTCCGCTGAAGAGGAAAGACGGGCTGCTCCTTCTGCTGACGGTTGGGGCGCTGGGGATGAGTTTTACGAGTTTGAGGGGGAAACCAAAGGTGCGCCTTCTGTGGCAATGTATGGTGGTGGTTGGGCTTGGGATTTATCTGGGGCAATTCCTGTCGCTTTCGCAGCTGGTAGGTTGGTCTCGTGCGCCGTTTCAGTGGAGTCAATCGCCGGGTATCTTTGCGCTGATAAGTGTGGCGTTGTTGGTGCCGTGGTCGATGCGGCGTCAAGTGTACTGCCACCAGATTTGCCCGCATGGGACGATGCAGGAATGGATTGGCCGCTTTACGAAATTTCACGTTCGTGTTCCGCAAAAACTGCACCGGGTGCTTTCGCTAGTGCCGGGGCTTACGTTGTGTGGGGCTTTCCTGGGGGCGCTGTTTGTTCCCGGGATGGATCTGGCGCAATGGGAGCCATTTGATGCGTGGATTTTGGGTGGATCAGCAGGAATTGCGCTGTTGATCGGAGCCGCAGGCCTGTTGGCTTCCCTTTTTGTACCCCAAGCGTATTGCCATTATGGGTGTCCCACAGGCGCACTTTTAAAGTTTGTACGCTCCTCCTCCAGTCAGGAGCGTTTCGGGCAAAAGGATCGCGTTGCGATGGTTTTGCTGGCTGTTGGGGTGGGGGTTTGCTGGCTTAAGCCCCCCAAAACGGCTGACCATCCACCGCTTCCCGCAAACAGCCCCGACCACTCACGTTTTGAATTACGTGGAACCGGCTTCGGCACAACCTGGTGTGTACAGATAAAGGGGGATCCGAGTCTTGCACCCAAACTGAGAGAGGATCTAGCGCGGGAGATGGAGCGTATTGAGAAAACGCTTTCGCCGTGGCATGTCGATTCCGCGACGAGCCGGTTTAACAGGGAACAGACAACGCAGGAAGTCGCGGTGCCCAAAGAGTTGGGGGACATTGTTTCTTTTTCGCAAAAGCTCAGTGAGCGCTCGAATGGAGCTTACGATATTACCGTGGCTCCGCTGGTTTCCGCCTGGGGATACGGTCCGGAAGGACCCCAGAACACGAAGCCTTCTGCGGAGATGATTGCCGAGATATTGAAAACGGTGGGATGGCAAAAGTTGGTGATCGGACCAGACGGCACCACCCTACGGAAAACTCACCCAAAGCTCCGGATCGTGCTGTCCTTGCTTCAGGGATATGCGGTGGATCGGATGAGGTACATTCTGATCCAGCACGGGTGTCCACAGCACCTGATTGAGCTCGGAGGGGAACTCTATGCCGGCGGCGCCTGGACGGTGGCGATCGAGAATCCGGCGATCGAGGGCGGTGTCCTAAAGACGGTAACGCTTAGGGATCGGGCCTTGGCGACCTCGGGCCTTTACCGGGCACGGCGCGAGGCGAACGGAAAGGAAATCTCTCATATTCTGTCTCCTAAAACAGGAGCTCCGGTGGAACCCACTATCGAACTTTGTTCGGTGACGGGGCCCAGTTGTTTGGAGGCCAAAGGTTGGGCGACCACATTGATTGCCGCCGGTCTCGCGGACTCGCGCCGGATAGCGGAACGGGAAAGGCTCGAAGTTTTGTGGGTCGAACGGGACGGCCGGGTCAGCTCAAGCTTGGGCCCGGTGTTTTCGCAGTCCGCGGAACACTAGGCGCAGCCTACGCCAGACTCGGCCTCACCCTGAGACCGCCGGGGATGGGCGCTTAGAGTGCGCTGGCAGACTTTTCCCAAGACCCCGCCGTTTTTGTGGGGCAGCGGATGGGAGTTTAGCTGAGCAAAAGATGAGGGGTTGGCCAATGGCTGATTTTGGGAGGCTTTTGCAGGATAGGGCTGCATGAATCCCCTCAAGACTCCAGTGGCACGCCCCGGCGCTTTTTCAATGCTGATGGATAAAACTGCGTATGAAGCTCCTTTGGAGCAGGCCGGGATGAGTGTCCGAGGAGCTATCGGAAAAACGGCGATCCTGTGGTTGATCGCCATGGCGGTTGCCGGAGTGACCTGGAGCATTATCTGCCTGGAGGACCTTCCGGTATTTCGTATCTTTCTGGTGGGCGTTGCCGGGGCGGGAGCTTCTGCCGGAATTACCTGTTTCCGCCGAGGCTGGGCTCCTTTTACAGGACCATTATATGCGTGCTTTGAAGGAGTCCTTTTTGGGGTAGGTGCAATATTTCTGGATCGGTTTAACCCGGGAACGGCCTTTCTAGTCGGCGGATTGAGTTCCGGAATTCTTATGGCAACTTTCGCCCTCTATTACAGTGGAAGAATTTATCTAAATAATAAGGTGCAATCTGCAGTGCTATGTGTGATCGCTGGGATATCGTTAAGCTGTTTTGTTGTGATGATATTAAGTCGCCTTGGCATGAGTGCCTCCTTTTTATGTCATCCTGGATTTATCGGGCTGGCCGTCAGTCTCCTATTGGGATCCTGTGTCGCTTTAAACCTGATTCTGGATCTCGATAGCATTGAAGAGGGGGCGCGGTGTCGTGCTCCAAAATATATGGAGTGGTATTCCGCCTTTGCAGCGTTGATTTCTTTTATGTGGCTCTGTATGGAGTTTTTGAGAGTTGTATCGGATCGTCTTCGTCGATCTTGACGGCAGGGAATGCGAAGGTTCGGTACATCCCGTTTTACGGGAAGTGGGTTCCATTCATGAAATCCACAAACACCGCCCCGCAGTCTGATCGGTTCTCCGATAAACCAGACGCAGGGTTGTTTTATAACGGGAAAGGAAGGCGATTATTGCTTGCTGTGTACGGTTACCTGGAGCTTTTCCATCAGATAAGCGAACATATCCGGATGTGTAATCCCGGGTGCTCCTGGATAGTTCAGCTCGCATTCCACGCCCAGCGTCTTGAGATGCACCGCCAATTTTATTCCGTAGTTCGCGAAATGGGGGGGCTTTGTGGGGCTCTGCGACTGCCGGTACCGAATCGTAAAAATATAGACTGGAGAGGCTCCCGGAGCGGCGAGGGCCATCGGAGAGAATTGCCGGATCCAGGGTATCAGGCTTTCCCGCTTATCCAGGAACTCCTGGTAGCTGGCTGGGGCGAAGGCGTGATGTCCGTAATCATTGTTCGGAATCTAATCCTTCATTTTCGGAAGATCGAGGGGCGTCTGCGGCACAAAAGCCAGGACGCAGCTCAGTCGAGTGGATTCTCTGGAGATGGAGTCGAGACTGTTCGGGTCGGCCATTTCCGGATGAAACCCCAGCCACAGGCTGCTAAACCCGCCGGCGGATCCACCGCAACCAGCAATCCGCCGTTTATCAGACGACATTCGGCGCTTTTACTCCGCACAACTTGGAGCGCTCTTGCCGCGTCTTCCTGGGAGGCTTTGACTGGTGGATTGATTTTCTCGCCGATGGCATCGGGGATTAAACGGTTGTTGATTGAAACCACCGAGATCTCGGATTCCAGGCAACGGGCCAGGAAATCAGGATTCTTCTTATCTCCGTTCATCCAGCCACCGCCGTGGATAAAGAACAGCAGCGGCGTCGGCTGGAGCGATGGGGCCTGATAGAAATCGAGAACCTGATGTTTATGGCTGTCGTAGGGAATATTTTCCTGAGTCGGCTTTGGCACCGACGTGTGGGAGTGCGCACTGGCTGGGCCGAAAAGCGGGGCCGAGAAGGATGGCCATCAGAAGGATTATAGGGGCGAATTTATTCATCTGTGGGACGGACAAGAGGGGAGGTAAGTTAAAAAGACCGTTGCGGTTTTGCCTACGCACGATTTGGAGGATTCGCCGACGTAAAAGACTTGTATTAACGTTAGCGGGGCGTCCCTGGGATAGGGCCGGGGTGCGGTGTGGCCAATCACCCGAGCCGGCAGGAGGAGAATGCGGATCTTTTAGGAAGAAGAAGCAGGGGCCGCTTTGCCCTGTGTGTTAGATGTTTAACAAAAATATGGCTATCCATATAC
>CAMCYN010000140.1 GCA_945883955.1 Akkermansia muciniphila
TCTCTGCGTGCAACCTTCCCTGCTCACGAAAATCACGCAATTTTCCAGTCGCAGGAACCGGTGGAACTGTCTGTGGAAGTCGAGCAATCGCTTCATCAAGCGGACACGCTCCTATGGGAACTCGTCAACGACCGCAACGAGTCTGCGGCTTCTGGAGAGATCCCAGTTCCCGCTGGATCCCAGCCCTGGCGGACTCAGATCTCGCTGCACCCTGCGAAAGCCGGTTATTTCGCAGTCCGATTGAAGCTCAAAAATTCGGCACTCACTGTGCCCCGTGCCGGGAGCCGTCCCTCGGGTTTTGTTACTTTTGGAGTCCTTCCGGCGATCGAAAAACTGCCCTTGAAATGGATCGACGACTCGCGCTTCGGCGCTCAAGGAACCAACTTCCTAGAAACAGGACGCGTTGGTCAGGGCAACCCATTTCGGCCTTTGTTTTCGCTTCTGGGCTGGGGATGGTGCTACGCGAACTACCGCATGTTTGAGCTCGAATCCCAGGGGCCGGATACATTCAAGCCTCAGCTGCTCGTCGATGTCCTCCGCTCCAAACCAGATCCCGTCGCCCAGGCTGGCCTTTGTCCCTTAGTTGATTTGCATGGGCTGCCCGACTGGTTGTCAGATCGGCCGGAAGGACAGCCCAGCGGGAAACATCCGCATAGAGGACAATTCTATCCTCCGAAAGATTGGGCTGCTTTCGAACGCTACATCTCCTCAGTGGCATCGGAACGGGCGGCCGTGCGGCGGGCTCACTTCCCTGGTTTGCGTCATAACTACTACGACATTTTTTGGGAACCCGACTGGCATTGGAAAGGAAGCGACGAGGATTTCATTAAAATGTTTGAAGTGGCCCGCCGCGCCATTCGCTCCGCTGACCCCGATGGTTTACTTGTGGGCCCGAACTATGGGGTTTTAAAGAAGGGCAACCAGTTGTTGCGGCGCTTGTTAGAAAAAGGACTAGGCCAGCACCTCGATGGTATCACCACTCATCTATACTCTATCCCGTATGGCTGGCCGGAAGAACAAGGACTACCCGAGCAGGTCCGTGATCTGGTGAATCTGAAGCAGCAATACCTGCGTCCGGGAGCCAGGATCCTTCAAACAGAATGGGGGCCTTATTACGCAGGACGCTCGGTTCACACGGGAGACAGCTCCGCGATTTTGCGAACGCACATGGCACAGGCCCTTCGAGCGCACCTCATCGCTCTCGGAGAAGGCATCGACTGCACTTGGTTTTTTTACACAGCCGATCAGGGAATCCAGGCCGGACACGGGGCTATGTTCAATCTGACCGCCCCGAACCCGGGGTATGGGGCCGTTTCAGTTTCACCAAAGCCCACGGCGATGGCCATCGCGGCCTGCACCCGCTTGCTCGAAGGGACGACGAGCCTCGGTGCCGTTCAATTTCTCGACCAGGGTGTCATGGCCTACCTTTTCGACCGAGCCGGACAACGGGTACTTGCGCTGTGGTCGGTCGACGGAAAACAACGAACCATCCGGATTCCAACCGGAGCTGGCAAAGTCGTGTGCTACGATCCGATGGGGAACCCACGCGACCTCGAGTGTTCCGAAGGCGTCGCTCGGGTAGAAGTGGACGATGTGCCGGTTTACGTTGCCGGTATCGCTCCAGAGCTCTATCCAAACCGCGCAGCCGCAGAAAGTGCATCCCTTAGGTCCCTGCCGGGCGAGTCCTTGCCGGTATCGGGTCTCGCCGGTGATGAGATCCTCCACGCCTTTCACAAAGGCCAAACCGTTCCAATCAGACTAATCGGGGGCAGTCTCTCCATCCCACGCAATATTTCTCCCGGAAAATGGTTGGTAGCCCACGGACAGACGGCTTGGCGTGGTGCGACGGGAAGTTTTTTAGTGGAGGTGGATTCCCCGGTAAAGATTGAGACGAAGCCAGGCACCAAAGAGGAGCTCGTTTTGACAAACACTCTAGCATCGACTCTCACTGGAGCCCTTCGTTTTCGCGCGGACGGAGTCACAGTGAATGGAGCGGAGCTCACACTCGCGCCCGGAGAAACCATATCCGACACTATTCCAGCCCAGGCCCTCGCAGGCGCCACAGCCGAGCGACCGATGGAGATCGAGTTTGTTGACCAATACGGTGTCCCTTCACAGGGCCCGGTTCTGCGCCACTTCTTCCCCAAGTCCTCGCGAACTCACCAACCAATGAGCAGCGATGGTTCATTGAGCGACTGGCTGCTGGAGGATTTTTACACCTTTGAAAGCATTGAAAACCTGAGTACGGGGGCCGCATCGTGGTCAGGTCCGGAGGATCTCATGTTCCGCATCGGTTTCCGCCACGACGAGGAACGGCTCTACATCGCCGTGAAAGTGACCGACCAGTCCCATGTGCAAACTCAAGACAACCCTCAAGGCCTTGGGCGGGAGGACGCGCTGCAAATCGGCCTCGCTAGCCGTTTCACTGGCGGGGGGTGGGAGGTCTCTCAAAAACTCACCCTGGCGCTCCGCTCCACTGAAGGAAACATTATCCTCCACCGAACGCCTCACACATCGGGGTTGCAGGGCGGTTCACTGCGTCCCTCCACCCTAGGAGCCCATGTGGTTCGCGAAGGCAGAGAAACCCGATATTTGCTAGCGATTCCATGGGCAGAGATCGATCCTCAGCTCGCACCGAAGTCCATCCCTGCGCGTCTGGGCATTGGGGTATCGGTCCATGACACAGACACGGACAATAACGACCCAAAAGCTCACAAGGTGATGGACGGCTTTGGCAAAGGTATGGAGTCCTTCTCTCCGGAACACTTCGGGGTTCTGCAACTGTCTCCATAACCCGCGATCGAAACTTTGGCTCCTTCAATGAATCCCCACCAATCCATGAGCTCCGCCGCAAAAAAAACACTCAAAGCCCCCCAAGGCTTAAGGAGAGCATTTCAGTCTCAGTCCGGCAGTAAACGTAGAGTCCTCACCCTGCTCTCTTTTATCTGTACGCCCCTCCTTACTCTCACCCTAAGCCAAGCCCCATGCGCCGCCTCCGACCTCGCTGATTCTGGGGCAGCTGCGACCGACCGCTCTGGACCTGTTGGATTCAAAGATTGGAGCAAGACAGAACACTCCCGGGTCAGAGTCACGGCTCAGGCCTCCTCCAAACTCACCGCACCTGCGCCCGTTCCTTCACAAGCCACGCGCACCGAAAGCTGGACGGAGAAATGGCCGCTTGTTTCGGGAAGCCTCGAAACCCGTGCCGTAACGGCTGAAGTATGGACGGAAGCGTTTCAGGCGCAACTTGACTCGAAGGGTCACCTGCACATTCCAGCCCGTATCGAGCCCTACTACATTGACGCTCCCTTGGTGTTGAAATCAGGGCACAAGCTGACGGCTGACGCCGGAGCAGAAATTCGCCTCAAACCAGGAACCAATACGTGCATGGTTCGCAATGAGCGGGTGGCCACTCTGAACGAAAGACCTGTTCCCACCGATGGCGCGTTGGATTCAGGGATCATCATTGAAGGGGGGACTTGGACAACTCTGAGCACCCCACTCTCCTCCAACGGGAACGTTCGCGGCCGATCCGCCACGCAAAAGGCGGCGTTTGGTACACACGGCGTCATTCTCCTTCAAAGCGTTCGAGGTGCCTCCGTGAGAAACGTCACCATCCGCCAATCTACACCTTTTGGCGTGCACCTCGCCAATGCGCACGAGTTTACTGTTGAAAACATCACCCTGGTTGAGCACCTCCGCGACGGCGTGCATGTGAACGGCCCCGCCAGCGATGGAGTAATCAGAGGCGTTCACGGCTCATCCCATGACGACACCGTGGCACTCAACGCTTGGGAGTGGAAAAATTACGCCCCGAGCTACGGCCCGATTGAAAACATCCTCATTGAGGACGTCTCAGGAGCTCCCAAGGGAGTCCCTTCGAGCAACTCCATCCGGATTCTCCCCGGCGTAAAACGCTTTGACGATGGTACGCTTCTCGACTGCCCCGTGCGCCACATCACGCTCCGCAACATCAACGACATCCGCGATTTCAAACTCTACGATCAGCCCAACCTCGAACTCGGACGCCAAAATGACTTCAGCGCCAGTATCGGAACTCTCCAAAACATCGTTTTTGAAAATCTCATTTTCACGCGCCCCGGTAGCATTCAGGTCCACGCCAACACCGATGGCCTCACCGTGCGCGGCGCAAAGCTGCTCTTTCCAATGCCCCCTGGTTACCGCCTCGTGGAAGTGGGCCCAAAATCCATGACCTATAAGAGCGGCGGTCCCGCCTCCCCGGAAAAATGGACTGAGATCTTCTCGCCCGACCTCGATTGTACGCTTCGAAACCTCAGGGTCACCGGCGTCCGCACCCCCGACTCGCAAACCGACCTACCCATAGATCAAATCGTTCGCGTCATCGAGCAGTCGCTCAATCCCGACTATCCAAAGACCACCCCGAAGGGCGGCACGGGCAAAGCGATTTGGATCCGTTGATCCGCGCCGGCCTTCTGCATGAGGCATTAGAGTAGGGAGACGAGGATGGTTTGTGGCCACAGCCACTCCATGTCCTCATCTCCCCCTCATCGAACCGGACGGGCGGATTTCCCGCATCCGGCTCTCGGAGGCTGTTCTCCGGGTTGCTTTCATCAGCTTTTCCATGGCGCGTTTAGTGGGAACCGCATTAGCCCGTAGTGTTCGTGGAATTGTTCGTCGGCGTACTGGGGGCCGTACCGGGCTCGGCTCTTGCCGTGTTTCTTCCACAGCCATTGCCTGAAGCGATTTCGTACGCCCCGCTGCTGCTTCCGAAACATCGCCGGACTATTTCCGTAATGGAAATATCCAATCCAGCCGCGCACCCTCTGGTTGATCCTCGCGACGACTTTTCGGGTTCTTTCCAATACGTACTCCGTTCGGGTTCCTCTCTCACCGCTTACCCGCAGTTTCCCGCAACTCTTTGGGCTCGGTTCACAGTAGCTCACGATGTGGGATCGCATCAAAGTAGCCGCTTAAATCCGCGTCCACTACTTCACGCCTTCCCGTTATCAGAGCTTTCTGGATGGTGGCCACTGCCTGTTGCGCCCGACGTTTGGGTCGGCACGAAAAGCTCTGTTCGTGGAAATCCGCTTCAAAGATGCGTACCAGTAACAGCACCAATGCCGTATGCACCACTCGATCTCGGATCGTTGGGATTCCAAGCGGCCTGCGCTTCCCATTGTCCTTCAGGATATACACCCGGCGCACAGGACTGGGCCGATAGGTTTTCTTCTCCAGTTCTTCCTGAAGCTGCCCAAGCCATCGCTCGCGTAACTCCCGGTCTTCCTTTAGAGGTTCCCAGCTTTCCCCGTCCACTCCGGGCGCTCCCTTGTTCTCAATAACCTGTTGCAATGCAACCTCTAGGATGCCATTCGGCACACATCCGCATACAGGCTCCACACTTTCCATCAAGGCTACTATGGGGGACTCTGACTTCTGCCTGCACCGAGACGGCCTTCTCCGTTGTCGGAGTTGTGCCGTCCATTGGGACCTGCGTCCCAAGCAGACAGACCTCCCGGGTTTTCCCGGTCACCCTTCCCAGCATGCTATCCCCGCTGACACCGCCGGAGCGTTGGACAGACTGTAACGGTTGTCCCGTCTGCCCCTGACAACCTTCGCCCTGTTGGTAGGGGCTCGGTTCTCCGGTTGTGACGTTTTCGATGCTCATCAGATGGGGTTCACTTTCGTTATGGTCTACTGGTTCAAACGATGCCCCGCTTGCGGCTTTAGCCTCGCGGCTTCATTCCGGGCATCGTCTTTCGGTCGCGAACCGTCTAATTCGAACGGCGGGACTTGCACCCGCGTGGTTTCCGTCTTCCCCGGCGCAGACCAACAGGCCGCGGGGTACGCCTGTTTAATTTGAACCCGAAATCAGCTTCTTTTTACTCAGGGCAAGCGTCGTGCGTTAGTCGCCTTTCAATTTCCACGAGGACACCCCTACACCCGGGCCAGCCACATCCTGTATTATTCCACGTCAACCTGGGCGGGTGCGAGTCCGCTTACGAGACGAGTTAGAGGTGCGACTGATTTTGCTATGTCCAAGAGAGGTCACTCGGATCGGTAGTTCAGTCGAGCGGGTTCGATGGCTTCCCTGTCCTGTTTTGCTTGTCAAAGTGAAGTGTACTCTGACCGGACGTCAGACATGACTTCCAAAACGCTTCAGAATAGGGCCGATTTTGCCATTGATTGACAACAACGATCTAAGGCCAAAGAGGCATTCCTGACACCTGACCGCGAGAAACCATTTATGGGCAACGGGTCAATTATTTGTAAGCGGTCCACCACTACGCCGTCTGGACAGTAAATAGACGAATCTAACGTGAGAGTTTAAAAAAGACCTCAGCGAGCCCCGGAGATTGTTAGAAGAACTTTTCCGCCCCCCTTCCAAATCGGCTTCACCAGTTCCAAAACCGCCTGTCCCTCAGCAGACGCAGCCAATTTCACTAACTGGAACGCTCAAAGTCAGGCTGTCAACTCCGTTAAATACGTACTTCGTGGAGAATATCGAAATCAGAAGAGGCTCTGCCGAGTTCGTTAAATACGTAGTTTCCGGAGTATGAGCCGTTGCGAAAAGCGGCGGGTTGAGCGGGACTGCACCAACCTCGCAAAACCAAATTCAGACGTGTTGTAAGTCCCTCAAGATCGGCACGGAAACTGGGGGTCATTTTCCCACTTTGCGTTCCCACTCGGGGATTCTGAGTGCGGCCAGATCCCTCAAGCCACTTGGCGACAGAAGAATGGAGCGGGTGAAGGGAATCGAACCCTCGTATGCAGCTTGGGAAGCTTTCTATGAGGTTTGATTATGAGCACCTTGCAGATTCGCGCTCACGCCTCGCTCACAATGCCCTGCTTCCGCTCACGTCTACTTTCGCGCAACCCCCTGCACTTTCTCGAAGGTTCGGAGCCCGCCGAGACCAAGCAAACCAAGTAGCACCGGCATCATCTCAGTCGTGTTTGCTGGTGCCAGCGAGAGCGTGTGCCCGGCCAGCTCGGCCAGCGCATTGACCACCGAGACGCCGACCCAGTTCCAGGCACACGCGAGTCCGCACACCCACCCAATAGCCGGTCTCCAGCCACTGACGAACGTGTTTGGGTTCGATGCCTCCGCCTGGTTGATTGCCATCTGGCCCTGTACCAGCGAGACCGCAGCCGCGAGCTGCTGGCGTTCCTGCTCGGATTTGTCGGGCCAGATTTTAGAAATCACAGTCCCAGCCAGATCCGCCACCGCTCCGATTCCGGTTAAGTCAGACATACTTTTCTCCTTTTGCGCGTTTGTCCCTCAGCTGAACTAGCGTCAGTGGGGTGTTGAACTCAAAATGCGGGTCGTCCTGGATGCTCCTAAAGTCGCCCCCCCAACGGAGGTTCTGCGCCTTTGCTAACGGAGCAACGAGACGATGGAACTTTGCCGCCGTGATCGGCTCGGCTTCATCCAGGTATTTGCCTCCACGGAAAACACCGCAGTCAATCGCCAGCCCGAAATTATGGAAGCTAGAGCCCGGGGGTGCCTTGGTGACGATCTTGCCGGGCGTGGTCCGGCCCTGCGCATAAAGTCGCGCCTGTTCGTCCCAGTCCCGCGTCCCACAGATAGCACGGTACTCATACCCCTTCGCCGCCGCTAAAGCCTGAGCTTCCACCATAAAGGCGCGGAAAGCAGGCTGCACCTCGGGGAGCAACGTGGATAAATTCTTTTCGGTTCGTAGGTCCATTAGGGTTTTGTGGTGTGTTCGAGCAGTCGTTCCCAGAGGCGCTCCCTGTCCGCTTCGCACTCCTTGGATTTGGCCTCCAGCGCCTGTATGTGGGCGTCCATGGCGTCGAGCCGGGCGCTGCGCTCCTGCCCGAAGGACGTGAGTAATGCGGCGTTGCCCCGGTAAAAATAGATCAGTGCGGCAAACACCAACAGGAGGGGGAGCCCCTGCCCTGATAGGTTCTGAATGATAAGTGGGGCGAGCTGCTCCATTTTATTGGAAGAGGAACGATTTCAGTTTGGTCCACATGGTTTGCTCCTCCGGAGTCACCACCCCGTCCGCGAGGATCTCCTGTTCCACGGCGGCCTCGACCTCCTCCGGAGTGACCTCCTCGAACGCCATGATCGGCAGGCAAACAGTCCCGTAATCCGGGAACTCAGCCACAAGCCATGGCACCCCATCACGGGTCTCCCTGGCAACAACCATGCCCGCTTTCCCGGCCAGTGTTTCCGCCAGCGGATGCCGCGAGTGTTCTGTGAATTTGATAAAGTCCATTATGCGTATGAAATATGAACAGCGTGTTCGTTTAACCCAACGGCCCCTGTGTCCGCCACGGCGGCGCCAGTCGTGAGCGCGTAAGCAATACCGGTTGCGAGTCGGTCAAACAGCGCACCATAAGGCAGCGTCCACGTGTCATTCGGCGGGATAGCCGCCGTGAGAATTGGCGTGTCCGTGCCAACGGTCGGGGCCGACGCTTTGTTGTAGAGCTTGAAATACCGCACCGCTGCGTTGGCGTTGGAAACGGTGATCAGCGAGATCGCTCCGGCCGCATTCTTTACACTGGTTGCGTTCGTGGATGCGGCAGATATGGAGTGGTGAAATGTACTCGCCCCCGAGGCTGTGGGGGAAAGCGCCTGTGTGGAGGTCGCGGTGGTGGCCGGAAGCGCCTGCACGTTGACGGACATGGCACGGTTCGCTCCGTTCTGGGTGGCCCCTGCGATAAACGTCTTTGAGTTCGTGTCCTCCTCTATCGCCACAAACCCCCAGGTGCAGGTTGTGGTGGTCGCTGGAGCCACTGGCCCATTGAATGCGCGGATGAAGAAATACAGGTCCGCATCCTCCGGGGGCATATTCTCCGTTCGATCTGCGCGGGACGTGAATTTGTAGGTGGTCCCGCTGCCAATGGCCGCCGTCGAAATGTCCGCATAAATCACGTCACTCTGGAGCTGCGTGACTTGTCCCGTGGTTGTGGATTGAACCGTGGCGATCGTGCCACCCAAACACCAACCCTTCCGAACCGTGTCGTACCACCCGTTGGTAGCGGTGATGGAGTTGTAGACGATGCCGTGAGTGTTCCACCCGTACACAGTAAGCGTGCCTGTGGCCGATGGCGTCCATGCCGCAGAGGTCAGAGTCAGGGTCAGAGTGCCCGAGGTGGCCCCGGCATTCAGACAGGTAAAGGTATAGACTGCTCCAGCTCCAGCCGAGGCGGTCTGAGTTGCGAGAGTCACAACACCGTTCACAATCGCGGCCACATCCGACGATGCCGAGACCGTCGCCGTGGACTGCGCAGCAAACGCCATCAGCG
>CAMCYN010000141.1 GCA_945883955.1 Akkermansia muciniphila
TGCTTCGGCAGAACCGTTTCCGGGTATTAGTCGCATCCCGCTTCGGCGGGACTTCTCACTTCGGTGAGATGAGAGAAATGGTCGTCACGGGCTTGGTCTTCGGATCACCCCGACAGAATTCGGCTTATCGCCATCCGCTGCACTCTCTCTCGCTTTGTTTCCGTGAAGACTGATCTCGAAGTCGAAGGAATCGATTAGGGATACGGAGCTGGATTGCTGTGGATTCGGACTGAAAGCGGCTTGAGTCCTGCCTCAGGGACCTCACCCTAGCGGCATGAGCCTGCCCCAGTTCGCCTTCGCCAGTGACAACACCGCCGGAATTTGCCCCGAAGCCATGGCGGCCATTCAGGCATGTAACCAGGGCTACCATCCTTCCTACGGCGACGATTCCATTACGAGCCAGGCCACCGAAGCGTTTCGCTCACTGTTTGAAACCAACTGCGACGTCTATTTTGTTTTCACGGGCACGGCAGCCAATTCGCTGGCGCTGGCTTCCCTTTGCCAGTCTTACCACAGCGTCATCACCCATGAGTCCGCCCACATCGAGACGGATGAATGCGGCGCTCCGGAGTTCTTTTCCAACGGCACAAAGTTGCTGCTCACCGCAGGCGCCCTCGGGAAGCTCGATCCTCAGGAGATCAGCCGGACCGTTACCAAACGGCGCGATATTCATTACCCCAAGCCCCGGGCCATCAGCCTGAGCTGCCCGACCGAACTCGGCACCGTGTACACGCCGGAGGAACTCCAGGCGATCGGCTGCGTTGCCAGAGAACACGGCTTGAAGGTGCACATGGACGGCGCGCGGTTCGCCCAAGCGGTTGCGTCACTGCAGGTGCCGCCGCGGGCGATTACGTGGGAAGCTGGAATTGACGTTCTTTCCTTCGGGGGAACCAAGCTGGGGATGCCGTTTGGGGAAGCGGTGGTGTTTTTCGACCGAAGTTTGGGGGAAGAATTCGCCTACCGGTGTAAGCAGGCCGGGCAACTGGCGTCCAAAATGCGTTTCCTGGCCGCACCGTGGACGGCTCTGCTTGCCAATGGTCTGTGGCAGCAAATGGGCGCGCGGGCCAACGCGAAGGCGCTGAAACTGCGTGCGGGTCTGGAAGGCGTGCCGGGAGTGCGGCTGCTGTATCCGACGCAGGCGAACGCGGTGTTCGCCGAATTGCCCACCAAGGTGCATGAAACCCTAAAAGCCAAGGGCTGGCGGTATTACGTTTTCATAGGGGGCGGAGCACGTTTTATGTGCTCCTGGCAAACCAGCGAGCAGGACGTGAACGCACTGCTGCAGGACATCTCCACTGCAGAGCAATAAGGGATTAACCTCAGGAGACAAGCGACGGCGCCTTAGGCCGTTCTTCCCGCGCCTTCCAAAGCAGCGCGAATCATGGAATCGCGTTCCCCGGCGATCCGCCAGCGTTGTTGCACCTCGGCACTCAGTGACTCGAGGGGATCAAAGTAAAAGAAATGCCGACCGGGTTTCACGGACGGACTGGTGAAAACGGCGATCCCGTGGACGCGGTCGTAGTGTTCAAAGGAATGAGCATCGCGCTTGCCGCCGCCCCCCATGGTATCGACCACAAACGAAGGGGTGTGAAATCCGGCGGTGGTGCCACGCACCTGTTTTTCCACAGCCAACCCCACGGACAAGGACGTACGCAGATCTTCAACCCCGGGCACAAGATCGTGAAAATAAACGTAATAAGGCTGAATATTAACAAACCCGAGCCGCTTGACGAGCAGCTGCATCGTGCTGGCGTCGGCGTTGACTCCATTTTGCAGCACCGTCTGGCAGCGCACAGTGATGCCGCGTTCCACCAGCAAATTCATGGCCCGGCGGGTAACATCGAGTACTTCGCGAGGGTGATTAAAGTGGGTATGCACGACCGCACTTTTGTGGACGCGACGAGCCTGTTCGACAACCCGGGTTAAGGCATCTACCCAACGCTGGTCGGAGAGAATCTTCTGGGGCATCACGCAAAGGCCCTTGGTGGCAAAACGCAGACGCCTGATGTGAGGAATCGAAAGAAGGCGCATCCCGATGGCCTCCAGATGGTCAGGGCGCACGTTGTAAGTATCGCCGCCGCTGATCACGATGTCCTCCAGACCTGGCGTGGCTTCAATAAAGGCAAAAGCCTCCTCCCAACGCTGCTGGCTGGCGTGCAACTTGAGTTTTTCGCCTACAAGCTCCGTATCAACCCCCACAGCATAGGACCGGGTGCAAAAGCGGCAGTAGACGGGGCAACTATCTACGGGGAGAAACAGCGCCTTGTCGGGGTAACGGTGGGTGAGACCAAACACCGGCGAGTCTTTTTGTTCCCCGAGCGAATCCAATTGGAGCATTGGATGATCGGGGTGTTGCTGGCGGCGCAACGGCAGAAACTGAGACCGGATAGGATCCTCGGGAAGCTCCCAGTCAATGAGGCTTAAGAGATGCGGGGAAATACGGAGGGCCATCGGGGCATGGCGCATTCCCAATGCGAGATCTTCGTAAAACTCAGCCGAGGCCAGAGAACCGACAACGGCGCGCAACTGGTCGACACTGGTGACTGTTGCTTTTTGCTGAAACTGGTGAGTTTCGAACTCGTGCTGGGTGATGGAGGCGAAGCCGGGGAGATGGCGCCAGTATTCGCCTTCCCGCAGGCGCCTGTGCAGCAAGGAATCTTCGCCCCAGGCGGGAGCGACACCGGGAATCGGCGGAACCTCTAGAGAATCGATGAACATGTTTCAGGCAGCATTGAAAACCAATCGGCGGCGCTCAGCCGCTAAGCCTTGCCAACCGGACCACCCGACGGGTGAGCGCGGGGGAGTAAAAGGTATGAATACATTTGTTGTCACCGGATGGGGAGGGCGTCAACGATGGCTTTGGAAGAGGTGAGCGGTCGGCGTAAAAGGGAGTGAAGCGCAAAAAATAAGCGGCGGACCCAAAGATGGATCCGCCGCCTACTCTTAAAAACCCCGAATTAAATCCGGGCGAAAGACTAGCTCTTTTTCTTGGAGTCCTTCTTCACTTCTTTCTTAACTGCCTTCTTAACTTCCTTTTTTTCAGGACCGTCTGCAGCCTTCTTGAGGGCCGCTGAAAGTTTCAGAACGCGCTCACGCATTACCTTGCCTGGCTTGAACTTAACAGTTGCACGGGCAGGAATCACAAAGGAACTCCCCGGCTTGTTAGGATTCCGGCCTACACGAGGCTTGGTGAGACGCACTTCCAGAACACCAAAGTTCCGGAGTTCTACGTTTTCATCGCGAGCAAGTGCATCAGTAATATGATCCAACGTACGTTGAACAACATCGAACACTTGAGACTGAACTAGTCCGGTCTCATTGCTGATTTGTACGACGAGGTCTCTTTTTGTCAGTGTCCCCATAAGTGTGTGTAGTTAATCGCCTTTTAAGAAATTCGGCAAGTCCGCTGTTTGATAGACAGATAGTATTTCAGATGCAGTCTTAAAATGCAGTTTTGCGACCCGACCCAAAATGGGCGGTCCGTGTTTATCGACTAATTTACGCCCGGCGTCTTTGACGGCCGCAGAGGCCCCCCTCGGCAGCACCGCTCCGAGAGTCCGCCCTTCAGTGTCCAGCCAATTAATAAAACCCTCTCGAGCCAAAACAGATGCAGCGGCAACGGCGGGATCACTTTCCGCCTTGGTCCGCTGGTCGAGCTGGATCTTTTGACCCCTCTCCAGAAGCGCCCTTTGAATGAGCGCGGGATTTGCAAACTGATCGCTTAACGCCCGGGGACAGTCAGGGCGCATTTCCAGCAGATTCTCAATGACCCGGGCATGCCCCCATGCCAGCAAACGATTGAGGTTCTTGAATTTACCATACAACTCATTATAACGCTGTGGCCCAATCAGAACGACACTGAAAGCCGCTCCGGGTGTCTCGCGGATCACTTTGGATAGAGCCCGGATTTTAGAATCAGATCCGATCGCCTTGCTGTCCTGAACGCCGGCCCCTCGCCAGTGTCGCGCCATCTCCGCATCTACATAAGCCCCAGCTATTACCAGCGGACCAAAAAAGTCCCCCTTCCCGCTTTCATCAATCCCGAGGTGCGGCGCAAACCACTCCGCATTCCGCTCTTCCTCGTACCCAAACTTCGCTTCCCCCAACACCTCTGGCTCAAGAATAAACTGCACAAACTCCTCCACCCCTTTTCCTTGAACCACAATCTTCGGGCCCTTTTCATACACCGCCACTGTCACCTTTGCGTCCTTCGCAAAAAATAACATATAAGGCCTTGGCTCAAAGTGCCATCCGCGCGCCCCGAGAATCGCCTGGAGTTTGCGGGCCTGCTCGGATGTTAGCGGACAGGTGTGAATCTTGGGCGCACCCGGAGATGCTGGTTTGGAAGTTGATGACATGCAGTGCGCCTTAAATGATATAAAATGAACCCCGTGAGCGATGTTCTTCCATCCAATTCCGAGGCGCAAGTGATTCGCGCCAAATTGCACGCGTGGTTTTTAAGTCATGGCCGTGACCTGCCCTGGCGGCGCCTTCCCTCGCCCTATGCCGTGCTCGTCTCCGAATTCATGCTGCAGCAAACCCAGGTCGCCACGGTGATCCCTTACTTTGAGCGCTGGATGCTGCGATTTCCTACCGTCGAGGCACTTGCAAACGCAGCCGAATCGGACGTTCTTCAGCACTGGCAAGGTTTGGGTTATTACTCCCGGGCCCGCAACTTACATGCGGCCGCAAAAGTTGTAGTGGCGCAATTTGGCGCCGAACTGCCATCGGATCCGGCGCTTTTAATTAAACTTCCAGGTGTAGGCGCGTATACCGCCGGCGCCATTGCCTCCTTTGCCTTCGATCGGCCCGCCGCAGCCGTGGACGCCAACATTGCCCGTGTCCTCGCCAGACTTGGCGATCTGCGCCTAGCCGTGGATTCCACAGCCGGCGCTGCGGCCCTCTGGGAACACGCTCGAGGCCTATTGCCGGAGGTTTCCGGCGGCCGCGAGCACACCTCCGCGCTCATGGAGCTTGGAGCCCTTGTATGCACTTCAAAACGCCCACAATGCCTTGTCTGTCCCATTCACGAGCACTGCCATACCCGCGAACCGGAAACCCTCCCTTTCAAGGCACCCCGGAAAGGCTCGGTGCGACTCGATGAAGATGCCGCGTGGATCGTGAAAAACGGCGCTCTGCTTTTGGAACAACAAACCGGCCGCCGAGCCGGGGGCCTTTGGAAGTTACCGCCCCTCCAAACCCGACCTGACACCGAGCCGGTGTTTCAAACCGTGTACCCATTTACCCACCACCGCATCACACTGCGGGTTTTTGAAGAAAACCCCATTGGAAGCGCGGCACCCAACCAACGCTGGTTTCCCCTTCCCGAGGTGCTGGAGGGAGCCGCGCTGACCGCTCCACACCGCCGCGCACTGGAATCGCTTCTAGCCCGCTAAACCGAACTCGATGAGGAGGATGTTTCCGCCGTTGCAGGCTCTCTTTTACAGCAAATCCGCGTAGTACTCCCGCGCCACCTTCTCGCACGCTGCATAAATAGCCGTAGGCGAATCGATATTCTTTATCTCGTCCACCAACTTCAGACACACCGACAAGTTGAGGCTCTGAACGGCCCGTTTCACCCTTGGCACATGAGCAAACCCCGTACTGAGTTCATCTACGCCAAGCCCCAGGAGAAGAGGTGTAAGAACGACATCCCCAGCCATTTCACCACACACACCGATCCAGATTTTGTGGGCGTGTCCGGCATCCACGACCATCCGGATCAGACGCACAATGGCCGGATGCGTCGGCTCGTACAAGTACGCGATATGTTCGTTCAGACGATCCACGGCAATCGAGTACTGGATAAGATCGTTGGTTCCGATGGAAAAGAAATCCACCTCGGGGGCAATGAGATCCGCCGACAATGCAGCACTGGGAATCTCAATCATGGCGCCCACCTCGATCTTTTCGGCAAACGGCTTGCCCTCCCGCCGCAATTCCTGACGGCACTCCTCCAGAATGGCGTTGGCGCGGCGCACTTCATCCACACCGGAAATCATCGGATACATGATCCGCACATTTCCATGGGCACTCGCCCGTAAAATGGCCCGCAGTTGGGTTTTAAAAACGTCCACCCGTTCCAGACAGAAGCGGATCGCCCGCCAACCCAGGAACGGATTCATCTCGGTGGGCAGATTCAGCGAACTCATGATTTTATCGCCCCCGAGATCGAGGGTGCGAACGATCACGGAATCCGGCACAAGCTTCTCCACCACAGAACGATAAGCGGCGTATTGCAACTCTTCGTCGGGCAGGTCGAGACGGTTGATATAAAAGAATTCTGTGCGGAAAAGACCCACCCCTTCGGCGCCCGAATTTAAAACCAAGGGCACATCGTCGGGCATTTCGATGTTTGCCGAGAGTGTGATATGGCGACCATCAGGCGTTTTACATTCGGTTTCGCGCAGCGCTCGCAATTCCTGCTCGATCTCGCCCTTTTGGGCTTCCAGCACACTGTAATGCTGCAAGGTTTCCGGGGAGGGATTCAGGATCACCAACCCGTTGTACCCATCGAGTAATACAAAATCTCCCGACGCCACGTCTTCGCTAATATCGTGAAGCGCCACCACTGCCGGGATATTCAACGACCGGGCCATAATAGCCGTGTGGGAAGTTTTGCTCCCCACGTCGGTAGCAAATCCTAACACAAACCGGCGGTTGAGTTGGGCGGTATCACTCGGAGTGAGATTGTGCGAAATGAGCACATGCGACTCGCCCGCCTCAGTCCATTCACGGTTCTCCTTGCCTGAAAGATTACGCATGACCCGGCGGCAAACGTCGTGGATATCGACCGCTCGCTCCCGCAGATAAGGATCATCAATCTCTCCAAGAACCTTAATATAGCGGCCAGTGACCTGAGCAAAAACGGCCTCCACATTCAAACGGTCACGTTTGATGGTCCGCACCACCTCGTCAATCACCGTTCTGTCTTCCACCACAAGAAGATGCGCATCAAAGATACCCGCATCTGAGCTTCCCACCGAATCCGAGATCCGGCTCTGCATCTCCTGAATCTGGAGTCGGGTTTTGAGGAGAGCCACTTCAAAACGTCTGAGTTCCGCCGCCACCTCCTCCTCGCGAATATGATAATGCGGAGCGGTTTCTTCTTCAGCACGATGAATCCAGGCAAGCCCGCGAGCGATCCCCGGGGATACAGCTACCCCCTGGAAACGTCTCTCCGGCTTCAGGATCTCCCCTTGTACTTCCATATCAGATCAGACGCCTGCGCTATTCCTCGTTAAACTTGCGGGCGATGAGATCCTCGATCTCCTGCATCGCCTTATCCTCGTCCGGCCCCTCACAAGTTACGCTCAAGCGCGAACCGAGCCCCGCCGCGAGCATCATTAACCCCATGATACTCTTGCCATTAATCCGCTCCCCATCCTTTTCTACCCAGATTTCGCAACGAAACCGGCTGCACACCTTTACAAACATCGCGGAAGGCCGGGCATGAAGTCCAAGACGATTCTGAATAGTAAATTCCTTGGTCACGGGAGTGGTAGATAGAGTGCAAAAAACGAAAGTGTGGCAGTTCTTTAGGGCTTTGGCTGCATTATCTGCATAAGACGCTGGTTAAACTCCAGCGCACTGTGATGCCCCATCGCTTTGAGCTTCTGGTCCAGAGCGGCCACCTCCACCAACCGGGCCAGATCCCGCCCCATCCTCACAGGAATGGTCACATGGGGAACCTGAATGTTTAAAATCTCAAAAAACTCCGGATCTAACCCAATCCGGTCCACCTCTTCGAGTTCCTGCCAATCCCTGAGGGAAACTACCAGGTCGAGCCGCTTTTCCAGCCGCACGCTCCCTACCCCAAAAATCGACATCACGTTTATCACCCCCAATCCGCGCACTTCCATGTGGTGACGCGTCAAGTCGGGCGACGTCCCGTGTAACTCCCGTTCTTCCATGGAACGAAACCGGGTCATGTCATCACTCACCAGGCTGTGCCCCCTTTCCAGCAGGCCCAACACACACTCGCTTTTTCCAATCCCGCTCGACCCGCGAATCAACGTACCGACCCCGAGAATATCCACCATCGAGCCATACTCACTCTTCCTAGGGGCAAAGTCGTGGTAGAGAGCCAGAGTGGCGGCATTCAAAAAATTCATCGTCACCATACCCGTGCGAAACACCGCTATTCCGGCTGCGGCAGCTTCGCCCAAAAGATAGGTGGGCGGCTCAGACCCCCGGGCAACCACAATACACGGGATGGGGTTTTCACAGAGCGCCCGGCATCGGCCTTGGGCCTCATCGTGAGGCAGACTCGCCAGATACGACAGTTCAGCCGCGCCAAACACCTGAATGCGTTTCTCTGCAAAATACGAATAAAACCCAGAAAGTGCCAATCCGGGCCGGTTAACGGTGGGTTCGCTGATTTTACGCTCAAACCCCATGGAGGCGTGATCCATCTGCTCCATGCGCAACGACCCAGAGTGCCGAGAGAAAAACTCTCCGACACTGATGGCAGTATAAGTGGGATCGGCAAAAACCATGGGAATCGAGAGGGGCGTTGGGGTTGGGACCGGAATGAATTGCGCGCTGGGTATAGCAATAAACGGCCCAAAAAGAACGAAGAAGCTCGGCCAGACACAAATCCCACTTGCACCGCCCCGTTTCCTGGTGGAGTCCTGCTGCCCATTTTGTTGCCGCTGTGAAAACCCTTCTGCTCATTCCACTCCTCTTCTCCGTCCTTCCACCGCTCTCCCCGGAGGATCTCACTCTTGTGGGAAAACGGGTGTGGCAAAACGAAGCGGACGGAAAAATCGAAGGCCTGACCGCCTGGAATTCCGGCGAGGAGTTCGCCTCGCTCGGAATCGGCCATTTCATCTGGTATCCCTCGGGCAAAAAGGGACCTTTCGAAGAAAGTTTTCCCGCGCTTTTAGCCGCTTTCTACAAGGAAGGTGTGACCCTACCCTCGTGGCTTTCGCCCAAATCCCCCTGTCCGTGGCCCGATCGCAAGGCGTTTCTCGCCGATTTCAACGGTCCCCGCCTTAAGGAACTCCGAGCGCTGCTCGCCAGCACCATCGCCCAGCAAAGCCAGTTCCTCTCCCGAAGACTCGATAGGGCTCTTCCCGAGATCCTGTCCGCCGCCTCGCCGGCCCAACGCGACACCATTGAGAAAAACTACCTGCATCTGGCCGCCAGTCCCTCCGGAAGGTTCGCCCTAATCGATTACGTAAATTTCAAAGGCGAAGGCATCAAAGC
>CAMCYN010000142.1 GCA_945883955.1 Akkermansia muciniphila
ATGAGCGCCACTACCAGGATGGCGGTAAAACAGCCGGCACGTTTTTCAGTCATAACAAGGGATAGACACTGGGCGATCCCACGCCCTGCGGCAAGCGCCTTAGATTCCACGCCTCGCCAATTCGAGCCATCCCACCCTCCGCCACCGGGCCCCCCCTATTATGCACAGCTGATTTACCCTGAATTATTTACGCACCAAACTTCAGCCATTCAAAACATGCCCCAGCCGGGTATCCCTTCAGGATCGGAGCATTTCAGAGAGCGCTCAGGCGTTGGTTAGAGTTTAAGCGAGCAGGCGACGGCTTCCGCCGCCCGTACTCCCGCTCCGGGTTCCCCCAGCTCGTTAATGATCCGTTCAAATGCTTCCTGTTGAGCCAGCCGGGCTTCCTTGGAGAGCAACAGCCTGGCCAGTTCAAAGGAGATATCCTTGGGTTTGGCGGCTCCCTGAAGAAACTCACGCGCCACCTCCCGCCCCGCGAGCACATTGGGCATCCCGATATGCGGCACTTTGACGAGCTGCTTTCCAATCAGCCAGGTCACCCAGGCAACCTTATAAAGAATCACCATCGGCAATCCAAAATAAGCGGCCTCAAGCGTGGCCGTCCCTGAGCAAACCATTCCAACGGTCGCTTCTTGAGTCAGCGCATAAAAACGATCCCGTCCAACTCGGCAAAACGAAGGGTCAAAACGGTGCGAATTCAGATACTCCAACATCCACGCGGCAATGGCCGGGCTGGACGCGGCAACCTCAAATTGAAGATTAGGCACCCGGGAACTCAGCAGACGCGCCGCCTCCAGCATCAGGGGGAACAGGCGCTTGACCTCGCGAGTGCGACTTCCTGGAAAAAGCCCCACAAGATTTTCTTTCCTGCGCACTCCGCTCTTTAGAGTCGCCAACGTATCGAGCATGGGATGGCCCACGAACTCCGTTTTCAATCCCGAAGCTTCGTAGAGCTCCTTTTCAAAGGGAAAAATACACAACATCAGATCCAAAAATCCGGCCATCTTCCCGATTCGGCCACGGTTCCATGCCCAGACCTGCGGGCTGATGTAATAAATAATTTTTAGATCTGGAAACCGCCGCCGGGCTGCCGCTGCCAAACGCAAATTGAATCCCGGATAGTCCACCAAAAGAAGCGCGTCCGGCCGGTTGGCCTCCATCTCCTCCAGCATCCGCTCAAACTGCCAGGTGAAATAGTCCAGTTTCTTGACTACATCCCAAAGCCCAACCACCGCCTCGCTGGTCCATTCTAAAAAGGCCCCATCCGCCAGGCCCCGAAGCCGAGGGCCTCCCGCCCCACAAACCACCACCTGCGGAGCCCGCTGTTTAAGAGCCCGGATAAGTTCCGCCCCACGCGCATCCCCGCTCTCCTCCCCGGCGACTATATACAAATAGAACGGTGCGCTCACGGTTTCAGCGGAGCCGGATGGGCCGCGTTGTGGGCTGCGATCAGACGGGTGATCTCCAGCGCCAGCGCCAGCGCCGCCGTACCTTCAATTCCGCTCACCTTCGGCTGGGCTCCGGCCCGGGCGCACGCGAGAAAATCCGCCAATTCCCGTTTGAGTGGCTCCCCTTTCTCAATCGGCACTGGCTCGCGCAGAATTCTACGTCCGGCAAACTCACTCACAATGGTCGAGTCGTTGGAGGCAAAGAGTTTCGACAACAGAGAACTCTCCTTCTGATGCCCTTCCGCCATCCGGCACACAAACCCTTCCTGACGCATATAATCCAGCGACAGATACGCGCTTTCCTGAAAAACACGGATTTTCCGCAGCCGTTCCGTACTCACGCGGGATGCGGTGATATTGGCCACGCACCCGTTTTCAAAACGCAGTCGCGCATTGGCTATGTCCTCACTCCGGCTCAGTACAGGAACCCCTACGGCATCAATGGACACCACCGGAGACCGCACCAGGTGCAGGATAATTTCGATGTCGTGAATCATCAGATCCAGAACCACCCCGATGTCAGTACTTCGAGCGGGATACGGGGAAAGCCGATGGCTTTCGATGAAACGGGGATGCTGAAGCAGCGATTCCAGCGCGGAAAGAGCCGGATTAAACCGCTCCACGTGGCCGACCTGTAATGCCAGACCCTTCTTCTGAGCCAGGGCCACCAGCGCCTGGGCGTCTTCGGTCGTTTCGGTAATCGGCTTTTCAATCAGCACGTGTTTGCCGTTTTCCAGCAGAGTACTCGCGATTGGAAAATGGAACGGAGTCGGCGTCGCCACCGTGGCCGCATCGACCGAGGCCAGAAAGTCCTCCATTGAAGTCGCTGCCCGGGTGCCATACTGGCTCGCCACCTCGCGGGCCGCTTCCAGATTGGTGTCATAAACACAGGCAAACTCTGCCCCCGCAATCTCCGAAAGAATCTTTGAGTGAAGCCGTCCAATATGACCGGTGCCAATAACTCCAATACGACAAGACATGGTCGCCTACTCTGCAACTAAATCCGCCATTAGCCAAGCCGCAGCAATCCAGTCGGCCAATTAGGGACCCGGGATCAGGTATGGTCTTAGCCCTCCTTGGCCATCACCCCGTTCTGTTCACATTTCAGGTCCGTAGCGCCAATTCGGCGCTGATTGGTAGCAACTCTATAATCACCGTGTACTTGCGGGAGCGCCCGGCACGCGCGCCAGAACTGCGTGCGACACGGCGAACCAAAACGTCTTTTTGTACGGGAACTCTCCAAGAACGCCCGACGCAGTTTGAGTGCCGAACATCTGCGGCCCGTGCTGCGCTCGGTGGAGGAACGCGCCACTGCACGAGCCACCCAAATTACACGGGATCCTCTCTCTTTGAGTGAACGCTTCCGGCAGGTGTCCGACTATCGTGCACGCATCGGGCATTATCCGATCTGGTGTCTGCTTCGTATCACGGCCCTCCTCGGCTTCCAACAACAGGTTCGGGGAGCTCCAGCAGCAGAGGAAATGATTGTCATCGATGGCAAAAAGCCGCGTACGGCCATTCGGGAACGCCACAAAGCCGCAGCGATTTTTAAGGTGATAGGATCCAGATCCCTCCATTTCTGCAGGAAGTGACCGTTGGCGACGGCTGCTTAATACGACAGGGATTCCTCATTGAGCGCGCGAATATGTCTACTCGCAAAGGAGCGGCTCAATAGGGTGTTTTAAGCACATTCAGCATCACCCTTATTATCCGGGCTATTAACCGGAATATCGCTGCGATGTTTAATTCGTAGCCCCACGAGGAAATTGCGTAAGAACTGCGGCTTACAACTCCGGTAATTTTTATGGTCCGGTTTACGAAAGAATGCACTCAGCTCGTGTTTACTTACCGCAAAGCCGGCCAATGTCAGGAGCGCAAGAATATCGTCATCTTTAAGCGACAGAGCGATTTTCAGTTTCCGGAAAATCATGTTGTTATTCAAAAACTCCTCGGCCTCGGGCGGAGTGGTTTCTTTCTGCCCACGATTTTTAATAATTAACCCGTTCAAGAAGTTCGCCAGATTGGCGTCACTTATTTCCCGGAACGCCGGATTGTCATCCTGCTTCAGCCAAGCGCTTATCTGCTCCCGAGTGACAGCGCAGTCGGCCAGGCCGAAAATCGCCATCATCGTGGAATCGTTGAAGTTAAAGATGAACCGAACCCGCCGGAGAATGTCGTTATTAGTCAAAAGTTTATCCTAAAGGAAAGAGTGGTAATTGAAGGTGAGCAAAACTTCCATACACGTAAACTTCCCTCAAAAACACGCCAATCGCCCCAAGGTCCGCCCCGCTCATTTCTCACCCGCCCCGTTTGCCAGTGTCCTGCACTCCCCTCATCTCGGGCCGTAGACTGCCCCCCGGGGGCCTGTTAACGTCTCAACATGCACGCTCATTCCTGGGAACAGCAGTTTCGAGAAGTCCACGCCCGCGGTCTGGCCGCCTGGCACACGGGTCGCCGCTCGCCGGCAACGATGTTTGGCGACGACGACGTGGCCTTTTTGAATTCCATCGGCTGTTCAGCCCAGGAGCTGTTCGATTTCATTGACGATCTCGAGGATTGGGGCGAACCCGAGCTGGAAACCGTTCTGGAAGTTCAGGCCGTGCGCCGGGATTATTTTGAGAGCGTCATGGCCCGCCAATCCACGGGCCGGATCGTTCCCATGAGTTCACTCCCGCCCAAATCGGCCGCGGTGGACAACATCTCGTGGTTGCCTCGTCTGATTGCCAAAGCCCGCCTCAAATTACGCGGCGAAATGCCCCCCGAACTCATGTACGGCTGCGGCGGCGACCGTCCGTTTTTGCGGCGTATGAGAACGACGCTCCCCGCCTTCCTCAAGCTGGTCTGGGAATGCGGAGACGATGACCGCAAAATTGTCGACTCGGTGAAGCGCACTGCGGGCCTCGGGGCTTAGGGCGCCTCCTAATTCCGTACGTTGCGGTACTCCATTTTACCGCGATCAGCCTCCAGCCCAATCGGACCATCCTCCGGGATCTGGAAACTCCCCGATAGAACCTCACCGTTACACGTGCAGAAGGCCGAGGTGCCACTCACCCGGATTTCTACCACGTTCCAGTTCTGCCATTTGTAATCCTGCAGTTTGTAATGGATACCAGCCATCCAGTACTCGAGGCATTGGAGCTGTTTGCCCCGGAGGAAAATCCCGCTATCCGCATTTGCCTCCGCCCGGAATTCCAGTTTCAGCACAAAATCCTTCGGGAAATTCCGGGTCGTCCAGAGCTGGCGCAGGTGCCGTCCTTTTTGCGGATCTTCCGGGTTCACCACCAAAGCACCTCCGCTCGGACTGTAGCGTCCGTCGGTCGCATGGAGCGCCGGGCCCAGATCAGGCTCATCCGCGTAATGCCACCCGTTCAGATCGCTCCCGGCTGGCGCACGTCCGGTCTGCCAGAGACGCGGGCGCCCTCTTCGATTCGCCAAACCTGGGTGTCCCCTTCCCACCCCGCGAAGGTCTTTCCGTCAAAAAGCGGAGTGGGGCAGGCGAAGAGACTCACAGTAGACGCGATCGCCAGAAATGCGGCGCAGCAAAGCGAGGGCGTAGAAATGTATTTCTTTATGCTTATAAAATTGTAAATGGATAGTCCTTATTGACTAAAGGTTGCACCATCGGTTAAGCCTGCGCCCACACCCGGCGCAGGAACTCCATCGGCTGGGAAACACCGCACGGAAAGGTGTCCCGATCCCCACGCTCAAAGGAGCAGTAACCCTGGTAGCCGATCATCTTCAGTCCCAGAAACCCTTCCCGGTACCGGAGTTCATCCGCTTTACCCACGCCGGGCGTCTTCCGGTTGAGCGAAGACAAATACACCTGCCGCACCGAGACAGTTCCGCCTGAGGCATCGAGGGATGCGGTGAGTGGTGCGGCGGAGCCGTCTTCGCTCCGGACATCTTCAAAGCGGACGCTTTCGACGACCCAAAACGTGGTTCTCGATGCTTATTGCCGGCCTCATCATTCAGATTTTTGTTGGCCTCCGCGCTCCGCGTGAACTTCTGTTTTCGAGTTAAAGCCTGGCATCTCTGGGCTTCGCTGTGGCCGGTAAAATGAACCGATCAAACCACGGCACATCATTTGATAATAATGCGGGCCGTAATTCCTCTGGCAGCTTCGCGATCAACTCCTCGTAACGCTGGCGCGCCTCACTCCAGGCCTTCTTACCGAAGCGCGTCACCGCAAAATCCGGCGGGCCCATGTCCGGCTCCTCTTCCAACGACTCGGCATAAGGCTTAGGTTTTGCTCCCCCGCAAACCAGCGACAGTACCTGGTGAATCACCAGATCGGCATCCGGCGATTCGCCTCCAAACTCACTGAACGCCTGCATGTCACGACGGATACTCCGGCCACTGGGCGTATAATTCAGAAGCCATTCCGCCAGCCCGATCTGCCGTTTGATCTCACGGCGCTGAGCCGTCTCCCGCATCAAATACGCGTAGGTGCGCCCGGCATCCGTCTTGGAGGCGTACGCGAACAGGGAAAGCAGGAGCGACGGACGCGACGTTTCTTTGGGAGCAAAAACCACTGCGTAATCCGGCAACGCGTCACACGCTTTAATCTGTTCGACCGCAAGTTTACTCACACCACGGATCCCCCCCGTTTGAAGCGTCTGCAACCAGACCTCCGGTTCCACGGCGCCCGAACTGCTTTGCAGCAATCCGAGGCTCAACAAATTGATGCAGGCCGCGACTCCATCACGAACCGCCTCCTCGGTTAACATGCCGAAATATTTCCGGGTCACCTCGGTGGCCATTGCCGTCAATTCGTCCTGCCACTTCGCGAGCGAGGGCGCCCCGGTTTGTTTCGCCAGCGAAATCGCCACACTCAACGGCGGCCTGGAATCTAGAATCTGTACCTGCACAGCGCTTCGAACGGGTTAAATGTCCACGAACTCCTCCTCAGGAGCCTCTTCCGTAGCGTGGAACTTCCGCGCTTCCTCCAGCATCCCGAGGATGAACCCGTTTGCAAAATCGAGGCTTCCAACTTCGGGATCCTGATAGATCGCCCGCGCCTGTTCCTCGATCTCTGCATAACCGCTCGGATGATATTCCCGGGTCACACTCAGCAGTTCCTGCCACGTGCCACGGTTGATCGGATAATCCCCGGGCGCGGTCATGTACTCGAAATAGTCCTTCTTTTCCAGAGCCGCAAAAAGCACTGCTTCGCCACCCATTGGGTGTTCGAACAGCGTCGTGATCATCAGTTTAATCCGGTCGGGATCTCCCGTGGCTAAGATCATCGGACACAGAAAATCTTCCACATCATGCTGGATGCCTTCGTAATCCCCTGCCGATTCAATCGAATCGATCCGGGACCACCGGGAACCCAGGCGTTCGAACGCCTCCAGAAACTGGGCCGGCGAAATGAAGGCGTGTGCGACAGACGGCTTGGACATGTCAGCCTCTTCCACAATGACGTTGATCTCGGCGGCGGTTAAATTCTCCACCACCAGCTGAAGCTGTGAATCTCCTCCGGTAGAGGCGATGAGAGCCAGTTGGGATTCGGCTGCGCCTCCGCCGCTTTCCAGGGCCGCACGGACCACCAAAGTATTATCTGTTGTCATCATTGTCCTCCTCGTCGCATTCCTTCTCTTCGTCCCCGTCCCCATCTGAGTCGCGGTGATTGTCAAAATAATCGTCTCCGTCCGAATTGGCATCCGGATGCGGGACTTTCTCCGCTTTGGCCACCGTGGGACGACACAGATTGAGCTGGATGGCGTTCCAGAGGGCGTCGACATCCGTTCCCAATAGAAAATCCCAGCCCTTCTTGGCGGCAGCTGAGACTTGAAGTGCTTTGGCGGCTCGGATCTGGCTGAGGGCGGGGGCACCAGCGGTTTTTGCCAAAGCCAGTTTCTTGATGAGCTTGAGATCCACAGCTTTGAATCGGCCGTAGAAGGCGACCCCAGCGTAGGCTGGGGAATCGCGGATCGTGGACAGAAGGTCAGGAAGTGCTCCCAGAAGAAGGGCTCCGTGGACGCTGAGGGCGGCTTCGCCTTCGGCTTTGGATTTGGTGCGGCGAAAAAAGGAGGCGATCTGCTCCTCGTATTCCGCGATGTCGCTGGGTGCTAGGATCATGGAGATTAACAGGCTGCAAAGTATTCCGCCACCAGGAGGGCCGCCGTAGCTGGAAGAGACTCCACGGGTTTCTTTTTCGTAGCCACATCGTAGGCCCGGCGGGTGACAGGATCACTGAGCACGGTGTAGGCCTCCTGGACCGCCTTGAATAAGAGCGGGTCGCCGCCTTTATCGGGGTGATGTTTTCCAACGAGCGCACGGTACGCCGAACGGATGACTTCGAGTTTCGAATCGGACGCAACGCCGAGGGTCTGGTAGTGAGTCACGAACCAACGAAGATGAGCCCCGTTGTTCCACGCGTCAATGGTGCCTGCGCCCCCGCGCCTCAAGAACGGTTTGGAAGACTGTATCAGGGCGCAACCGCTCCCTTCTTCCCCTTTTAAGCTTCAACCCGCACGTTTACCGCCCCATCCCTCCGAATCCTGACCTCATGCTGCGTCTGCGGCTTAAATCACCTCCCATCCACAAGTGACGAAATTCCGTCAGCTATTCCTCGAAAGTAATAATTCCCCACTCAGTATGGCGGCTGGTTGCCATTAAGCCGAAATACATACCGCGACAACTATGACACAACCACCCATAAACAAAAACAAACAAGAATGCCCGAAATGCCATGGAGAAATGATTCGCGGATTTTGTTCAGCCCATTCCCTCAAAGGCACCTATATTGAAAAATGGCATAAGGGAGAACCCGAGCAGTCTTTTTGGACTGGAATCAAGACACCAACATCCATCGGCCTTCCTGTCAGCGTATTCCGGTGCCAAAACTGTGGATTGCTCGAGTTTTATGCAGATATGAAATTTTCCACATAAGTAAACACGGAGAAACACGATGAAATACATCAAGCATCTGGCAGTGTGCCTTATGGGGCTTATCTCGATATTATACCTGCTCAACATTGGAGTCGGGATTATTGAGCTGATTCCCGACAATATTCCTTTCCTCGGCAATCTGGATGAAGCGGCGGCAGCTCTTTTGCTCATCAACTGCCTGGCCTACTTCGGACTCGATCTCCGCAATTTATTTTCCGCCCGGAAACCCAAAGATCCCTTCATTGACGTCTAACCATTGGTCCAAGAACGATGATAAATCAGGGCTATCCGACTCCGTTGTCCCTCTGCTATCTTTTATAATGCATCCGGCCTACTTTGAGACCCGCTTTAAATTGGAAGATCCCCACCCCAGCTGGCCTTCGGAATTCGCAATCCTCACCGCTTACGAAACCACAGGTGAACATTGGAGCGCAGAACGCAACAGCGATGCAGACAAAGAGCTCGAGTCCTTTTTAAAAGCCGCCCGGGTCTGGTTACTCCGCATTACGGGATACTCCCCGATTACCAACCACTGCGAACCGGGATGGGCCGTTGCCCTTCCTTTTCACGCGGCTTGCGATATCGGACTGCGCTTTAAACAGGATGCCATTTATTTTGTAAAAGGAGACGAGCTTACTGTGACTTATTGCGACCCCTCCCGCAGAGCCCCGGTCCC
>CAMCYN010000143.1 GCA_945883955.1 Akkermansia muciniphila
TGTAGACGGATGGCCTCCGCAATCTGATTGCGGATGGTAAAAACGGGATTCAGCGAGGTCGACGGCTCCTGAAATACGTAGGCGATTTCTCCGCCCCGCAGCGCCCGTAATTCGCGGGCGTTCATTTTCAGCACATCTCTCCCGTTAAAAAGAATCTCCCCGGACGCGTACACCGCAGGCGGTTCCGGCAACAACCGGGTCAGCGCCAGCCCGGTTACACTTTTTCCACTGCCACTTTCCCCTACCACGGCCAGGGTTTCACCCGGGCGTATCTGGAGATTAATTCCGCGAACGGCAGGGACAGTCCCCGATTCGGTGGCAAAGTCGATGGAGAGGTTGCGGATCGTAATCATGAGAGAAAGGGGGGAACTTTTTACCCTCGGCGGGGATCAAAGGCACGGCGCAAGGCATCCCCAAATAGGTTGAGGGACGGAACCAGAAAAAAAAGGGCCAGAGTCGCCGCCGTCAGGTTCCACCAGACCACCGGTTCGCGGGACAATTCTGATCGCGCCGCGTCAATCATCGCTCCCCAGCTGGCGCTTCCAACCGGCGACCCCACCCCCAGATAGCTCAGAACAGCCTCCGCCAGAACCAACCCGGAAAAACCCAACACGAACTTGATCACCACCAGATGCATCACATTCGGGAGCAGATGCCGGCTCAAAATTTTCCAGTCCGACTGCCCCATCCCCTTGGCCGCCGCGACATAAGGACGCTCCACCTGCCGAAGCGTCTCGCCACGAATCAGACGCGCCAGCCCGACCCAGCCGGTAATCCCAAGGGCTATGGCCATTGTTCCCAAGCCTTTGCCAAGAACGAGCAAAACAGCCACCAGCATCAGAATTTCCGGGACCGCCGCAATTGTGCTGTAGAGATACTGCACAAGATCGTCCACCCAGCGGCGATAATATCCGGCCAAAAGCCCTAGCAATACCCCCAGCGGGATGTAAATCACACTGGTCAGCCCGCCAATAAGCAAGGCCGTCCTCGTGGCCTTCAAAGTCTGCACGAGCGTATCCCGCCCAAGAGCATCCGTGCCGAGGAGATGACGGCCCTTGAGGGGCTTGGGATTGGCCACCGACAGGGAAGTCAGCGCCAAAGGGGCCGAATACCCTTTTTCCTGCGGAATCCCGGCAGTGAGAATCTCCAACACCGATTGGCTCGACTGTTGAGTCGGCACCCGGATGAGTTCGAGAGTTCCAAAAATCAGGTACATCAGGATTACCCCGAGCGAGCACAGGCCAGTCCGATCCCTGCGGAGGCGGGCCCAGGCGGAAGTCCAATGCTCACTCCGAGCCCGTCTGATTAGGAAAATTGCCAGGAGCGTATAGGCAAGGGCGATCAGGGAATTCTGCACCCACAGTTGATCAAAGAATGCCATGGGAGATTATTGGATACGAATGCGTGGATCCACCCACGCATAACAGAGGTCAGTCAGTAAAAGTCCCACAAGGTACAGGAGCGACCCGAGGAACACGGAAGCCTGCACTACAGCAAAATCCGGTGCCTGGATGGCCGTAAACAGTACATTCCCCAGCCCTGGAATTCCAAAAAAGTTCTCCAAAACCAGCGACCCCATGATGAGAAAAGGCAGGGACGCCACAATCAGGGTAATCAAGTTGATCATGCCGTTTTTGAGCACATGCACCAGAAGCACCACCGTATTGGACACCCCCTTGGCACGGGCCGTCCGGATATAATCCTGCCCCATTTCCTCTAGAAACAGCGCCCGGTACAGGCGCACTTCAGCGCCCAAACCACTCACGACCATCAGGGCGACAGGCAGGAGCAGGAACTTCGTCGTCGACCACCCCTGCAAGTTAAAGCCGAAGGCCGGGAAATAATTGAGCACCTGGGCAACCAGGTATTGGCCGAAAATGATATAAACCATTACCGGCATACTCATCAGGGCGACACACAGCAGAGCAGCCGTCATGTCCATGGCCGAGTTTCGGACAAAAACCAGATACAACGCCAACCCCAGCGCCACGGCAAATCCCACCACAAAGGCCGGGAACGTAATGAGCAGGGACGGCAACGCCCCCGAGGCAAACACCTGCTTTAGCGGCCGCCCCGTGACATCGGACGTTCCGAGATCAAACACGGCCAGACGGCGCATCTGGTTGAAAAACAGGGAGTCGTACACGGGTTCACCCGGCTTGGTATTCACAATCAGCGGCTTGTCGTAACCCCGATTATGGAGCCAGTTCTCCACGGCCTGCGGAGTAGCCTTCGGTCCCAGAACCCGGCGCGCCATCGCATTCGGGCTCTGGACGACAAAGAAGAGCACAAAGGTGATAAGCATTACCCCGAAAACGATCGGAACGGAATACAGCAGGCGGCGCAGGATATAGGCAAACATGGCTTATGCTTTCCGGTAAGAACGTACGGCTGTGGCAGTCCCCAAGAGCAACGATCCAAGTAGTAACCCTAGGGGCCAAAGCGCCTGCCGGTTCCATTCCCGCCGCTTTTGATCACGCAGTTCGTTGTTTAGAACCACATACTTGAGGCCGCCTTCGAGCATCGGATTACTCTGAATCCGGGGCGCCCAAGGCTGCGTGAGCGCAAAAAGGGAGCGATGCATGAGGAGAATATGCGGCACATCCTCGCTGAGCAGGGCCGTCAAATGGCGGGCCAAGTCTTGCCGCTCTGGTGAATTCTCCATAACGGCCATCTTTTCGAAAATCCGATCGTATTCGGGATTTTTGTACCGGGAGGCGTTCTTACCGGCAGGGGGCAGATTCTTACTGTAATACAGGAAATAGAAGTTCTCGGGATCGGGATAATCCGCCGACCAGCCGCTGCCCGAGGCTATCTGGAAGCTGCCCTGATCGAGCTTCTCCATAAGTCGCGCAAACGTATTCTCCACCACCCGGATTTTAATCCCGAGCTGTTCAAACTGCTTTTGCTCAAACTCCGCCGACAAGCGCTCATCGGCACTGTTTGCATTCACATCGAAGGTTAACTCCAGAATTTTCCCCGAAGCATCGCGTCCATTCGGATAACCTGCCTCAGCTAAAAGCGCTTTGGCCTTCGCGAGATCAAACCCGTAAGGGTTGCGGAAGTCGGGTTGAAACCCGCCAATTCCTGGAGGCAAAAGCTGTTGAGCCACAATCGGCACGCTGTTGTGGAAAATATCCAGATAGGCTTGGGTATTAAACGCGGCGGACAAAGCCTGACGCAGCTTGCGGTTAGGCCCCAAGATCGGATCCTCCATATTGAGGCTCATGTAAAACGTGCTCGGTTCGGTATCCCGGTGCAGCGCCACCCCACGCTCCTGGTACTTGGGAGACAAATTCCTGTCCGGCGTCATCAGGCTGGAGAAGGCATCTTTCCCCAACCCCATCCCATCCAGATAGCCCTGCCGGAAGAGCATAAAGATCGGGATGGTTTCCCGAAAGATGGTCATGTGTACCTCGTCCACTAGCGGCAAGGAACGGCCGGCCAGCGGGCGCAACAGTGCTTCCTGATCCGGCATCCAGCCGTCTTCGGGAAAACGGGTGGTGTGATAGGCCGGATTGCGCACCAGACGAATGGCAGAATTACGTTTCCACTCTGCAATCCGGAAAGGCCCGGTGCCCACCGGATGAAACCGGAAATGGTCTCTGGCGACACCGTCATGAGATTTTCCATCGTAATATTCAACCGCCTCTTTAGCCACAGGCGCGGCAAACGGCATCGCCAGCCAGTAGAGGATCTGGGGGTAAGGCTGGCTAAGGTGTACCTCAAACGTGTAACGCCCGGTCACCTGCAGCCCGGCCAACGGCTTCCCGTAATCAAAACTGCCCGCCTTTCGCGCGCTCTCAAAAGCCTCCCCCAATCCGGCCACATAATCCTGCAGCGTAGACAGAGCCGGACACTCCACCTTGGGATCCGCCATACGCTGAAACGCAAAACGCACGTCTTCGGCCACGAGTTCGCGCCCTTTTCCATTGGGAAAACAGGGGTCATCATGGAAATAGATCCCCTGCTGCAGGGTGCACCGGTAAATGGCCCCTCCCTCGGCACGCTCGACCTTTTCAGGCAAAGCCGTAAGGAGACACGGACGCAGCTCGTAGGGAGAGGTCTTAAAGGGGTGATACTCCAGAAGGCATTCCTGAATAGGCTCCAGGATACGCTTGCCGACACTGTCGTAGCAGACTTGGGGGTCCAGCGAGCGAGGATCCTCAGGCATCGCCCCGTAGCGAACCAGCCACGGCGAGCCATCTTCCCTAAGCGCTTGTTGGGCTGGCGGGTAAGGGTTATTCGAACACGCCCCGAGTACAAAAGAAGCCACCACAGCCAAGAGCGGTGCAGATCTGAAGCGGAAAACAGGGGGGCACATCGACGCAAAATCTAACCGCACCTCGGCGCGGGGACAAGGGAAGGAAACGCTTCCGGGGCAGAGAACAACAAAACGCCGGCCTCCAAAAGGAAGCCGGCGTTTTCACAGATGCTCCGGATCGATCCGGAGAACTCAGGGTTTGATTAAGCGCCGGCAGCGAGTTCTTCACCCACCGAAAAACGCTCAAAGCGGCGAATGCTGATCGTTTCGCCAAGAGCCTTGTTCTTCTCAGCAATCAGCTGGCTGATGGTTTGATCCGGGTTCTTGATGAACGACTGATCAACCAGACAGATGTTGCTGTAAAACTTGTCCATCTTGCCTTCCACGATCTTTTCAACCATAGCGGCGGGTTTCCCGGGAGGCACTTGGCCACGATACACTTCGCGTTCCCGATCCGCCAAAGCCTGAGGAACGCTGTCGCGGGTCACGCAAACTGGGCTCGCAGCGGCGATTTGCAGCGTAATATCACGCACAAGCTGCTTGAACTCTTCAGTCTGTGTGGTCGCGTCACTGGCGGCTCCCACTTCCACAAGCACGCCCACTTTGGCGCCACTGTGAATATAGGCGGCCACTAGTCCGCTTCCCTGAACTTCAATCCGGGACTGGCGACGGACCCGGATATTTTCCCCCATCTTCTGAACGGCAGCCACACGAGCTGGCTCAATGTCAGCGGCAGGGTTTTCCGCGAAGGTCTTGGCAATCGAATCGGTCAAAGCGCGGAAGTCTTCGTTTTTAGCAACGAAGTCGGTTTCGCAGTTCACTTCCACCAGAATGCCCACCTTCGAGCCGGGCAGGATTGCCTGGGCAATCACACCTTCTTTGGCTTCACGGTCAGACTTCTTGGCGGCACTGGCCACACCTTTCTTACGGAGAAAATCCACGGATGCTTCGAGGTCGCCACCGTTTTCGGCAAGGGCCCTTTTGCATTCCATCAAGCCTGCGCCGGTTTTTTCACGGAGAGTCTTAACCAGTTGGGCGTCAATTACGAGCTCGCTCATTATATCTAGGAATTTGGGTTATGTTTGGAAATAGACGGACCGGCGAATCTCGCCGGTCTATTCATGGAGACGTGGTTTGAAGACCACTCTCCGAGGTTTCCTCCAGATCCGGAAAGCTGCACCGGATCTGGCTGGAAAATGGGTTACTCGCTAACAGCTGTGAGATCCTGCGCAGGACGTCCGCCGCCCTTGCCACTCACAATGGCATCCACCAGCTTCTGAAGCACCACACGAATAGCGCGGATAGCGTCATCGTTTCCAGCAATCGGGTAGGTCACGAGATTAGGATCCGCGTTGGTATCCACGATCGCAATGGTCGGGATGTTCAAGCGACGGGCTTCAGCCACGGCAATGGCTTCGCGCACAGTGTCGATGATGATCATCGCATCCGGGTGCTTTTCCATGGTGCGGATCCCATCGAGGTTACGCTTGAGTTTTTCACCCTCGCGACGGAGCGCGGAGATTTCCTGATTCCCCATCTTGGAGTATTCAGGCTGTTTTTCGAGCTGCTCGATGTAACCCATACGCGCCACACTCTTACGAATCGTGGTCATGTTGGTGAGCGTGCCACCCAGCCAACGCTGGTTGACGTAAAATTGGCCACACGCTTCTGCGGCTTCCTTCACAGCTTCCTGTGCCTGTTTCTTACAACCTACAAACAGCACCTTTCCACCTTTCGCCGCCAGAGCGGAGAGGTATTTGGTCGCGGATTCGAGCTGCTCAACAGTCGCACCGAGGTTAATGATGTGTAGGGCATTACGCTTCTCGAAAATGAAAGGCTTCATTTTCGGGTTCCAGCGCTTGCTCTGATGTCCAAAGTGGACACCTGCCTCGAGCAATTCCGTCATTAGTTCGGTGGACATATCTTGTGCAGCTTTTGAGAAAAGGGCTGGGAGCTTGTTAGCGGGAGCAACCATTGGCAAGCCCAGTTTTCAGTTTCTTCCTGTCCCGGCTTGCCCCCGGCCCCCTTCCGTGTGTCTAAAATATCAAAGGCCGCCGGAACCATCCCGGCGGCCTCTTATAGCATACCCTTGAGTATCTTAACGCCTGGCCGGCGCCTCTTCCTTGGGCCCCACCATCACCTTCTTTGCATCCCAGCCATTCGTACGCTTATACGCCTGCCCACGAACAATTTCCCCCACCTCTATGGAACGAAAGTCGGCCTGCTGGTTGTTGATCAGGATCTGGGTGTTGTCTAAAACCTTAAAGACACGGTCTCTTTCCTTTGTTTTACCGTTGATGGTGAACGTGCGCGAAGGAGCGTCCACAGAGGACACCTTGCCCTGAAAAGGGATCGGCTTGGATTCTGGTTCGGCTGTTTTGTCGCCTTCCTTTTTGTCGCCTTCCTTGATTTCCCCCGGCGTTTTTGGCTCCGCGGAGTAGGCCGTTGGCGAGCAAACAATCCCGCCGCCCAAGAGGAGGCCAAGTGCTAGTATTTTGATAGTTTTCATGTCTGTATTATGCAGTTTCAGCCCCCGGCAAGTGGCATCTTAATCACCTGCCGATAAGCATACTAACGAGACCAACCTACCCGGCCTCCAGCTCCCGTTTTGAAAGCCGTCGACCATAAGATCCGTCTCACCTTCCCCTTCGCAGCAACGCTCCCCCCCGGCCGCATCTCCCCCCATCAAGCGTCGCCACTCCGCCCAGACCACTCAGGCTTTGCCTATCAGGATTTCCTCAAGCAAAGACTCGCACTTCTCCGCCACGGTCTCCGCCACGGCGCTCGCATCCACCACCCGGATGAAAGGCCGCTTTATCGAAAGAAATATCCGGCGCACCGCCTCCAGCGCCTCCTGCCGTTCAAACTCATCCGGCACACTTCCCCTCTTCCGGATCCGCTCCAGGGTAACCTCCGGCGCACAATCCAGCAAAAGGACGAGATCCGGCTCGGGGGCAAACTGCTCGTTGGCCGCAAGAACCTCTTCGGGATTCGCCCCACGAGCCCCCTGATACGCCGCCGTCGAAAAATAATAGCGATCCAGCAGCACGACCGCTCCCCGGGCCATCTCAGGCAAAATCAGGCTTTCCACGTGCTCTTTCCTGTCGCGGATAAACAGCTCTAGTTCTTCAGCCAACGGTAAACGCCCCGTCTCGGCCGTTCCGCGGATCCGTTTGCCCCAAGGCCCGTCCGTAGGTTCGCGGCTGAGCACACACCTCAAATGGCGTGCCTCGCAAAACTCCACCAAACGCCTCAACACCGTACTTTTACCCGCGCCATCCACTCCCTCAACCACCACCAGCACTCCACCTGCAACAGTCTCGCTCATCACAATTCCCTCAACGTTCCCCGGCCACCTGAAAACCCTCCGCCTCCAGAAGCTCCCGCACCCGCGCAGGCTGGTTCCCCTGTAATTCAATCACCCGCTCCCGCACCGTACCGCCACAGCCGCATCCGTTCCGGAGCCGCTTTCCCAGCGCCTCGATCATCGCCTCGCTGTGCTGGAAACCGAACCCATCCACCACCAAAACCGTCTTCCCGCCCCGATGCGCCGTCTCACGACGCAGCACGACACGCCCGGGTTTGACCGGGGGCGCCGATGTCAGGTCAGGCTCCGGCACCGATATCTCCGGCCCGACAGGCAAGCCGTCCAAATGAAGCGCTGCAAATGCAGCGTTTAACCCCCCTTGAGGGCCGTTCACCGCGATACGGTCTTTTGGACGGGACATTGCCTTACGGATAAAGAACTAGCGCAGGGAACGGCGCCCCATTTACATCCCCATAATCTGATACCCGCCATCCACATAGATTACCTGTCCGGTAATCGCAGCGCCGCCGTCACTGGCCAGGAAAACGCCGGTGGCTCCGAGCTCTTCGGTTTCACAAGACCGGCCCAGCGGGGCATGTTCCTGATAATGTTTCATCATAGCGGAAAACCCGGAGATTCCACGGGCCGCCAGCGTCTGTACGGGACCTGCAGAAATACAGTTTACGCGAATCTTCCTACGCCCGAGGTCGTGAGCGAGGTAACGGGTGGACGCCTCAAGACTGGCCTTAGCCACACCCATCACATTGTAGTGCGGCACAACCTTTTCAGAACCGTAATAGGTCATCGCCACAATCGAACCGCCATCGGTCATCAGCGGAGCGGCTTCCCGCGCCAGACCAATCAAGGAATACGCACTGATGTCATGCGCGATGGCAAAGGCCTTGCGGGCCGTATCCAGAAAATTTCCCTCCAGTGCTTCCTTCGGTGCAAACGCGACGGAATGGAGCATCAAGTCCAGTTTTGGTGTGTGTTCGCGGACTTTGGCAAAGAACGCGGCGATTTCCTCGTCACTGGTCACATCACAGGGATAAAGCACGGTGTCGGAACCAAATTCGGACACCAGTTCCTCCACGTTCTCCTTCAGGCGTTCCCCCTGGTAGTTAAAAATCAGACGGACGCCCTGGGCGGCCCAAGCCTTGGCTATAGCCCACGCGATTGACCTTTTGTTAGCGACGCCGAAGACAACGCCTACTTTTCCTTCAAGAATGCGACTACTCATGAACGGTTGTCTTAACCCACGCACGGCCTCGGGCGAGCGCATTTTACGACTTTGCTCCACCTTCCCTCTGCCACCACCGCACGCTTTCTATTCTTCCCCTTTGCC
>CAMCYN010000144.1 GCA_945883955.1 Akkermansia muciniphila
CCGACGCACAAAAGTAAGCGCCCTTCGGCGTGACCTCCGGTGTGCCGGCGCCCCCGGGGGAGACACGGACTCAAACACCCGGTTAACGGCTGCACATGTGGACGCCTGGGTTAAGGTGTCGAAATGGAACTTTTCGCAGCCAATCCGGCTGAAAACCTCCTGCCGCGTGATGGTGCCGCCCACTACTTCGGCCCCATCCTGCCAGCAGTCGAGGCTTCACGGTTTTTCGAGCTTTTAATGCAAACCATCCCGTGGGAGCGCGATGAGGTGGTGCTGTTTGGAAAGCACATCATCACGGCCCGCAAGGTTGCCTGGTTTGCCGATAGCGACATCACTTACACCTATTCAGGCACCACAAAACACGCCCGGCAGTGGACGCCGGAATTATCGGCGCTCAAATCCGCCGTGGAATCCCGCGCCGGGGTGCCCTTTAACTCCTGCCTCCTGAACCTGTATCACAGTGGCTCCGAGGGGATGGGCTGGCACAGTGACGACGAACACTCGCTGGTTGCGCAAAGCGCCATAGGGTCGATGAGTTTTGGGGCGGAACGAAAGTTTTGCTTCAAACATAAACGTTCCGCCCAAGGGGTCTCAGTTGTTTTGGAGCACGGCAGTTTGCTTGTGATGCAGGGCACCACCCAAAGCCACTGGCTGCACTGTGTCCCGAAGTCAAAGCGGGTCACGGCCCCTCGAATCAATCTGACATTCCGTTGTATGCGCCCGGCGAACCCGCCCCCCCCGGCCCGTCCGTAGACTGGAGCATTGGCTGGAGTCGAATCCAGGTGCGGGAATTCCTATAAATGCCGGCGAGATTGTCCCTCGTCAGCCTCGTGACTTATTTTGTGGGTATGGATCCCATTTCACAACTCCACGACGCTCTCGGTGAGCCTACCATTCGGAGCATGGTGAGCGCTTTTTACCGGCGTGTGCGCACAGATGATTTAATCGGCCCGATGTATCCGCCGGAGGACTGGAGCGGTTCGGAGAAGAGACTCGCCGACTTTCTGGTGTACCGGTTTGGGGGGCCGGAGACTTATATTGAGGAACGCGGCCATCCGAGGCTCAGGGCCCGACACATGCCATTTTCCATTGGGCTGGCCGAACGCGATCGCTGGATGGCGCTCATGAGTGAAGCCCTCGCGGAAGTGGGGGTCCGCGAGCCTGAAGCGGCTCTCATCGGGACTTTCTTTGCCCAGGTGGCCGACTCGATGCGCAACCGGCAGGAATCCTGAGTGGGTTCAGCGGCCAGAAGCCTGGGCGAGGGTCACTCCTGGAAAAGAAAGAGACGGTGGGCTTATGGAATAACCCCACCGTCTCAAAAGAGGCGTCATCCTGAACCACCACCCCTGACAACTCAGAATGCCGCCGCTTTAATTTCGCGGCAGACCTTAAAACTGGATGTCCCGGCCGGCACACGTCATTCCGGGATCCTCTTTGAACCGCACCAAACCCCTTGGCCGCCCTGAAAGCAGGCACCGCAGGGCACACTGGTCATCCACTCTCGAAGTGTTCCCGGGTGTACACTTCAAAACCGGCCCGCCAGCACTCCGCGAGAGCCTCCTCTGCCCGTATCCATACCTCACGATGGAGTCTGCCAAGGCTGGCGGGATCTTCCAGAACGGCCTCCTTTTCCAGCTCGGTCAGAGAGTCTGGCCCGCCGGAAAGCAGCCGTTCCTCCACCGCAAACCATTTCGCAGAATCTTCTGGCAGCGGCCCTGAAGAATTCGACTCGTCGGGATGTTTGGTTTGTTCCACGAGAAGTGACACATGGATTGCGTTCATGCAGGGATCGAGGATCACGTCCTTGAGCCCCGAATCCTTGGTGCGCGTCCTGACTGCCGGTGCGAGGTGGTTAAATATATTAAAACGTACCAGTTCCGGAGGGGGCCCTCTTTCCTCTGGCGTCAGAAGCCAGCGCCGACGTTGGAGGGCAAGCCCGAGGGATTCGGAACTACTGAGCACTGCGAACGGAACTGACAGGGCGAGGGCCGCCGCTACAGGCACAAACCATAGAAACACTCGTGGATCGATCCACCACATGCCCGTTCCCCACACGATTCCGAGCAACGTATGGCCCCAATGACAACAAAGCGCAGCTTGCCAGGTAGTGGCGCCAATTTCCCGCTGCGTGGGATCCCAGCGAATGGCGTAGCCGAGGAGCGTGGCGACTACAAACTGGGTGTGGAACATCATCTGGATTGGGGCATGGAGAGTGGAAAAGACCGTCTCCAGCACCACACTGCCCACCGCTCGAGCCAGTCCCCCAAACTCACGCTGACGCTCCGAATCCAAAACCAGCTCCAGCAAAGCCAGGGCTTTGGGCAACAGGCACATTCCCAGTACCAGGCCAAAGACGGCGAGCCCATGCCCCCGGCTGCTCAAGTGGATAAAAGGAGTGAACCCAGACACCACAATTTCCGAGAGCCCGGTTTCTTTCCTGTACCAGGCCCCCGAGCTGGCGATGAGGAGAAAGAGCAGCCACATCGGCCCGGCAAGATACGAGAAGATTCCGAACAGAAACTGGAGGCGACTGGTTCCGCGCAACCCTCGAGCAAAAAGTAACAGAGCGTGCTGGAGATTGCCCTGACACCAGCGTCGATCCCGTTGAGCACTGGCCATGCTGGAGCCCGGCCCCTCCTCGTAACTTCCCGGCAAATCCCAGGCCAACCACACCTGCCAGTTCTCTTTCCCAAGTAATGCCGCCTCCACAAAATCATGACTCAAAATCTTTCCGCCAAAGGGTTTTCGCCCCGGCAATCGGGGAAGATCACACAGATCCATAAACGGCTTCGTCCGAATAATCGCATTATGTCCCCAGTAGGTGCTCCCATCCTGCGTCCAGAAGTTTAATCCGGCGGCAAACAACGGCCCGTAAAGCCGGACGGCGAACTGTTGGAAACGTCCAAAAAGACTGCGCGCATTCACAAGGACCGGTGGCGTCTGGATGAGCCCCACAGCGGGGTGACATTCCATGAGCTTGACCAGATCCACCAGCGTGGAACCCGCCATCAGGCTGTCGGCGTCAAAGATGACGAAGTACCGATAGCTCCGCCCCCAATTCCTGAGGAAGTTTCGGACATTGCCACTTTTGCCGCCTTCATGGTTGCGCCTGCGATGATAAAAAATACGCCCCAGAGCATCGAGCCGATGGGTCAGCTCAAACCAGCGACACTCCTCCTCCAGCCAACGATCTGGATCGGTAGAATCACTGAGGATAAAGAAATCGAAACACGTCACCTGCCCGGCAACGACAAGCGACTCATAAGTGGCGCGTAATCTGGCATAAACGGCCGACACATCCTCGTTAAATATGGGGAAGATCAGGGCCGAGTGAGTCCCCTCAAGCGTGCAATTTTGGTAATCCCCCAACTGCGTAATACGCCGCCCGCCTCCTTGCCGGCGCAACACAAAGCCGTAAAGACTGTGAACAGCGCCGATAGCGACGAGTAGGAACAGGATCGAAAACAAAACCAAAAGAAGGGTCCCGGAGGCGCTCCAACCAAACCGCCATAACAGGTCTGCAAACAGCAGGGCCGCGATCCCCGTCAGCAGGACGGCGATGGAGTAAAAGACGAAGACGCGTCCGCTATGAGAAAGCAGCCCGAAGGGCGGCCGCACTTCACGGTAAAGCTGTGTCCTCATGCGATCAGTGGGTGAGCTTAAAAATGAGAACGAACACGATCACCAACACGCCCCACGCGAAAACCATACGTAGATATGGGAGTTTGCCCAAGTTCTGCATGGTGGTGACCAGCCCGAGATCCAGGGGCCTTGGCTGCATGCAGGAGAATTGAAACCGCGGTCCGTGCAAATCGCTTGCGCGCATTGCCTCCACAAATGCGGCGGGCCATGGAGGCGGCTGCAGGAACTGCGCCTGCCAGCACTCGGGCATATCCACCAACAACAGGGCCAGACGCCCACGCGTACTGAGCTCCCAGTCTGAGCCCTCGCCTGAGCCCTCGCTTGAGCCCTCGCCTGAGCCCTCGCCTGAGCCCTCGCCTGAGCCCTCGCCTGAGCCCTCGCCTGAGCCCTCGCCTGTGTTGCTGAAGATTAAAGCGTACCAGCGCATCAGCGAACGCTCCATTTCCTCGCTTGCGATACACGTCGCCGTGCGGTGCGGTTCCGCCAAAGCGCGTCCCATCGCTACAGAAATCACCCGCAAGACGATTCGGGCGCGAACCAACTTGTTCCGTATCCGGAGTGCGAACAAATACCCCTCCACCCTGGTGTAAGCGGCGTTCCATTCCTCCAGCGAGCGGCCACCAATCAGTGCGGACGCTCCCCCTCCGGCACTTGGGGTATGCTCCATAAATAGGCCCATGTTTCGCTTACTACGGCCTCCCCCCTCTTTAGGGTACACCGCAGATCGACCGGCTCCTGATTGCCCTCGAGCGGTTCAAACTTGAGCAAAACCCGCCATCCGCCGCTAAAGGAATTACGCAACACCTGCGTTTCGTAGATCCGGGCATTTGGCGTACAGCTCACCACGGCCAAAGGCGCCTCATTCTCCCCGGCCGAATCGAGCAACGGACCGGCGAAATCAATATGGATCTGGCGGCGTCTGGAATCGTGCGATTCCGGACCGACACGGGTGGATTGTACGCGGTTGGCCGAAAGACCCAGCTCGCGCCCCCACAGAATCTGATACCCAAACGTCCAGGGCGTTAGCGGCGGCGGCCTGAGTTTTGGTTCCCAGAAAACCACCACGTTATCGAAACCTTCGTACTTTGCGTTCAGCTCCACCAAATGCACGGCCCCCTCCCCCCAGTCCCCTTTGGGCCGGATCCAGACACTGGGCACCTTCTGATACAGGTTAAACATATCCTCGTAATTGGAGAACTCGTGGTCGCGTTGCAGCAGGCCAAAACCGCGCGGATTTTGAGTGGCAAAAAGCGAGTGGCGTATTTTCACCGGGTTATCCAAGGGTCGCCACACCACCTCGCCATTCTCAAAGTGGATGAGTAGCCCATCCGAATCATGCACCTCGGGACGATAATCGGGGACTCTACGTTCCGAATTTTCGCCAAACAAAAACATACTCGTCAGCGGCCCATGCCCTATGGAGTCGACCGGCTTAACCGCCGCATCGACTGGTCGAATATTTTGCGCCTCCCGAAAAATTAGTACCGCCTCCACATCCGCCACTGTGTGCGACCCGGGGCGAATCTGAAATTCAAACGCCCCCGTACAGCTCGGACTATCCATTAGGGCAAATACCGTCAAAGCCTTGTCCTCGAGCGCCGGCTTCCCGATCCAGAAGTCCGTGAATATGGGAAATTGCTCGGGCCGATCCGGCTGACCGCAGTCCAAGGCCAGTCCTCTGGCAGAAAGACCATAACGCTGGTCTTTGCCCAACATTCGAAAGTAACTCGCCCCAAGGAACACCGCCACTTCATCGAAGCCGCCGGGCGTATTGAGCGGATAAGCAATTTTGAATCCTGCGTAGCCGGTATCGGATGGAATTTGCTGCTGAATATTCAGATCTGAATAATCAAAAAAGTCCTGCACGAACCGGATGCGCTGCACATGGGTTTTGGTGAACTCAAAAATACGAACCGGCTCCTGATAGATATAGCCCGGATGGAAGAATTCGACGCGGAACGGCAGCTTCTCGGACAACCACAACGCGCGATCGTGCCGGAAGCGGATTTTGCGATAGTTATCATAGTTGAGCTCGTCCTGGCGCAACACTTCCGGCAACTCGGCCCGGGGGCTCTGGAAGGGCTTGGTCGCACGTTCCTGCGCCAGCCGGCTCACATAAGCCAGGTTCACCTCCGCCCTTTCCATCTGGCATGATGCGAGCCGCGGAAGCATTCCAACCCACAGAATCAGTAGTAGTGTTCGCACAAACATACTCGCCCCCCATAATCAGATTCGATTCCGCAAGAGTTTCTGGACGTGAATCTTACCGACCTCTTCCCACGACCACTCCCGCCACTCCCACTCCCCGCCACACATTGCGCCACATTACACGACGTTCCTGAAAGCCGGGGAAACAACGGCCCGTCGGACCCGAACCTGACCCCTTCCACGTAACCCTCCCAGCGGATCCCCCAGTGCCGTGCCCACTCTCAGCCGGTCCGCCGGAACCGCGCTAGTGCCACGGGCCTCTGCAATGGAGCTTCAGGCTGACACATGAAGCCCCATTGCAGTTTGCGACAACCGGTCCCCTGCAGCCAATCTGCTGCGCAAAAGCAATTACCGTCCCACCGACTTTTGCGTCGCTTCACTCCTGGACAAGTGCGCCCTCAAAGAGGGAAGGGTTCTCTCAGCAAACGCCTTCACATCCGCGTCCTTGGTATCTTTAGCGACCTTTTCAAACTCCTTGATGGTGGTCTTATGCTCGCTAATTGCCAAATCCACGAAGGCTTTGTCAAAGTCTGCCCCCTCCTTACGCTCAAGTTGCTTCTGTCTGCTCATTGCGGCCGAGGCAGGTGTACTAGGCAGTTCCACCTTTTTGCTCCCAGCGAGCATCTTCAACTCTGCGTTAGCCTTCCTGTGCTCGACTTCCATATGCTCGGCAAGTTTCTTCACCTCGGCATTGGTCGCTTTAGTTTTGGCTAATTCCGCCAACTGCACTTCCGCAAGCCCGTCATCATACGCCTCCTTCAGAAAGGTTCTGTCGTTACTTGAGACAGCCTCCGTGTCGACGGCCATGATGCTCAAGGGCAGACCAACCAGCGCTGCCCCCAGTAGATTCATCACCCGGGCTTTGTTACTTTGGCTATTTTGATCACTCATAATCTTAATCTTCATTGGTTTACATATATACATCGCAAACAATCAGGCGTACGGCCGTGCTGAGTCCCCCTGCCGAACCGTCCTTTCAATCCCTTTCGATAGGCGTTTCTGAAAAACCCGAGCGCGATTGAATTCCACGGCACGATTTTGCGGGCGGCCTCAAACGTGAAGTCCTTTTCGAACTGGAGCCTGGATGTGACGTGGGCATGCAGGAAACGGCATTCATAAGGTCCGCGGCAGCAAAACCAGCATCTCCGGTTAATGAAACACCACCTCGGCCACCGGTCCTTCGAAGGCATGCAAACTTGCGCCCACAAACCGGCTTTCATTCGTGAAAAGCACACGCGTCCACAAACGGTCCGTGAGCAGGCAAAAGCTATCCGCGCTTAAACTCAGGCGGTGCCCCCCGACAAGATCCACTACCAGCCGCCATTCGTGCGCCTTCCCGGTATGCGACTCCGCGCCCTGCAGGTGTCGCATCACTACGCCCCCAGCGGCGCCCCTCCCGGGCTAGCGCTCGGCGCTGGGGGTTATCATCGGTAATGGATCGAAACGGGGTCGAGGCAGCCCTGTCCTGTCCCAAAAGAGGAAGCGGCGTGAACGGAGACAAGAGAAGGAGAGCACTGGCGGCCCGGGAGGCTTCGGGGATATCCAATGGCTGAGGCGGTTCCCAACCTGATCGTGTTTGGAGAGACAGAAAATGAAGCGGTAGGGCTCCAGATGGTACGAATCCCTTCCACGCTGGCCCCCTTGCCGACGGCTCACCTGGCCGAGGTAAAGCCATCCGTGCTCCACACTCGGCCGCCATCTCCTCCGGACTGCCATCGAAATCGGCACGGTTCGCGCAATCCCCACGCACTACCTGGACACTGAGGCAAAAGTCGTCCGAGTAGACTGCATCGAGGGAGTACCAAGCGGGTGAGGGCGCCACGAGCTTGTCCAGATTTCGTTCATCCTCGGCGAGCACGAACCCGCCTTGTGTATGCCGCGCACTGGCGATTTCCTGGAGGATATGCCGTGGAGAAGTATCCCCAATGACGTCAACGCGTCGTCGTGCCCCGTGGATTTGGATTATTTTAAGTTTTTTTAGTCTAGATTCTAAGGACTGCGCGGGCTGAGGGTCCTCATTGTAGATTCTTGGAACCGATTCCACCCATGGAACCCTCTCTCACAAACTCCCCTCAGACTGATTCCACGGCCCCGGCCCTCAGCCGCGGGTTGGCTCTGGTCGAAGCGCTCGATCTCGCTCCCGAAGGGCTCACCCTCACCCAATTGAGCGACGCGATCGATTCGCCAAAAAATTCCACACTCCGGCTCATCCAGGCCCTTGTCGACCAGGGTTGGGCGGTGCGCGATCCCGCCACTTTGCGAGTCCGGCTAACTTCGAAAGTGCTGCTCCTCGGACAACCGCGTAACGGCGACCACAGCCTCACCGAATGTGCGTTGCCTGTGATGCGCGAGCTGCGCGATCTAACTCAGGAATCCGTTCAGTTGGGTATTCTCATCGGCAGCGAGGTGGTGATCATCGAGACACAGGAGAGCCGGCTGCCTGTGCGGATCGGAGTGGCCGTGGGGTTGCGTCTTCTTCTCCACGACAATGCACCGGGCAAGGCGCTGATTGCCTTTCAGGAGGAACAGGAACGCGAACGGTTACTGACGGAGATTCCGCTCCCCGCAACGACACCGCACACGATCACGGATCGCCGGTTACTTCGGAGGGAGTGCGAGCAGATCAGGAAACAGGGGTACGCATTTGACAAGGACGAGAATTACGAAGGGATCCGCTGCATCGCAGCCCCGATCTTCGACCGTCCTGGCCACGTTGTCGCTGTGATTTGGTTCTCCGGGCCCTCAAAGCGCCTTCCGGATGACGTATTATCTGGAATGGCTCCGTTGGTCACATCGGCGGCGAAACGCATTGAAGAACGACT
>CAMCYN010000145.1 GCA_945883955.1 Akkermansia muciniphila
GCAGATTGGCAAACTCCCCGGCCAACCGCTCCAGGTTCTCGTGGAGTTCTTCGAAACGAGGCCCGCTGCCGATGTGGGAATGTAACATCACCACCTTCATCCCGGCCGACTCCACCTGTTTGGCCACAGTTTCCAGATCAGAAAACCAGACTCCGTGTTTGGAGCTGGGACCGCCCGTGTCACACGAATTCACATGCCCATGGCCAAAGCCAGGGTTCACCCGGATCGAGACCGGGCCGCGATAACCCGCCGCGCAAAGGTCCGAGATCATTCCGGCCGAACCGATATTGGGCAAAATCCCGTTCTCGAGCACCACGGAGAGAGCGTTGTCCCGGAACACGTCGCTTGTATAAAGGATCGTTGGCGGATTGTTGCCAACGGAGTGTCCGGCGTTTTGGGCGCGCAAGATTTCATTACCCGACACCGCATCGATCTAGATGCCGGCGGCCTGCATTTCGCGAAGCACTTTGGTGGCCGGACACGCTTTCATTGCGAACCGAGCCTGGATACCCTCCCCTGTGAGTTGCTGGATATCTGTGATACGTTGACGAAGGGTAGCCGCATCATAGAGCCAGAAAGGCGTTCCAACGGTGCGGGCAAATGACAGAAGGCGTGCAGGATCCAATTGCATAATGAAGAATAGCGAATGGGTTATCTGAGCTGAAAACTAATATTAGATAAACGACAAACCGGTTATGCGTTCTCCAATTCCGTTTCTTATCCCGTGCCTGAACCTGGCGGCTCTGCTCTGGGCCGGTCCGTTGCAGGCCGATGACCAAACCGTTGCAAGGCAACTTGAGGCTTTGGGAGCCAAGATCACCTTCCAGCAAGGCGATGTTATCCAGGTCGGCCTGACCGACTGCTCCAAGCTGGGCCCCGAGGAATTCAAAGCCATCGGCGCGTTGGCGCATCTCAAAACCCTCACCCTCTACGGGCGCTGTAACGGTTTAACCGACACCACCCTCCCACTGCTGAGCGGCTTAAAGGAACTGGAAACCTTTGGCGTGGACGGCGCCCAGATCACCGATGCCGCCCTCGAGCAGTTTGTGGCTTTTACCAACCTGAAAGCCCTCTCCTTCTTCCATCTCTCTTTCCGGATGCCCGGCTTCACCGGCGTGGGACTCGGCCACCTCAAAGGGTGCCCGAAACTCGAACGCCTGACCGTAGCCGGCATGTCCATTGGCGACGAAGCCTTCGCGGCCATAGCCTCTATCACCCAATTAAAGGATCTCGCCACTTGGCATACCTTTCAAACCGAAGCCGGGAATCACGAAATCGCCAAATTGCCCAACCTCCAAAAGCTAAGCCTGGGCCAGCGTCTGCCTCGCAGCGGCAATAAAACCCCCAGCCTCAGTGACGCCTCGATTCCGGCACTTCTGGGGATGAAAAGCCTCGAAACCCTCCGAATCGGGGAAGCGCATTTTACCCTGGAAGGTCTGCGTCCGCTTAAGACTCTACCCAATCTTAAAGGGCTCGCCCTTTACGAAACAGATCTTCCTCCGGCCGATGTCGAAAAACTCAGCGCGGAGTTTGCCTCCATTAAAGTCGAGTTCGCGCCACTCACCGACGATCAGCGCAAGAAACTCGAAATGTATCTCCGCCAGTAAGGGTTTGAATAAAATGCCGGCCTTTCGAGCTTAAGACTCCCGGTTTTTCTTTCGTTTATGGGAGTGTTTTTATACTCGGTCCTATTCCGTGCGCTCGGCCGGTTATTGCTGGGGTTATCGCTGGCTTCGTCTTTTGGATCATTGTCTGCAGCCCCACCGATCGATGCCACGGCTACCCCCGTGGAAACAGAGGCAACCATTTATCCCTATGAGTTTCGCGATGGAACCGGACGGATGGTCCGGCTCCCACAAAAACCCGTGCGAATCCTGTCTTTGGCGCCCAGTATTACCGAAGGTATTTACGCCATCGGCGCCCAAGATAACCTGCTTGCCAATACCCGATTTTGCGATTTCCCGGAGGCTGCACGTGCCCTTCCTAAAATTGGTGGAATTGAGAATCCCGATCTTGAGCTATTATTTAAATTAAAGCCCCAGCTTATTCTGGCCACCAACCTCACCCCTCCGGAGGTGATCCACCAGATTGAAAAATTGGGCCTCTCTATCGCTGTATTTCAACAAAACGGGATCGCAGGCGCTTTGGCTGATTTAATCCAGATCGGCAAAGCTCTGGATGTCTTCAGCACCGCGCGCCACATAGTCGAGGAGGTCCATAGACGTCTGGCTGCCCTGCAGGCAATAAGCGCCAGCCTGCCTCGGCCCAGAACGCTGTTATTATACGGAAGTGACCTCCTGTTTAGTGCCGGCGAAAAAACCTTCCCAGGCCAGATAATCGCCTTTTCCGGCGGAGCGAATATAGCCGCCCATCGGGGAGCCGATTGGCCGCAGCTTTCCGTGGAGAGTATCCTGACTAGCGATCCGGAAGTAATTTTACTCGCTGTGGATAACGACTCCCAATCCGCAGCCCAAAAAGCTCTGGAGCGATGGCAAAAGGATACTCTTTGGAAAAATATCGCCGCCGTTAGAAATAAACGTATTTTTGCCGTACCAAACGCCCTGTTATCCATTCCTGGTCCGCGTATGGCGGAAGCCGCCGAATTGATCGCCCGCTTTTTACACCCTGGTTCTCCAAACCAATAATGCCGTCGCCCTCCACCATCAGTGTTCACGAGCTATCGGCGGGACCGGACGATTTTCTTAAATCCCTGAGCTTTGAGATTCCGGCGGGCCAGTTTGTTTGTGTGCTCGGTCCCAATGGCTCCGGAAAAACAACCCTGCTCCGCAGCCTATCCGGCCTTCATCCCCACAAAGGATCCATTCGCCTGGACGGCGTGGAAACAAGTCATATTGCCCGTAAACAATTCGCCCGACAGCTGGCAGTGGTTCCGCCAATGAGTGTTCCGGAGTTTGAGTTTTCGGTCGAAGAAGTCGTCCAAACCGGACGTTATCCGTACCGCTCTTTATTCCCGTTAAACACCAAAGGCGAACGTCTTATCATCGAGGCGGCATTGGCGGCCGTGGGGATTGTTCATTTGCGCTCCAAGCGGGTTACGGACCTTAGTTCCGGGGAGTTTCAAAGGGTCACTATTGCGCGGGCTTTAGCCCAGCAAACACCGGTTCTTTTACTGGACGAACCTACCGCGCACCTCGATCTGGCTCACCAGATCCAGGTGTTTGAACTGCTAGCCGGACTGAGGATTTCGGCGCCGAAAACTATCCTGTGCGTTTCTCACGATTTAAATCTCGCCGCGGAATTCGCCGACCGGCTGCTCTTGATGTCTCACGGTCGCATCTTCGCCGATGGAACCCCGGCAGAGGTTTTGACCGAGGCTAATCTGTTGGCCGTTTTTGGGGCCAGAGTTCACGTGGATATGACCCCGGAAAGTAACCGACCCTCGGTTCGCATCCGACGGGAGCTTCAGGCGAATAACAACGAGCCGCTCCTTTGATCGTGGAATTGAGTTTTACTATCGTCCCCGCGCCGAATCTATGAAAACGCGGCATTTGTATTATCTGCTGCTTGCGATCTTTTTGGTCCTGGTCGTGAGTGTGTTTATTTCCGCCGCATTGGGTTCGGCGGGATTTATCGGTCCCGTGCAGGTGGTTCGTGCGCTGGGCAGCGTCTTTGGATTCACCGCGCCCGGTGCGCCTCTGGAAGACACCACCGTGGTTTTGCTGCAGTTGCGCCTGCCCCGAATTGCACTCGGCATTTTGGCCGGAACCAATCTCGCACTGGCCGGTCTGATCATGCAGACCCTTTTTCATAATTCCCTCGCGGACCCGTACATTATCGGCGTTTCCTCCGGAGCGGCCCTTGGAGCGGTAACCGCTATTTCCCTCGGACTTCACATGGTGGCCTTTGGACTCAATGCCGTATCGCTTTGCGCCTTTATCGGTGCGTTATCCCTGACCCTGGTGGTGTATATTATCGCCCGACGGGAGAACTCGGTTCCACAGTCTATGCTGTTATTAACCGGAATTTCTGTTGGAGCCCTGGCACAGGCTATTACAACCTTGCTGCTTCTGCGCTCGGAAGGAAATCAGTTGCGTTCCACGATGGCGTGGTTGCTTGGCAGTCTGGCTTATCGGGACTGGAGTTATATTCAGACGCTGCTGCCTTATACCATTTTAGGGACTCTCGCTTCGGTGTACTTCTGCAGGCCACTGAACCTTTTGGCCATGGGCGATGAAGCTGCACATCATCTCGGAATCCGGCTGGAGCCTACCCGGATGGCTCTACTGATCGTCTCCTCCTTATTAGCCGCCTCGGCGGTGGCGGCTTGCGGAATTATTGGCTTTGTGGGTCTGTTAGTGCCAAATCTAATGCGTCTGTTAGTCGGCCCCAATCATCGCATTTTAATCCCAGCTTCCATTCTCGGAGGTGCACTTTTACTTACCTGGGCCGATACCGTGGCCCGGATTCTTTTTCCGGGTCAGGAAATCCCAATTGGGGTCGTCACAAGCGTGCTGGGCGGCTTGTTTTTTATCTACCTGCTGAAAAGACAGGCGAGGCGCCAACGGCACGTTTAAGACTGCATCGACGTCAGTTTGTTTACCTTGAAACGCTCCGGGGTGTTTCAAGAGGCACAACATCTACGGCTACCTTCACCGTGTGCTCTCCGCCACCGGTCAAAATACCGCTCAACGGACTCACATCACTGTAATCCCGACCATAAGCGACGGTGAGATGTTCGTGGGAGGGCAGGATATTATTGGTGGGATCAAAATCCACCCAGCCCAGTTGCGGGCAAAAAACCGAGAACCAGGCGTGGGACGCATCGGCACCTTCCAGGCGCGGTTTGCCTTCGGGGGGAATCGTCCGCAGATAACCGCTGATGTAACGCGCCGGTAAGCCCAGGGAACGCAAACAGCCGATGGCCACATGCGCGAAGTCCTGGCACACGCCTTTACGTTCCTTAAAAACTTCTTCCAGGGGCGTCGCCACTTCCGTGGCTACCGGATCGAATTCAAAGTTCTCGTAAATACGACGCATCAAATTCGCCACTCCCACCAAAAACGGGGTTCGGGCCGGGAAACTGTTCAGTGCGTACCGGGCAAGCACCGGCGAGAGCCGGATCATGGGCGAATCGAGGCAAAACTCGTAGGAGCCCACGTCTTGGGGCGAAACCGGGTCCCGAAACCGTCGAGCCACTGCGTCCCAGGGGACCGACTGGGTTAGGTCGATCGGGGCGCGCTCACGCACCTGGACGCGGCTGGTAGCCACCGTTTCCATACGCCGGTGCAATTGGCGGATACTGAAGGTAGTAACGTGATTACCGAAATAATCCCGCCGAACACTACGCGTGGTGGGTTGCGGAGTGATACGGATCTGAAAATCCTCACAGCACTGATGTGCGTTCTGAACCGGCTCCAGCCGCGCAGTGTGATGCGATACACTGACCGGCTCGGCGTATTGATAGGTGGTGCGGTGGGTGAGCAGGTAGTCCATCGGGGCAGGAGAGTTTCTACAATCCCGTGTCCTGAAATCCAAAACCTATCGTATCCCGCTTTGGGAGCTCTACCCCACAACGAGGGGACTGCACGGGATGGTGTTTTCTACTAAGATTTCCAAGACGTCCGCCTCCGTGTTAAAACCCCATTTTCTAGTCCCATCGCACCGCCCCTGCTATCCTACCCATTTATGTCTGCGCTCCGCTTGTTTCTCCCGTTTGTGCTCACCGGTATCACGGCTATTTCTTCCAGTTTCGCCCAGACGCCCGTTTACCAGGCGGTGGCGGCAGCGCCCTTCCAAAGCCGAAGCGGATTGGGCCACTTTTTTTCCAAATGTGAGCAGGGCGGACCGGTTAAGGTCGCTTATTTGGGCGGATCGATCACCGCGGCGGCGGGTTGGCGGGTGAAAAGCCTGAATTGGTTAAAAACCCAGTTTCCCAAGGCGGAGCTCTCCGAAATTCACGCTGCGATTGGTGGTACAGGAAGCGATCTTGGCGTATTCCGCGTGGCCCATGACGCCTTGGATCACAATCCCGACCTGTTGTTTGTGGAGTTTTCGGTAAATGACGGGGGCTCCACTCCCGAACGGATCTGGAAAGGAATGGAAGGTATTGTGCGCCAGACCTGGAGCCGCCTTCCCAAGTGCGACATCTGTTTCATTTATACCTTCCGGAACGGCTTTGAAAAAAGTTTCGCGGACGGGGTTCTACCGCAATCGCAGTCGGCTATGGAAATGCTGGCGGACTTTCACGGGATCCCGTCCATCAATTTTGCCGAGCATAGCGCCGGGTTGATGCGCGATGGTAAAATGATTATCTCGGCCCCCGAAACCGGCGAGGCGCCCCCCGACGTTTTGGTGTTTTCCAAAGACGGTGTTCATCCCCTGGAAGCAGGCCACTCGATGTACCAAACCGTATTGGAAAAAGCCTTCACGGCTTTTCGCACTCACAAAGAGCTTCCCGATCATGCTTCGCGATTGAGCGGCGAATTTATCCAGGGGCATTGGCAGGACGCCAAACTGGTGCCTGTTGAAAAACATCACCTTTTCGGGGAATGGCATCCCTTGCCTCAAAAGATGACGATTTATAAAACCGCTACGGGCCGAATGCCGGCCGTGTGGGAAAGCTTAACTCCGGGCGCAGAACTTAAATTCCGGTTTAATGGAACCACAGCCAAGCTCTATGATATCATGGGACCTGACGGCGGTCTGGTGGATATTGCCGTTGATGGCAAGGTGCGTGGACCCTTCGCCTTATTTGATAGTTATTGCTCTTACCATCGGATTGCCACGATTTCGCTCGGCGAAGATCTCCCGCCAGGTGAACACTCGGTCGTTGTGACGCTGCGTCCGGATCAACCAGATCGTTCCCCGGTAACCAATAAGGAAAAGGACAAACCCGGATTTAATGCCGAAATCTATAACGGCACCGCTCTTCGAATTGGGGGTATATTATTACGCGGCGAGCTCCTGCCCGAAAATCCATAAAAGGCACAGAACCTTTTTATTTCCAGCCCCTCCCCCATGAGTACTCCGATTCGCGCCGCCGCGCTAACCGCCGCAATTCTCCTCACCCAACTGCCCCTTTCTCTGCACGCAGTTGCGGATCCCAATCTGTATGACAAGGAGATCCTGCCTGCCTTGCAGGAGTATTGTTATGACTGTCATGGGGAGGGATCCAAGAAGGGCGGCGTTATTCTGGATAAATACGCGGATCCGCGGGCTCTTACGGCTGATATTAAGACATGGCTTTCCGTCTGGAGAAATCTGGATGCCCAGTTGATGCCGCCTTCGGACAAGCCGCAGCCCACCCCGGAAAAATTACAGGCTGTTAAGAACTGGATTGAAGAAGCTGTCTTTAAGCTCGACCCAGCACAACCCGATCCAGGCCGCGTGACTATCCGGAGGCTCAATAGGCAAGAATACCAGAATACTATCCGGGATCTTGTTGGAGTAGAGTTCCATGTTTACGACCAGTTTCCCGCGGATGATACAGGTTATGGGTTCGATACTATAGGCGATGTCTTAAATATCTCGCCCTTGCTTCTGGAAAAATACTTGGATGCCGCCCAGGACATCGTCGCCTCCGCCCTCAATCCTCCAGCCGGTCTTCAGGGGCGCAAAATACTCCCGTTTGGCCCCCCGGCTCCGGAACCTAAAATGCGCGAGATTGTCGCCCGTGAAACCATCCGGAATTTTGCGACCCGGGCATTTCGGCGTCCGCTCGAAGAGGCCTACCTCGAACGGCTGCTTAGCATATATCGGACAACTGAAAATCAGCCCGCAATGGGCTTCGAAAAAGGCATAGGCGAGGCGCTCAAAGCCGTTCTGGCCTCGCCCCGGTTTATCTTCCGATCGGAGATCCAGACCGAGCCCGATAATCCCGGAAAAATCCAGAATTTGGACGAATTTGCGCTCGCCTCCCGGTTGTCGTATTTCCTTTGGAGCACGATGCCCGACGACGAGCTCTTTAAGCTGGCGCGCGAGGGAAAGTTACGGGCGAACTTGCGCAAACAGGTCGACCGTATGGTGAAAGATTACAGGTTCACCCACTTCACCAGAAACTTCGTTGGGCAATGGCTGCAAACCCGCGATGTGGAAGCGGTACCCATTCAGGGAGGGGTGATTTTGGGCAAAGATTTTGAAACCGGCCAACGCATCTTCTCCTCCGAAATCCGGCGCTCCATGCGCACTGAAACCGAAATGCTGTTTCAGCACATCGCCCGAGAAAACCTTCCTGCAATGGAATTTCTGACGGCTAACTATACCTTTTTAAACGAGTCGCTTGCGCAGTTTTATGGCATCCCTGGCGTCACAGGCAACAAACCGCAGAAGGTCGATTTGCCGCCCGAGAGTCTTCGCGGCGGGTATCTCACCCACGGCAGCTTCCTAGTGGTGACCTCTAATCCCACCCGGACTTCGCCTGTAAAACGCGGGCTGTTTGTCCTCGAAAACCTGCTCGGCGCCCACGCTCCCCCCGCCCCCCCGGATGTCCCAACCCTCGAGCAAGCCAAAAAAGGGGGGCCGGGGGCCAGTATGCGCAAGCTCATGGAAATACACCGGCAAAACCCCCTGTGTTCCTCCTGTCACACCCTCATGGATCCTATCGGGCTCGCCTTAGAGAACTTTAC
>CAMCYN010000146.1 GCA_945883955.1 Akkermansia muciniphila
CTCTTTACCATCCGCTTTGGGTATATAGACCCGCCGCGACGGCTTTGCTCGATAGGTTCCCCGCTGCACCCGTTGATGTAACCCTTCCAGATTTGACTCCAGGTGTTCGGCGTATTCTTTCCAGACCACACCATCCACACCATCCACTCCGGCTGCCGCCTGTTTCTTTAGCCCCGCAAAGGACTGGCGCAGACTTTCTTTACTCAGATGATGGAGCAGGGCTGTGAACCGTGTTTTCTTGTCTATACGCGCTCTTTGGCGCACGCGCTCCAACTCATGGGACATCCCGTGTACCCGGCTCTGTGTCCGGGGGATGTTTTGTTGACTCGCGTTTCTCTTGGTCGAGGCCCTTGGCTCCACAAACTCCGCTCCAGTTCCCCACAGGTCCGCCTGCGTGAGATCCGGATTGTTCGTTCGCTTCCCTGCTACTACGGCCTCGTCCGACTTCCCGCAATCGTGCATCGGTGCAGTTCGGTCATTGACCTTGGCACCGCGCTCCAGCGGCACATCAGCTGCCGGAGAATTGCGGGATCTCTCAGTTCCCGGCCACAAACTGTCCATGCATGCAGAGGGTCTGCGACCGCGCCGAATCCCCTTCACGCTCGCCTTGCCGCGTTCAGAGGTATTGCCTTCCGCTTCGCTTAACAGCGTCGGCATTTCGGGAGTACGTATTTCGCGGCTCAATGGCTCGCCTGCATTTTCCCCTGTCAACACTTCGCGAACGCCCTTACGGGCCTCCTCGCATGACTCGGGGTCAAGATGACTGGCTAGGTCTTTCTTGTGTAACTCTTTCATTTACTCGTTTGTGTCGGTTTTCACTGACGTATCTAAGCGTCACGCCGAGCACGCTATTCATAGATGTCGTAGGCGTCAGACTCTGACACCTATGACATCTACGATATGCGACGAAGCGGTGTTAAAGGCTGACCGGGTTGGCAGAGTGCGAGTGGGTGAAGAGCGGCGACTGGCGCTCCTTGCGGAATTTGATCGGAGTCATTTGAGCGCTTAGGCGTTTGCGGAACTGGTCGGTGTGCGTTATGAATGGCCCGAATCCGCATCGCGGGTTAAAGTAAGAGTTGCTTTTCGCTCCCTATGCGGGTGCGTCCACCGGAAAATAGCGCTAAGTTTCCTGCTGTACCGCCTTGACGTCCTGTGACGAAGCGAGGCTCTTGCGATAAATCTAACACCCACACTTCAATATCAAGTGCGAATGCAATGCTTCAGGAGGAAGCGTGGAACCGCCCACTGAGGGCACATTTGCAGAGTATATTAAAGCGGCAATAATGCTTTCAAAGAAGGTGCAGCTTGCGGAGTACCTTCCGGCAATAGTAGTGCAGTCTGTTAAGGCGAAGGAGCATTGAGTCCTCGGGATTTAATGAAGACGTGTATTGATTGAGAAAATCTTTTGCGCGGCCATTAAAGTGTATGGCATAAAACTCCACCAATTCCATTCCTCTGGTTGCTTGGGCCAGCTTTCCGTATGGTTTAGCGTCTATCCACTCCACATGCTTATGCCCGTTTTCGGTTTCAAATCCATCCGGTGCTAAAAGGTTGTGATCAACCAGGACTCCGTGAAAGGGTCGGTAAGTGTTTCGGATCCGCGCGGGAAACCGTTCCAAAAGTAAGATTAGGGCCGTCATGTCGGTAATAGCACCCGGAATGCCCTCGACTCTTTTAGAAAGGGAGGAGACATTATCGAACATTTCAAAGATCAGATTTTTTAGCTCCTCCAGGATTTTGCGGGAATTTATAACTGCTGTAGCACCGTTTGCACATAACGCATGCTGGTTTTCCTGTGCTAGGAGTCTGTCGGACTTCACCTCACCGCCATTTGTAAGTGCATCATTATCAGGCCTCCGGAGCTTTTTGCTCGGAGTGTTCGATTTGTTGATAATGAATGACTTACAGAAGAAGTCCGACCAGCTCCTAGCAACAAGGGAATATCAGCGAAAGGAGGCGTTACTTCGCGCTGATCCCCCACAGCTACGATCTGGATATCACCGCCAAGTAAAGCTTCGTGCAAGACCTTGGATTGTCCAGTTGCCCCCCATAATAAACATTCGCGCATGAATCAGGCTCCCAGATGACGGATAGAGGTCACAACTCTGTACATTTCAGGGCAGTTTGAAAAATTGATTTCCCGGAAGCATCGCGAAACTTTTTCCCTGAAGAAGTGGACTGCTGCTTGGTGGTTAGTTGATTTTTCAAACTGCCCTTTAAAAGTTGCCAGTAATTGCTCTCCTGCAAAATGCTAATTTGCATCGGCCGCTATCTATGGAATCCAAAAGCCGATGGCCGTATCCGGCTTTTCTGGATTCATAGTCAAAGGCAAATAGCTCAAATACTGTACGCAATAAGAAAACACACGGGATTTAGTATCAGCCTTTTTGTTACAGCGTAAAGAGTCTCTCCACGCAGGTACCCTGATGGATCTTCTATTCTATAGCGAACTTACTCAAGGGGGCTCCTGCTTTCTATCCTCCAACAACTCGGCCGCAGCATCCAGAAGGTCCCCGGCCCCGATACCTTCAATGCCGCCCCCGGCCGCCTCTAGTCCGACCAGCACCCGGTGCTGTCGCCTGCTTGGAGCCCAATCGCTGAGCCCTTCATACTGACGAAACCACGAAACCGACGGCGTCCCGGCCATCAACGCGAGATGAACCGCCCCCGAGTCGCCTCCAAAATGAACCGCCGCGCCCGCAATCACACTGGCCAGATCCAGTAGCCCGAGTGTTCCGTCAAACACTCGCCACGGCGCCACCGGTAACACAGCCAACAAAGCGGCCAATTTTCTACGTTCGCGCACATTAGGGGCACACGAAACCACCACACGTTTTTCAGGGAGCCGCTCGAGAAGGCCGCGGACGAGTCCGGCTAGTTCGTTCTGCGGCAGTTTTTTGCGGTCCTGCGTGGTGAAAGGGCTGATGTGAAAATAATGTCCGTCGTCCTCCGGGCCGATTCCCGCCGTGCGCCTCGGGGTCTCCGAAATCGTGACTCGAAACTCGCCTTCGCCCTCCACGGGAATGCCCGCTTTTTTAAGACAGTCCCAGCGCTGTTTCCAGACCGGTCCGGTCCGGTAAGGCACCTCGACGACATGCGTAAATTGATAAGCCCAATGCCAGGGACCGCCATCTTCGGGCCTCCGGCCGAGTCGCCAACGGGCACCGCTCAGCCAGGTCAACAGGCTGGAACGGTCCGACCCATTCAGATTGATGCCGGCGTCAAACCGGGCAGCCCGAGCCACAGGCCAAAAGCTTGTGGTTGTATGGGAGCTGGTGTCTGACATTGCTTGATTGAGCCCGTTGGAAATGTCCTGTCAAAAACCAAAGACTCTTTCCAACCTTTTCAAGTACCTCAGCGACGTGGCCCTAGCCGTCCCCGCCGTACGCGCTCAAGGAGCATCGTCCTGAAGAGGAATTACATATCCACCGTCGCCGAAGGCGCCGTGCCCATCGTGCGCCATCTTCCCTGGGTCACCAAAACCTGGGGTCTCCCCCGCAAACGCGGCAGCGCCCAGTGGGGCGCCACCCTGCCCCTGCTTGCCGCCGCCCGGCATGAAGGCTTCACCTGTTCGGTCGATTTCGTCGGAAACGACCAGGGCGCTCTGGAGTGCCGTGGGCACGGTTGGAAAGAGAGGGGTTGGGGTTAGGGCCCGCCGGGAGGGTGCCGGGGTTGGTGTGGTGACTGATAGCGTGGTGCCAGCCGGGGGGGTGTTCCGATTTGCCCTGCTTAAACCGAAGGTAAACGTTCCACTGGATTGGTGTGGCAGGAGGACGGGGAGACTCCGCCGCCGGCGCGGTTTCGGGAGGTAGTACGCGACTGGGTGCGTGAGGGGCGCCTCTGAGGGTGCCCACTTTTCCATGGCGACGGATGAGCGTCCTTGTTTTCCCATCCACATTGTCTCAATCAACGGGTAGAGTTGCGGCAGGATTGTTTTTCCGACACGCCAGAGCAACCGCCAAAAGACTTACCTGTTACTTAAAATCCTTATGAAAATGGCGATGGAACCACAGCCTGTTGATAAATGCAGAGGGTTTTCGATTGTGATTCCTTCCTGGTGTAATCTGCACTTTTTGAAGCTCTGCATCGATTCTCTTCGCCGCCATTCCGAGCTGGAAAACCAGATCATTGTTCACGTAAACGACGGAAGCGACGGGAGCCTCGAATACGTGCGTTCCATCGGAGTAGATTATACGGTGAGCGAATATAATATCGGTATTTGTTATTCCGTAAACTCTGCCGCCGCGCTGGCGAAGCGCGAATGGTTGGTTTATTTGAACGATGACATGTACTGCTGTCCAGGCTGGGATACGAAACTTGCGGCCAAGATCGCAGTGATCGGCCACGATGCCTGTTTATTGTCCGGTACAATGATTGAGCCGATGGAAACCGGGAACAAATGTGTGGCCGTGGCCAACTTTGGAAGGGACGCCGCAACCTTTAAGGAGGCGGAGTTACTGGCGAATTACTCTGCGCTGAGGCGTCCTGACTGGAGCGGTTCGACCTGGCCTCCGACCGTTATCAGTAAACGGTGGTGGGATGCCGTTGGGGGGTACAGCGCGGAGTTCAGTCCCGGGATGAGCAGCGATAATGATCTGAGCATGAAAATGTGGCACGCTGGCTGCCGGATATTTATCGGGGTCGGCGACAGCCTTGTTTATCACTTCATATCGCGCAGCACAAAGAAGATAAAAAAAAACAACGGCCGCCTCCAATTTTACAAGAAGTGGAGGATCTCCCAGTCTTTATTCGATAAATACCATTTAAGGCGAGGCGAGGCGCTTAATGCAATAGAGCTTCCCGAGCCGGAGCTGGATCTGCCCTTCTATTTAGAGCTCGCCAGATTAAAGGTAAAATACAGCATTTCGGGTTAACTGGACTGTTCTATCCGGACAATGGATATCCTTTTAAGGCGCAGGAATAAAATATCCGAATAGCGCTGGCCCGCGCCCTTGGAAAGGCGCGGCGCTGTTAGCATTTAGACCGACAGCTTTGTGGTGGTTTTCAGATCCGAACCGACACGCTTATTCGCTTCGTATTCGAACAATTGTGAATACCGGGCCAGAGTCGAAAATCCGGTGGCTGCGGCGATGTAAAAACCGGGAAACCCGTCCAGAAAGCCGCGTCTTAAAATATAGGCGCGAAAAAACCGCCATGCCGAGCGGGAGAGCGTACGCGCCAGAGACCACTTTTTCCCCGCGCGCAGCTGCCGCTGCAAAAAATACTCCGCGAAGATCGGGATTTTCAGAACGTGCGAGTTGATAGTCGGAAATGAGTAGTGGTGCAGATCCACTTTAAGTGACGCACAGCGGCCGCTCAGTTCTATTTTGTCATGTTCGGGTGAGCCGGACCATTCGCCTTTGCCTCGTAAAAATAACCGCAGGCTCCAGTCCGGATACCAATCCCCGTGGGTGATCCACCGGCCCAGAAACCATACTTTCCTCCGAAACCTTGCCCCAGAAAACTGGCCGTCGTGTCCGGTGAGAAACGCTTGGATTGCCCGCGCCATATCTGCTGAAACTTCCTCGTCGGCGTCCAGCGCCAGCACCCATTGCTGGGAAACCTGTTTGAGGGCGAAAATCTTCTGATCCCTGTAGCCCTCCCACGGATGCGTGATAACCCGAGCCCCAAAGCTCTCGGCGATCTCAACTGTGCTGTCGGTGCAGTCGTTGACAACGACGACGATTTCAGCGACCCAGCCGGCGACGCTTCCGAGACTCCTGGGGAGATTGTGCGCTTCGTTGCGCGCGATCATAGAGACGCTAATCGGGAGGACCTTGTTTGGGGTGGCGCTAGGCGCGGGCATAGAGGGAAAGGAGGCGCTGCCACACCGCGTCTACGCTGACGCTTGCGATGCAGGAGAGTGGTTGGGTGCATTGGGTGGCGTTGCCGGGGCAGGAGCAGGGGGTGCCTTTGAGACCGGCGCAGGTTGGGCCTATGGGCAGCCACTGGTCCATATTACTTGGTCCGAAGATGCACAGGACCGGCACATGCAGGCCTGCCGCCAGATGCAGCGGCCCCGTATCACCCGAGATAAACAGGCTGGCCCGGTTGATTACCGCGATAAATGCCGCGAGGGTTGGTGTGGGAGGAATAATCCTGGCCCCGGGGGCCTGGCGTTTGAGCTCGGCGAGTAACGCTTGTTCCCGGGCTCCTATGCCTGAGGAAAATACGAGCGGAATCCCGCGTTCCTGCGCGAGTCGGTCCAGTTCAACCCAGTGTGCGACAGGCCACTCCTTCTTTTCCTGACTTGTGGAGAGGTGGGCTAGAACGGCGCGGTTCTCGGGTAGAAGCTGCGCTGCCAGGGCCTTCAGATTCGGGTCCGGCCGGCACTCGTGTTCCAGGGAAGAGGGCGCGGGGACGTCCCAGGCCGTGAGGGTATGCAGGTCTCGTAGAACCTCCTGGATACCGTTTGGGGCCTTCTCGATGGTCTGGTTGTAGCAATATTTCCGGCCGAAAAAACCGCGGCCCGCAATGCTGCCCAACCGTTCGCCGGCTCCTACAAGCAGGCTCAGGAAAGCTCCCCGATCGTTCCCTTCAAAGTCGATGGAGCGTTCAAACCGGAGCCGGCGTAGATTGCGGATGGTGTTGGCGGCCATCCGAAGTTGGTGCCCTTTGAGTGCACGGGGGAATCCCCATACGCCTTGAATCCAGGGCAGGTTTTGAAGGACGGCCACGGCTTCGGCGCGGACGAGGACATAGAGTTCGGCGGTGGGCCACTTTTCGCGGATTGCACGTAAGGCGGGCACCAGGACCGCGACGTCTCCGAGCAGCTTAAATTTGATCGCGAGGATTTTCAAATGACAGGGGGCGCAACGCAGAAATGCCAGTGAAGGCACCGACATAATCAGCCCAAAGGGGCGGGGAACGCCAATGGTTAAAGCGAACAAAAAATGGAGCTCCGGCTGCCTTCATGCGGGATGTTTGCTCTGTAACGCTTGGAGGCTGCTGAATACCGTTCAAGGTATCCTGTCTCCCATGGCCTCTTCTTTCGCCTCTCTCACAGCCAACGCAAAACGGGTTATCGTCATCGACCTTGGATTCCTAGGCGACACAGTCCATTTGCTGCCGGCATTGTGGGTCATCCGCCAGCATTATGCAGGGGCGGAATTACACGTGATGGTGGCTGAGCACATCACCGGTCTGCTCGGATGCACCCCGTGGGTGGACAAAGTTTGGGGCTATCCCCGGTTTCCGAAGGGGCCTAAATGGCATCAGGACCTGGGGCGTGTTTCGCAGCTTCGACGGGCGGGATTTGAGGTGGTGATCAATCTGAACGGGTCGGATCGCTCGAGTTATCTGACGTTTTTTTCCGGCGCCAAGTGGCGGCTGGGGCGCTGCGTGAAGCCGTCTTTGTCGAAGCGTATTTTCTTCACCCACCTCGCCTGTGTGCCGCGCGACACAGTTTTGGTTTCCGAGCAGCACTGTCTGGCGCTCCAAGGGGCGGGGTTTGATTGCCATAGTCCCGAGTTTCACATCACGGTGCCTCCGGCCGCTGCGGCTCGGATAGCGGAGGTGCTGGGCGGAGAGGATGGCTCGGCGCGACGATGGATTCACGTCAGTCCGTTCACGACACAGGATTACAAGGAGCTGCCCACGAGTATTCTTGCCGGGGCGCTCAACGAGGTGAATCGCCAGAGGCCGGAGATACCCGTGGTAATTTCGTGTACAGACAACATCCGGGAGCGCACGAAGCTGAAGGCTCTGTTGGCCGAGTTGAGTTTTAAGCCGTTTCACGTGTTTGAGGGGGCGCTGAGCCTCGCGGATCTGGTGGCTGTGATCCGTGGCAGCCGACTGCATATCGGAGGCGACTCGGGCGGGTTACACGTCGGGGTGATGTGTGGTACGGCGACGTTGACGTGGGTGCGGCGGTATGCCGGGGCGGTGGCGTGGATGCCGGTTGGGCCGGAACACCTCGCCTTGGTCGGGGATGCCTCGCCGACGGGGCTGACTGGGATCCAAAGCGCGGAACTTGTGGCTGGCGTGCTGGCGCTGCTGGGGTAGGGGCTTGGCGGATTGCTCGGGTCTTACCCCGGGCTCACCGGCGGGTTATGGCTTTAGTTGCGGGCAAATGGGGGCGGTGGAAGGGATTCCTGCCCGAGCTTCTTCAGTAGCCGAGATAGAGCGAACGAAAGAATTGGTGGCCGTAGACCCGCTTTATTACCGCCCAACGGAAGTAGAAGAACTCCTCGGCAACCCGGCCAAGGCCGCAGCCAAACTCACATGGAAACCCGAAACGAAATTCGCCGACCTCGTCAGCATTATGGCTCAAGCCGACTGGGAGTCCGGCGGCGCCCACGGAACAGCGCACAACTCGGCGTTTTCCCGGAGACTCAAGCCAGGATCCATTGGCTAATCGCCATCGCTATTTGCGGCGCATCCATTACGGTGTTTGCGCAAATGCCCGAGGATCTTGGAGTCGTCATACCCACGCGTAATTGCAGGGCCTATCTGGAACGTCATGTTTGCGCCCTCCACCAATGGCTCGATCTCGCCGCAGAGGTGG
>CAMCYN010000147.1 GCA_945883955.1 Akkermansia muciniphila
AGGACGAAGTTTTCGTACATCCGCTCGCTGCGCATGTACCCCGTAGGCACTCCGCTGATGACGACCATCCCGTCCCGGACGGTAAAGGTATCGGGTGCCACATTAACAGGTACCCACCCGGAGAGATCCTTGCCGTTAAAGAACGGCACGAATCCGTCTGGCAACGGGTCCTCGGCGGCACAAACGGCCACGCAACACACCAAGGGAAAAAGAAGCGGGAGGGTTTTCATAAAGGGAGGAATGATAATGACTGACCCTGCGAGAGGTAACACATCGGCGGGGATCGGTCGTTCGCATCCATACCGGCTACGAAATCATACGCCGCCTCCGGCACGGGCTCGAATGAAGGGCGAAGTCCACCGTGTTTGCCTTTTACAGGGGGCAACGGTAGTCTTTATCCCTATGGCGAAACCATCCGCCCTAGGCAAAGGCCTAGGAGCCCTCATCACCTCCAACCGGCCCGCAACTCCTATCGCCTCCCCGACCCCGGTGGTGGAAAAGGGCGAGCGGATCCAGCTCGTAGTTCTGGACAATGTGATTCCATCTCCGCTTCAACCGCGGAAAGTCTTTAAGGAGGAACAACTCCAGGAACTAGTGGCTTCCATCCGGGAGCACGGCATTGTCCAGCCCCTGATTTGCCGGAAAACCGGAGACAAATTTGAGCTCATCGCCGGGGAACGCCGCTGGCGTGCCTCCCAACTGCTCGGATTAAACGAAGTGCCGGTGTTGGTTCGTGAAGCGTCCGACCGGGATGTCCTCGAACTGGCCCTCATTGAAAACCTCCAGCGGGCCGACCTCAACCCTATCGAAGAGGCCAAGGCCTATTTGCGGCTCGCCGAGGAGTTCTCGATGAAACAGGAGGACATTGCCCGGCGCGTCGGGATCAGCCGCACCTCGGTGGCAAATACCCTACGCCTTCTGGATCTGGATCCCCAGCTCCAGGTGTGGCTCTCCCAGGAACGGCTCAGTGTGGGCCACGCCAAGGTGTTGCTCTCCTTGCGCTCGCACGAGGAACAGCTTGCCGCCGGGGAAGAAGTCTTACGGAAAGGCCTGACCGTCCGTGCCGCCGAAACCCTCGTTAACCAGCAGCTCGAAAGTAAGGGCCAGTCGCGGCGCCCCCGTAAGGAAAAGCCCGATGGGTTGAGTTCGGCGTTGCAGCATGTCCAGAACCGCCTCCAGCGGCATCTGGGCACCCACGTCACCCTGCATCACGGCGAAAAGCGCGGGAGTGTCGAAATTGAGTATTACGGAGTGGATGATCTCAACCGCCTTCTGGATCTCATCCACCTGCCTAAGGAGGAGCGCTAAAAATGAAGCGTCCCCTCCGCCAATCCGCTTTTCTCTTCTCACTAATCTTGGCCCTGGGAGCCTGTAATCGAAAGGCCCCCACCCAACCCTCGGAAACGCCCGCGGCAAAACCCGTCGCGACCCAGCCCCCTCCCAAGGTCCCGGAAGAACTTTGGACCGAGTTCGATGGGGAACGCGCCTTGGCCAATGCCCGCCAGCAGGTGGAATGCGGACCACGTCCGTCAGGCTCCCCGGCTTTGGAAAAAGCTCGTGGCCTGATTATTGCAAGTCTGGAAAAATCCGGCTGGGTTACCGAACGTCAGGAACTGACCGACCGCACACCGCACGGCACCATCAACTTCACCAATCTGGTGGCGCGGTACGCGGGGCCGTCCAAGACTCCTCCCGCACTGACCCTGCAAAAGGTCATCATCGGGTCCCATTACGACTCCAAGTTTTTCAGCACGATCAGCTTTGTGGGCGCCAATGACGGAGCCTCCAGCACCGGTGCCCTGCTGGAACTGGCCCGCACCCTGGCGCTGGACCCAGCTTTTGCAGCACAGTTTGAACTCGTTTTCTTTGATGGCGAAGAGGCCATCCAGCAATTCAGCGAAACGGACGGACTTTACGGCAGTCGTTTTTACGCCAAAAATCTGCGCGATTCTGGCCGGGCCAAACAGTTCCACTTTGGTATCATTTGGGACATGATCGGGGACAGCTATCTGAGCGTGACGCTCCCGCTGGATTCGCCCCGGGAAATGGTCCAGGGCATCTTTACCTCCGCCGAGGCGCTCTCGTTCCGCAAGGCCTTCCGTCTTTTCGACCGGCCCATCCTCGACGACCACGTCCCGTTGAATTCAATCGCCCGGATTCCCTCCATCGACATCATCGACTTCGATTACGACCCCTGGCACACGGCCGACGACACCCTCAAACGGATCAGTGCGACCAGCATGCAAACGGTTGGGGCCGTGACCATCCATTATCTCAAGCAGACTCTGCGCTGAGGCCGGAGGACGGGTTGAAACTTCCGTATCCGACCACGGCACAGGCGGTTGGTTGGTGTTAAACCTGCGCTCAAAACCGCCGTTTCAAGCCGCGCAACCGCCTCAAAATCTGCCCTCTCTTTTGTCATCCGCGCTGGCCAAGGCATCTTGGGCATGCAAACTTCCACCTCTCCCAATGAAATCTAATTCTCGTCTCACCGCCACCTTCTGCGCTTCTGCTCTTGTAGCCCCTGCGCTGATCGGTCTTGTGGCATGCAAACCCAACGTGCCTTCGGCTGAAGGTGAAAAAGCTCCTGCAACAGCTCCTGCAACAGCTCCTGCAACAGCTCCTGCAACGGCTCCTGCAGCTCCTGCAGCTCCTGCAGCTCCTGCACCCGCAGCAGCGGCCCCTGCAGCTTCGGGGGATAAATCGGCTCAGGCCATTCCGCCCGGCGTTCTAGAAGACCTCTTGAAAAAGGCTAAACCTCCGGAAGCTCCAGCCGCGCCGCTGCCTGACGTCGTCGCCGTCGTGGAAGGACAGGAGATTAAAAAGGAAGAACTCGAGCAGGCTCTGACCACAGTTCTCGCCAGCCAAGGCATTCCCGCCGACCAACTTCCCGCCAGTCAGAAGACCGAAGGGTACAAGATGCTGCTCAACGAGCTCATCACCGAAAAGCTGGTCTCCAAGCGCTCGGAAGGCATCGAGGTCAAAGACGACGAAGTCAACGGCCGTCTCGAACAGCTCAAGTCCCGCTTCCCGACCCCTGCCGCCTTTGAAGAACAGCTCACCAAAGCCGGACAAACCGTCGACAAACTTCGCACCGACATCCGCTCCTCCTTGCGCCAGCAAAACTGGATCGAGGCGCAGCTTAAGGACGCTCCCAAAGCCACCGACGCAGACGCTCAGGACTTTTTCACCAAAAATCCTCAGCAGTTCGAAAAACCCGAGCAGGTCCGCGCCAGCCACATTCTGATTTCTGTCGCCAAAGACGCCACTCCGGAAGTGGTGGCTGAAAAGCAGAAAGCCGTCGATGCAATTGCTGCCCGCGTCAAAGCCGGGGAAGCCTTCGATAAACTGGCCGCCGAACTTTCCGAAGATCCCAGCGCCAAACAAAACTCGGGCGACCTCAACTTCTTCTCTCGCGAACAGATGGTTCCCGAGTTTTCTCAAGCCGCTTTCGGCATGAAAAAAGGCGACGTCAGCGCCCCGGTCCGCAGCCAGTTCGGGTTCCACATTATCAATGTCACCGACCGCAAGGATGCTGAAAAGATGACCCTCGACTCGGTTAAACCCCAGTTGCTGGCCTTCCTGAGCCGCAAAATGCACGACGAACAGGTGCAGACCCTCCTTAAGGATCTGCGTGAAAAATCTAAGGTCGAAGTAAAGCTCCCCTAAGTTTCCGCGCTGTTTCTAACCTCTCAAAAAGCCGTCCCTGTTTTTCGGGGACGGCTTTTTTGTTTCTGCACGCCTTGTGCAACCTCCCCCTGGCCGCCGCCCCTAGTACACCTCCACCGGCGAACGTTTTCCGTCCTCAGGGCTCCGCAAATCGGCAAACTCCGCCCCCAACGTATCCGAACGCAACTGCCGGACCTCGCCATCCCGACGCCGGAACTCCGCCTCGTCCCAGGCATCGGCCGGTACCATCCGGGCCTTAAACCGGGCCACACTGGCCAGGGCACGGTCCAGATACGCACGCGGAACTTTATTCAAAAATCCGTAAGCCTCCTCCACACACGCCACGCGGTGACAGATCATCGCCAAATCGTTTCCAGCAGTAATTGCCAGCCGGATGGTTTCCTCCAGACCGTGATGATTGAGGATGGCCCCCATATCGAGATCATCGGTCATCACCAGTCCCTCGAAGCCGAGTTCGCCGCGCAGCAAATCCGTAATGACGCGTTTTGATAGGGAGGACGGTACGTTTTCCGTTTCCAGCGACGGATACATGGCGTGGCCGATCATCATCGAGTCCACACTGCCGGAAAAGTGACGGAACACCGCGAGCTCGTGCGCTTCGAGTTCCTCGCGGCTCAGAGCGATGACAGGCAACTCGTGGTGAGCGTCCAGCGGTGCGCGCGAATAGCCGGGGAAATGTTTGCCACAACTGAGAATGCCGGTGGCCCGGAGCGCATCGTTAAAGGCGCCGGCGTTCCGGTTGACCTGCGCCACATCGTTTCCATAACAACGGCCGCGCAGGGAGTTGTCGGCTTCGTCGTCGAAGGAAATGTCCAGCACGGGACAAAGATCGAGGTTGAACCCGAACATCCGGAGCAATTCGCCCGTGATCCGGCCGTGCCGCGTGATGAGTTCGAGATCGTTGCGGTCCCGCAACTGGTTGGCATTGGGTGGTTCATTTCCAATCAGTTTCAGGCGTGAAACCCGGCCCCCCTCCTGGTCGATGGTTACGATCGGCTCCACCGAACAGACCGAACGGAGATCGTCAATGAGGGTGCGCAACTGGAGAGGCGACTCGATGTTGCGTCCAAAGAGAATAAACCCGCCGGGCTGGATCCGGCGGAAAGTGGCGGCGGTTTCGGGATCGAGTCGGGGGCCGGGAACGCCCGTTAGCAGCAGTTGTCCAAGGGTACTCATGGTAGGGAGCATTCCTGCTCCAGACGCTGAGGCGAAGCCACTTTTTCCCGGATAGCAAATTCAGCCAACAATGTGATACTATTATAATCCCATGTTAGCCTTCACCAAAATGAACGGTGCCGGAAACGACTTCGTAATGGTCGATAACCGCGCCGGCATCCTCCCCCTCCAGCCCGAACTCATCGCCCGACTTTGTGACCGCCATCGTGGTATCGGCGGCGACGGTCTCATCGCAGCGGAAGCCTCGGAAGATCCGGCCGTTCATCTCAAGATGCGTTATTTTAACGCCGACGGCAGTGAAGCCGACATGTGCGGGAACGGAGCCCGGTGTTTTTCGCGATTTGGAGCCCGGCTCCTCGGAATTACCGGACATATTTGTTTTGAGACACTGGCCGGCGTGATTTCCGCCGATCTTCTGGGTCACCGTGTCTGCCTCCAGATGAGCACGCCCCACAGCCTCCAACTTCACACCGCCCTCGAAGTGGCAGGAGGCAACCTGGACGTTCACTCGCTCAACACCGGTGTTCCCCACGCCGTGATCTTCCGCACCGACCTCCCCGGCACTGACGTCCAACGACTCGGCGCCGAGCTGCGTTATCACGCCCATTTCGCCCCCAAGGGCACCAACGCCAACTTCGCCGCCGTACGTCCGGACGGTTCCCTTGTGGTCCGTACCTATGAACGCGGTGTGGAAGGAGAAACCCTCGCTTGCGGCACCGGGGTCGTGGCTTCCGCTCTGATCCATCATCTGCTGCATTCGGCACCGGCCCCCGTCCTTGTGCGGGTGAAGGGTGGCGACATCATGGCCGTCGGGTTCGAACGCCACGGTGACGGTTTTTCGGCAGTAACCCTGACCGGGCCTGCGGACTTTGTTTTTGACGGTTCAGTCGACTTGTAAACTGCCGCCTCAGGCTGTTGTCAGGGGCGAAACGAGGGACTATTCCCCTTTTCGCCCGACCTGCAGGGAACAATCCCGCTGGTCTTTTTAAAAAGTCCGGATCGACCGGCGCCTCAGCCTTCTCATCGATACGGAAGTTGTAGAGCCTCTTGGGAACAAGGGAGGCGTCCAGAAGCGAATCCCGCCTCTAGGTGATCTCCCCAATCCCTCCTCCGAGGGCAAACCCGATCAGAGCGCACACCAAGGCAAACGCCTAGCGAAACCGACTTAGAACATGGGCGGGATTACGCACACGCCGGAACAGCAAAAAACTCGGGCTCCGAGTGCATTCTCCGGCGTGCGCAAAAGACGATTAAAATCAGCGGGCAATAATGCGCTTGTCGTCTCCGACCATCATCCGGACTTGTTCGCCGATCATGAAATTCTCGCCGTGATCGGCCTGAACCACCGCCCATTGCTGGCCGGAACGGGTCCGAACCGTAATTTCTAATCCGCGGCCGCTGGTGGCTTTTTTACCCACTTCATTTCCGATCAATCCACCAGCCAGAGCGCCTCCCACGGCCGTCAAAGCCGAGGCCCGACCCTGCCCAATCATCGATCCGGCAATCCCGCCCGCAAGCGCACCGGCTCCGACACCGACAATGTTGGTATCCCCGCGAAGCGCCACCGGGCGTACCGCCACAATTTGAACATTATAGACCTGCATCGCCTGCCCTCGCATGGAAGAGGAGTAAGTCGAAAGCCCCTGGCCTTCCTGAACACACCCGGGCGTTGCAACGCACACTGCAGAAACAATAAGAACAGCGATCTTGGCTTTCATAATGGATAAAGCTGTTAGCGCCTCGAACCCCTTCTTGCAACTTTCCTCCCCCGCCATCGCACCCTCCCCTTCCCTTTTCCGTCCCACCCCACCCCATGATCCTCGAACTTCTCGAATACCTGGCCACTCCAGCTTCCCGCCTGGCCCGGTCCATGGGATTTTTGAAGTCCGCCCTTCAGGTCAGGGCGCGCTTTTTACGCTGCCGACAACCCTGGCGCCCTCATCTTGAACACACTCGCGCCCTGATTCTCCAGGCAGCCTCCCTGTGCCCCACACGACGCAAAGCCGTGTTATTCGGCGCCGGCCTCCTGCACGACATCCCATTGAAGGAACTCTCCGCGCTATTTCAGGAGGTGGTGCTCGTGGACATTGTACATCCACTTTCGAGCCGGTTCGCGGCGTGGCGTCAGGGCAACGTGCGCCAAGTTTCGCTGGATGTCACCGGGGTCATGGACAAAATTTTTGCCGCCCAAAAACAACCCGGCGCCCCGCTGCCGATTTCCTTTCCCGAAGCATTCTGCACCGACTCAGATCTGGATTTGAGCGTTTCGGTCAACCTGCTCTCCCAACTGGCCTGGGTTTCCAGCCAACACCTCGCGACAACCCATCCGGCCCCCGTCCTCGACACCTTCTATCGTCATTTACTCGAGGCCCATCTGGATTATCTCCAGCGTCTCCCGGGACACACCGCCCTGATTACAGACTCCCGCTGGACCCGCCACTCCGTCGACGGAGCTTTTTCTGAAACCTGGGACGTTCTACATGGCGTCACGCTCCCGACTCTGGCCCAGCAATGGACCTGGGCGATCGCCCCCGCTCCCGAACGCGAAGCCGGATACGATTTCACGGCAAATGTGGTCGGTTATCCCGACTGGAAACAGACCAGCCGAACGGAGCACGCCTGAGCAGTCGCGTATTGGCATGTCCGCAAAATCATCCCGCTGGTATACATCCCGACGCCTTATCCTCTATGCCATGAACGATTCGATCCAAGCTCTCACCCAACGTATCGTGGCTTTCCGGGACGCCCGCGACTGGAAGCAGTTTCATTCCCCCAAAGAACTCTCGGTGGCCATCGCGGCCGAAGCCGGCGAATTACTTCAACACTTCGTCTGGCAATCCACCGAGCAATCCGTGCAACGGGCGATCGATCGCAAACAGGAGATCGCCAGTGAAATGGCCGATGTCGCCATTTTGCTTATGGAACTGGCCGATGTCCTGAACGTTCCGCTAGGAGAAGCCGTAGCCGATAAATTGGCCCGTAACGAAGAACGTTACCCCGCCGACAAGGCGCGGGGCTCGAACAAGAAATACAACGAACTGTGAACCCGTCCCCCGAACCTTCCCCGCAGCCCCATCAGCGACGCCAGCGGTATTCCGGTAAAAACCCGCGCCGTTTTGAGCAGAAGTATAAGGAGCATCAGCCCGAGAAGTACCCCGATTCGGTCGCAAAAGTGCTGGCCTCGGGCAAAACTCCAGCCGGCGCTCACCGACCGATTTTGGTGGAGGAAATCCTGGAGGTGCTGCGGCCGGTTCCCGGAGAATTTGCGATCGACTGCACGCTTGGTTACGGGGGCCATTCCCGGGAAATCCTGACGCGTCTTCAGCCCGGCGGCCGGCTGGCGGGAATCGATGCCGATCCGCTCGAAATACCCAAAACCGAGTCTCGACTGCGCGCACTCGGCTTCGGGCCGGAGACGTTTGTGGCTTACCGCAGTAATTTTGCGGGCCTGCTCAAAGTTCTGTCCTGTGAAGGCCGGACCGGAGCGGACCTGCTCCTGGCCGACCTCGGAGTTTCCTCGATGCAGCTCGACGACCCCTCCCGAGGGTTTTCCCTAAAAACCAACGGCCCGCTGGATATGCGGATGAACCCCAACAAAGGCCAGCCCGTCTCGGTGTTCCTA
>CAMCYN010000148.1 GCA_945883955.1 Akkermansia muciniphila
GTTCGATAACCGGGCCACAGGCGACCTGATGACGCGCGTCATGGAGGATGTAAACTCCGTAGAACGGGTGCTCATTGATGGGGCGGAATTGGGCGCGGTGAGTCTTTTGCAAGTGGTGGTGGTTTCGGCGATCCTGTTTACATATCATCCGAGTCTTGCGTGGCTTGCGATGATCCCGATCCCGTTTTTGGCGGCGGGTGCGCTGGCTTATACATTCACGGCCAAGGGCCGTTATCGCGGACAGCGTAAAGCGGCTTCCGCGATGAACTCGCTTTTGCACGACAACCTGGCGGGCATCCGGCAGATCAAAACGTACGTGCGCGAGACCGAGCAGCACGAGGAGTTCAATCGGCAGAGTTCGGCCCTGCAAAACGCCACGCTGGTGGTGATGCGTGTCTGGGCGCTTTATAGTCCGTCGATGTCCTTTCTGACCTCGCTTGGCACGGTGCTGATCGTGGGGTTTGGCGGACAGGCGGTTTTGCGCGGCGAACTGAGCGTGGGCGAGTTGACCGGGTTCTTGCTGCTGTCCGGGTTTTTGTATGAGCCGATTGGGCGGTTACATCAGTTAAACCAGATTCTGCAGGGCGGCCGTGCGGCCGGGGAGCGGGTGTTTGAAATTTTGGACGAACCCATAGAGCCGGGGGCGGCGGCCGGATTGGACGCCAAGATTGAGGTTGAGGGGGATGTCGAATTTCGGAAGGTGAGCTTCTCGTACCGATCGGAGGTTTCAGTGCTGCATGATGTTACGTTGCATGCAAGGCCCGGGGAGACGGTGGCGCTGGTGGGCGAAACGGGCGCGGGTAAGTCGACGATCGTCCAGATGCTGACTCGTTTTTATGAACACGACTCCGGCGAGGTGTTGTTGGACGGGGTGAGTATTCGCGACATTTCCCGCAGTGCACTTCGGAACGCGGTCGGGATGGTGACTCAGGAGAGCTTTCTGTTTAACGGGTCTTTGCGTGAAAATCTGCTCATTGGAAGGCCCGGGGCGAGCGATGAGGAACTGTTGTCGGCTCTGAAAGTGGCTAATGCGGATGCTTTTGTGCAACGACTGCCCGAAGGGCTTGGGACGTTGGTGGGCGAGCGGGGGGTGAAGTTGAGTGTGGGCGAAAAGCAGCGGATCTCGATAGCGCGGGTGCTGCTCAAAGACCCGCCGGTGCTGATTCTGGACGAGGCCACGGCGAGCGTGGACACGGAGACGGAGCGTCAGATTCAGCAGGCCCTGGATTTACTCATGCAACGACGGACCTGTTTTGTGATAGCGCACCGGCTTTCTACCGTGCGCAATGCGGACCAGATTCTGGTGCTCGAACGCGGTCGGATTGTGGAGCGGGGCAGGCACGCGGAGTTGTTGGAGCTGGGCGGGATTTACACGCGTCTCTGTCAAAATAGTGACCTGCGCTAATAAGCTTATATGGAGAGAGTTGATTTACTTGTGATCGGAGGCGGGGCGGCGGGTTTCTTTGGGGCGATTACTGCGGCGGAAGCCCGTCTGGGCAGCAAGGTTTTGATTGTGGAGCGTTCCTCGCAGCCGCTCACCAAGGTGCGCATTTCCGGTGGCGGCCGTTGTAACGTGACCCATGCCTGTTTTGAAACCCGCCCGCTTTCGACGCGTTATCCGCGCGGGGCACGGGCGCTGTTGTCGGCGTTCTCGCGCTTCCAGCCCTCGGATACGGTGACCTGGTTTCAGGAACGCGGCGTGGAGTTAAAAACCGAAGCGGATGGACGCATGTTTCCGGTCACCGACGACTCGGAGACCATTGTGCATTGTCTGATGGAGGAATCGCGCTGGGCCGGGGTGGGTTTGAAGCTGCGGTGCGGAGTGGATGCACTGGAACGGCTGCCGGATGGAGAGTGGTGGGCGGCGCTCTCGGATGGGTCGGAAATTAAAGCGGCCAAAGTGCTTGTGGCTACGGGCGGATGTCGCTCCGGAAATATCCCGGCCCTTCTTCAGAAGCTCGGGCACGAGATTGAGCGTCCCGTTCCGTCGCTCTTTACGTTTAATGTTGACGAGAAGTGGGTGCATGATTTGTCGGGCTTGGCGGTGGGGGACGCGGAGGTGAGTGTGCCGGGGACGGGATTGAAAGAGGGTGGCCCTGTTTTGTTTACGCATTGGGGATTCAGCGGCCCGGCGATTTTGCGACTGTCGGCCTGGGGAGCGCGCGAGCTTGAAGAGCGGCATTACGCGTTCCAGGTTCGAATCCAGTGGGTTCCGGGTCGGAGCGCGGAATCGTTGTTGGAGGACTTTCAGAAAGCGCGTCAGAACTCGCCCGGGCGGCTGGTGACGAATTCGCCCCAGGGCGGGTTGCCCGCGCGGCTGTGGGAAGCGTTGGTGGTGCGTGCCGGAATTTCGCCGACGGAACGATGGAATCAGCTTCCGCGAGCGCAGGCACTGGTGCTGGCCAACGCCATGGTTCGGACTGAATTGCCTGTGAACGGGAAGAGTTTACACAAGGACGAGTTTGTCACCTGTGGCGGAGTGGATTTAAAGGAGGTCGATTTCCGGACGATGGAGAGCCGGGTTTGCCCGGGGCTATATTTTGCGGGAGAGGTGCTGGATGTGGATGGAATTACTGGGGGCTTTAACTTTCAGGCCGCGTGGACTACGGGTTGGCTAGCCGGGCAGGCTATTTTCCGGAGCTGAATCAAGAGAACGTATGGCTAGAACAAGTCGTGAATTGATGTCGCGTGAGGTTGCCTTGGCGGAGGTCAAGGCGGTGTACGCCGAACTGGAACAGCGTCCTGTGGAACGCGATTGTTTGCGCCGCACGGAGTGCTGTCGTTTTAAACTAACCGGCAAGACGCCGTATCTTACCGCGGGAGAAGCGCTTTACGCGGCGGCCGCAATTCGGGCCGCCGGCCAGTCCCGGATTCAGGAAAAGAAGGACGGGAGTTGTCCGCTTTTGCATCCTCAAACGGGCAAGTGTGAGATCTATGAGGGACGGCCATTTAGTTGCCGGACGCATTTTTGTGCGGCGGCTGGCGGGCCCTATACACGGCGCGAGGTCGTGGATTTAATCCGGCGTCTGGAAGACGTGGACGTGGCGCTGGGGGGGAGCGGCGGACAGACTTTACCGACGGCGATTAAAGAGGCGCTGGCGGAACCGATTGTGGGAAGCCGAGTGCATTCCAAGCCGATGCCGCGCTCCCGAGGCCGCGGGTAAGCGCAACCCGTTTTTGCCGCAGAGGGAAGGGCTTACGGGCGGTAGGTTTTGACGCGGCCACTGAATCCGGAAACTATCAGCGCGGCAGCGTCTTTGGCGGCGAGGGGTAACTTTCCGTTGATGGTTTGGCCAAGAGCGATGGTGGTGTGCGGGGTGGGATCGGAAATACTGGGGTTTCCGTCTTCCTGGATGGCTTCTCCGCGAGGGGTGAAAAGAATCAGCTTTGTGAAACTTGTGGAAGGAATGGCGCCGCCCCCGGCCCATGTGGCTGCCGAGACGCTGTCTGGCGCAAGCGAAAGATCGATTCCGGTGGCTGGAACGGTATCGACGAGGAGTTTTGGCAGATCCTCTCTGGGGATCATGTTCACCCCTTCCATCCGGACGAGAGGAGAGATGGGGACACATTTAGTCCCGCTGGATTGATTGGGGAGACGGTTTCCGTCCGGGGTGACTTTGAAATTCATGACCCAAAGTTCGTCCTGGCCGCTGGAGGCTTTGACGGCGGGCACGTTCAGGAGACCGACCCAGACGTAGATGTTCTGGGAGATGGCTTCCATACGGGCGCTCTCGAACGCTCCGCTAAGCGAGGAGATGGCCTGCTCGATTTTTTTACCTTTGAGGATACCGCCCATGGCCGGAGCGAGAATCCCCAAGAGCATGATGATAATGCTCATTACCACCATGAGCTCGATCAGGGTAAATCCACGGGAACGTTTATCCCGAGCTGATAAACAAGATGGGGGGGTCATAAGGGGGGAGGAGATGGATGTAGCGCAGTTTGGCGCTGGGAGCAATGCGACTGCCCGCCTGCTCCTAGTAACGTTTGCGCATGTTGCTGGGCAGAATGTTGAGTTCGGCCCGGTATTTTGCAACGGTGCGGCGTGCAATAGGGACTCCACGCTGCAGGAGTGCCTCGACGATCTCCTTGTCGCTCATAGGGTTGCGGTAATCTTCGCCTTTGACTAACTCGGCGATCTCCCCCTTGACGCTGGTGTTGGAAAGCGATTCCCCTTCGGCGGTCTGATAGCCGGGGGTGAAAAAGTATTTCATGTCATACACGCCGTGGGGTGTGGCCATGTATTTGCCCGAAATCGCCCGACTCACGGTTGTCTCATGGACCCCGACGGCATCGGCCACTTGCACCATGGTCATTGGGCGCAGGGCGCTCGACCCAATCTCCATAAACTCGCGCTGCCGGGCCAGAATCTCGACGGCGATGTTGGAGATGGTCTGTTGACGCTGGTGAATGCTCTTAATGAGAAACTTGCCGCTCCGGATTTTATCCCGGATGTAATCTTTGACCTCGGTTCCGCTGCCGTCCTTGGACATGAGATCCTTGTAGGTGTTGGAAATCCGCAAGTGCGGGATCTGATCCCCATTAAGGTTGACCTGCCATCCCCCGCCGATTTTCTCCACCGACACGTCGGGAAGTACATAGTTGTTGGGATCGGGGGAAAAGATTTGGCCGGGCCGCGGATCCAGCGTGGCGATGAGATTCGCGGCGCGTTGAACCTGTTCGGGGGAGATGGAAAGGCGGCGTGCGATTTCCGGGAAGCGATGTTTTCCGAGGTCAGGCAAAAATCGATCCACAATCCGCCATTCGATGGACCCTTCCTTTCCGAGACGTTTGAGCTGAATTAGGAGGCAGTCGCGGAGATCCTGCGCGCCGACGCCGACCGGGTGAAACTGTTGGATGATATCCAGAAGGCGTTCTACTTCAAGAAGATCGACGCCGCTGTTGATGGAGATGTCTTCTGGAGTGGATTGTAGAAATCCGTGTTCGTCGATGTTTCCGATGAGGAGTTCGGCGACTTTACGGTCGGTTTCCTCGAGGCCGTGGGAATGGATTTGTTCGAGGAGATGCTGTTGAAGGGTCTCCTCTTTCACGATGGAATCGAAAAAGAACTGGCGACGTTCTTCTTCGTCGGCAGAGCGGCCAGCGTAGCTGGTGCTTTGCGCCATATATTCGCGCCATTCTTCGTCCAGCTTGGCTAGGCGCTCAAATTCTTCCTGAAATTCTTCATGTTCCCGCTGGCGATCCTCTAGCGAAGGCTCGGTGAGTTCCTCCTCGATGGTCGGGTTTGTTTGGATCTCCTGCTGGATGAGGTTGCGCAGTTCCAGGACGGGAGCTTGGAGAATAAGAAGACTCTGTTGGAGTTGCGGTGCCAGAACCTGATGCTGGGAAAGGTTCTGTGTTTGCGAAAAACCGGCCATTCCCCTATTTTAGACAATCTTTGCGGGGGCGCAAGCAGGCATCGGGCCATTCGTGTCTATAAAATGGGTTGATCTTTTGAGCTTTCTGGCAGTCTCGAAAGTTTTGACCGGCCTGAATAAAAACATTGCGGTCCCGTAGATGCGGGATCATAGTGACAGACCAAATCGCGGGGTGGAGCAGCCCGGTAGCTCGTCAGGCTCATAACCTGAAGGTCGTAGGTTCAAATCCTACCCCCGCAACCACTTTAACATTCGTTAAGTGTCACTTCTGGAACGACTTGCTCGTCTTTCCAATTTCTTTCCGAAAATGAAATCCCGTTACTGTGCCCAAAATTGCGCGCGTTTTGTGCCCAAACGCACCCGGCGCGGGATACTTCGGATAACGCGCGTCTACCGCTTATCAGAAAGCCCATTGCAGCAATTTACTGGAGAGGAGACGACCGCACGGGCAGCTGGTGGCTTAAGGCCAACTAACGCTCACCAAGTTCGTAGCGCTACAGCCTTTCCCTCTATACGTACGCAGAAGCGAATTTCATTTGGTTAGTGCAGCACAAAAGTACAAGAGCATGTCACTTCAAGCCGTCAGGAGGCGGGTTGTACTTAGTGCATACACCCAAAGAATCATGACCCCCAATACCCCGACACCCGAAGTGACCCGACGCACATTCCTGAAAGCCTCCGGAATCGCCTCCACAGCCCTCGCGTTTCCGTCCATTTTGCATGCGGAAAATAAAACGGATCGTATCCGTATTGGCTTGATAGGGTGTGGTGGACGGGGGAGTGGCGCGGCGAATAACGCCCTCACAGTGGATCCAAATGTCCAGCTTGTGGCTCTCGGGGATGTGTTCCCGGAGAGGATTGAAAATGCACTCTCTGGTTTGAGTTCACGATACGCATCTTATCCGGGGCGTGTGGATGTTCCGAAAGAGCGGCAATTTACCGGTCTCGATGCTTATAAACAGGTTTTGGCTTCGGATATTGACTGCGTGTTGCTTGCTACGCCTCCCGGGTTCCGTCCTCTGCATTTCGCCGCAGCGGTTGAGGCTGGGAAACATATCTTCTGTGAGAAACCAATGGCCACTGATGCTGTCGGCGTGCGTACAGTCATCGAGGCTGCACGGAGGGCTAAGGAGAAGCAGCTCAGCATTGTCTCTGGATTCTGCTGGAGGTACGACGGCCAACGCAGGGCTCTGTTTGAGAAGGTCCAAAGCGGAGGTGTCGGAGAAATACGCAGCCTCTATCACACTTACCTCACTGGGGTTGTGAAGCCCATGCCCCCAGCGGAGACGCGAAAATCAGAAGTCAACGACCTCGAATGGCAGTTGCGAAACTGGTACAACTTCGTGTGGCTGGGTGGAGACGGGCTGGTCGAGCAAGCGGTCCATAGCGTCGACAAAATGTTGTGGGCGATGAAGGACCAGGCACCTCTGCGGTGTACCGCAACTGGAGGGCGCCAGAATCCAAATCCCGGTGGCAATATCTTCGATCACATGGAAGTGAATTACGAATGGGCCAACGGAGTCCGTGGAGTAGTCGCGCAACGACAAATGGGCGGATGTTTAAACGACAATAGCGACTTTGTTACCGGGGCAACTGGGATTGCCAGCACGAAGGGCGGCGTAGTCCAGATCACGGGCAGCAATCCCTGGAAAGCAGAGGGTAAGTTCTTGGGAATGTACGAACAGGAACACCAGGAATTGTACGATTCCATTCGAGCCGGGGCCGCTCACAACGACGGTGAGTGGATGTGTCAGAGTACGCTGGTTGCAATCATGGGGCGTATGGCTGCGTATACCGGCAAAGAAGTGACCTGGGAACACATGCTCAAATCCGAAGACCGGATTTTCCCGAGCACCTTAAACTGGGATATGCCGTTACCCGTGGCGCCGATGGCGTCACCCGGACAGACGAAACTTCTTTAACGTCGTCTTCAAACCGCAGCCTCATTCGCGTGGGCACCCTGCCCACGACCTCAGTCTCCCCACTGAACTCGTGGGGGGATCCTTGTGTTAGACAAGCCATGAAACACCCCCGCGCTCGCCTCGTCGCCCAATGAGAAGACCCCGGGGCAGGCACCCGAACGGGACTTGCCCGGCGACCCCATGGATTCTGTTAATCTGGAGAACGACGTGTTGGGGGGGCGCCTCTGGGGGCCGCCGACACAGCCTACGCTGTCGATCGGCAAAGCCGACATCTGGGGCCTCCGCTATCCCTTGCGGATCAAAGGCGGAGGGCCGAGATCAATCAGGAGCTAGACAAGGGCATGTGCCTCAACGGGCTGATCAGCATCCCTCGCTGGCTCTGTTCCCTCGACACCGGTGACCGGGAGTTCCTGAAAGAAATCGCCTACCCCGGGCTGAGAGTGCGCTCGGTTCATGGCCGCCTATTGCACGAAACGACCGGATGGAAATCGTGTCCACGGTATCAGAGGAGCACTGGGGGCAAACCAACCAGTCGCTCCACGCTCAGAACCACAAGCAAAACGAAAGAAGACTAACGAGCAGCGGCGACACAGCTCTCCCCCCACGTACGTAAAAAGGAAATTCCATTGATATGAACCCGAACAAGGCTCTTGCCCTCTTATGCTTCAAATTGTCGGTGGTCGTTGCTTGCGGAAGCGATAATGGACTTATTGCTCATTATTCTTTCGAAGGAAACGCTGAGGATCAAAGTGGGAATGGAAACAATGGAACTGTTGATGGTGCTGTATTAACAGTCGACAGATTCGGAAATGCTCAAAGCGCCTATAGCTTTGATGGTTCCAATAGCAGCATCTTTGCGAGTGTTGCGAATATGCCAGCGATAAATTCGCCCGTTTCATTCTCGTGGTGGTATTATATCGAAGCTTCACCGGTTTTCACTGGGAAAAGGGGTGCGCAGAATATGATCGTTCTGGCCAATAGTGACATGCGTATAGGGGTCCAAATTGGATTTCGCGCTCCGGATTATAATACCAAATACCCAAACAATGCGGCACAACTAATGCTTTGTATTCCGTATGGGGAGACCACGAACAAAACTTGATACTCACGGACATTCATCTGAAGTGTTGAGATTATTAAAAGAAGAACGGCCAGGATGGCGGCGTGAACGTTTGTT
>CAMCYN010000149.1 GCA_945883955.1 Akkermansia muciniphila
TTGGGACGATCCGACTGAAGCTACTCAAAATTGGAACGGTGATCCTGCGTAACACGCGCCGGATCCGGCTGCTCTTCGCGAGTGGGTATCCGTATCAGGAGTTGTTCCGGAAAGTGGCGCTACGGCTTGGGGCTACTTGAATCCAAGCAGGCACTGTCCCCGGTGCCGATTTGATCGATGGGGGTTGGGGGCAGTGTGCCCCGATTTGAATAATCCCCATCAAAAGGTCCTCTTATCTCCATAAAGGGAGCTGACGCGCCCAAAATTAAGACAACTTACCCTACCAGCGGCCACCCGTGAAATATTGGGGCTAGCCGGGCATCGTCCCGGGAGCCTTGCCGGAATCCCAGTCGGCCTTGGCCATAATACGGACCAGTTCGCTGAATTTGGTCTGGGGTTTCCAGCCTAGTTTGGCTTCGGCTTTGGCGGGGTTGCCCAGGAGTTCTTCCACTTCCGTAGGCCGGTAATAACGCGGGTCTACGGCGACCACGGTTTTCCCAGTACTTGTATCAATGCCGACTTCTTTGGCGCCTTGACCTTCAAAGCGCAATTCAATGCCCAGGTGTCCGAAGGCCAGTTGGACAAATTCCCGGACGGTGTGCATTTCATTGGTTGCCAACACGTAATCGTCGGGCGTTTCCTGCTGGAGCATCCGCCACATACCTTCGGTGTACTCTGGCGCATAACCCCAGTCGCGTTGGGAATCCATATTCCCCAGATAGAGGCAATCCTGCAGGCCGCGTTTGATCTGGGCGGCAGCGATCGTGATTTTACGCGTTACAAAGGTCTCCCCCCGACGCGGGGATTCATGGTTGAAAAGAATACCGTTGGAAGCGTGGATTCCATAGGCTTCCCGATAGTTAACCACCATCCAATACGCATAGATCTTGGCGACCGCGTAAGGGGAGCGCGGATAAAATGGCGTCTTTTCGTCCTGCGGCACGGCCTGAACTTTACCGTAAAGCTCGCTGGTGGAGGCCTGATAGAAACGGGTACTATCCTTGAGCCCCACCTCCTTGATGGCATCCAGAAAACGCAGGGTGCCCACGCCGTCTACTTCCGAGGTATATTCGGGAACATCAAAGGAGACTTTCACGTGGCTTTGAGCGGCCAGATTATAAATTTCGTCCGGTTTGGTACGCTCGAGGATCCGGTTGAGGTTACTGGAATCGGTCAGGTCGCCGTAATGCAAAAACAGGCGGGAACCCAGAATCTCGGGGTTGTTGTAAAGATGATCGATCCGGGCGGTGTTAAAGGAGGAACTACGCCGGATCATGCCGTGGACGATGTATCCTTTTTCGAGGAGCTGTTCGGCCAGATAAGAGCCGTCCTGTCCGGTGATACCGGTGATAAGGGCAGTTTTCATAAAAGAGAGGGGTGGATATTTAGGGACGGACGACGGCCTTTGAAGCGGGATCTAAGTGCGCAGTGTTTTATCGGCAAGACTGGAAAGAAAGTCCGCATAAGCTCCGCGTAACCCATCGGCAAGCCGGATACGCGGCTGCCATCCTCTGGCCTTCAGGAGAGAAGTATCCAGGAGTTTACGCGGCGTGCCATCGGGTTTACTTGGGTCAGTGGTGATGAGCCCGGTAAACCCGACGGTTTCGGCGACCAGTTCGGCCAGTTCGAGAATGGAAAGATCATCCCCCCACCCTACATTGACCCAGTCGGGCGGCTCGGGCATTTCGAGCAGATGAAAGCAGGCGTCGGCGAGATCTTCGACATGGAGAAATTCGCGCCGGGGTGTCCCGGTTCCCCAGATGGCGACTTCAGGAAGGCCCTGTTCTTTGGCTTCATGGAAGCGGCGGAGCATCCCGGGAATAACGTGGGAATGTTCGGCGTGATAATTATCGCCCGGACCGTAAAGGTTGGTAGGCATAGCCGAGTGGAATAAACAGCCGTGTTGCCGCCGGTAAGCCGCGCATAGTTTGAGGCCTGCTATTTTGGCGAGGGCGTAGGCTTCGTTAGTCGGTTCCAGCGGACCAGAAAGCAGCGAGTCCTCCCGGATCGGTTGCGGGGCGAATTTGGGGTAAATGCAGGAGCTGCCTAAAAAGAGCAGCCGTTTTACTCCGGTCTGAAAGCTTCCGTGGATGAGATTGGAAGCAATCAGAAGGTTATCGTAAAGGAAATCGGCTGGGAGCGAGTTATTGGCGTGAATACCGCCTACTTTTGCCGCCGCGATAATGACGGCTTCCGGGCGGTGCGTTTCCAGAAAACGAAGGGTGGCTGTGGAATCCAGCAGATCGAGAGTAGAACGGTCTGCAATCAGCGGGTCCCATTCGCCGAGCCCTATAGCGTGACGCAACAGAGCCGACCCCACCATTCCTCGATGTCCGGCGATAAAAAGGCGTGGCTTCATAAAAAGGGGCGTAAGTATAGGGGAGTGACTGCGAGTCGCAAGAGCACGCCGCGAAATGAGCCTCAGAGCGCTTTGTGAAGCAGTATTTCGGATCGGTGACCGGATAAGGTATGCCGGGCTGGAGGGCAGGAAGGAGGGATAAACCGGAGTGGGGGTTGTGTTACAGGGAGCGCCCGGGCCGTCTCCGGCTTTGCTTTAGCGGCCTTTTTAGAGAGAATGTGCGGCTTCCCATATTATCTTCCATGGAATCCAGCCCTCAACGCCCTGAATCGCTCGGAGGAGTGACCGAGTCTTACCGCCGGTTGTTTATCTTTCTGATGCCTTACCGGCGGCGGTTTTTTGGCGGGTTAGTGACGGCTTTGTTTGCAGGGCTGAGTTCGACGGTGTTGATGGCCGTTTTGACGGTGGTGTCCAAGCTGGTCCTCGGCGGAGAGCTTTCCTTTGTCCAAAAAGTACCCCTGCTCGGACCGGTGGATTTCACTCCCTGGGTCCCTTCGTGGCTACTGGAAGGAAACTGGCGGACCATGGGCCGGGTGATGGCTGTGTGCGCGCTTATTCCGCTGTTTATGGCGTTGCGCGGGCTGCTGGATTTTCTGGCCAATTACCAGATGACGTGGGTGCAGCAACGCCTGAGTCTGGATCTACAGCGCAAGGTGTTTGCCCGGATCATGGGGCGTTCGCTGGAGTTCTTTAACAAACAACGCGGGTCCGAGCTTATTCAGACCGCGTTCGGGATGACTTTCACCTGTGCGAGTACGGCCATGACACTGGCTCAGGATTTGGTGCGGCGGCCGGCGGCCGTCATCTCGACGCTGGTTTATTTGACGGTGAAAGACCCCGTATTTATGGGGTTCAGCCTCGTGGTGTTTCCGCTTTGTATGCTGCCGGTACTGATTTTGCGTAAAAAGGTGCGGCGCACTGGCAAAACCGAGCAGGAGCAAGCGGCCAAGATTTCGGGAATCATGATGGAATCCATCGCAGGGATCCGGGTGGTGAAATCCCACGCCAGGGAATCCTTCGAGATCGAACGGTTCACCGGTGCGGCACGCGATGTGAACAGTACGGCGATGCGGATATTCCGGATGGTGGAAATCGTCGGCCCGTTGGTGGAAACGACGGCGTCGCTCGGGATAGCAGGTGGGCTGGTGTATTGCTGGTGGAGGGGGGTGGGATTTGATGACTTCTCGTTCCGGGTCGGACTTCTTGTGCTGCTGTATCCGGATGTCAAAGCCCTGAGCCGGATGCAGATGGTTGTGCAGCGCTGTCGGACGGCTTCCGAGCAGGTGTTCAAGATGCTGGACGAGCCTTCTGAAATTGAAGACGTCCCCAATGCCGTGAAACTGGGGCGTTCCAAAGGAGCGCTGACCTTTGAGGATGTCACTTATACTTACCGGCCGGGCTCCGCGCCTGCCGTCAAGGGACTGAACCTGCAGTTTGAACCCGGGAAGTTTTATGCGCTTGTGGGAGAAAGCGGCGCCGGAAAGAGCACGATGATGTCGTTGATCCTGCGCTTTTATGATCCTCAACAGGGGCGTGTTTTGCTGGATGGGCATGATTTGAGATCCATCGAGCAGACCTCGTTACGCGACCAGATCGGGATCGTGAACCAGGATCTGTTTCTGTTTCACGACACCATTGAGAACAACATCCGGTATGGGCGTCTGAACGCCACGCTCGAAGAAATCCGGGCCGCGGCCCAAATTGCGCGGGCGGATGATTTTATCATGAACCAGCCGCAGGGTTATGGGACGATGGTGGGCGACAAAGGGTGCAATCTCTCCGGGGGCCAATTGCAGCGTGTGACCATAGCGCGCGCCATTTTGAGGGATTCCCCGATCCTGCTGCTGGACGAGGCGACCTCGAATCTGGATACCGACACCGAACAGGCATTTAAGGATGCGCTGCGTGTTTTGCGGCAGGGGCGGACAGTGGTGGCGATAGCGCACCGTTTTTCTACGATTCTGGAAGCCGACCAGATTGTGGTGATGGATCAGGGGGGCGTGGTAGATCGCGGGACCCACGCGGAACTGGTGGAGCGATGTGCGATGTATGAGCGTCTGTTTCGCCTGCAGTTTGCCGTGGTGGAAACTGTGGCGTGAGGGTGAGCGCTCTTGCGAGGGGCAGGGGGGCGCAGAGGCGTAGGCGAAGCGCTTATCGGCGGGCTAGGTGACTTCTTTACGGTGGATCCAGATGGAGTTGATGAGTCCGAGGGCGAACATAATCATCAACAGGAAGGTTCCACCGTAGGAGACCAGAGGCAGGGGCAGGCCGGTGATAGGCATGATGGCGATGGTCATGCCGACGTTTTGGTAAACGTGGAAAAAGATCTGGGTGGTGAATCCTGCGGCGATAATGAGGCCGTATTCGTCGGCTGCTTTGTGAGCGCTAAACAGGCAGGCAAGGAGCAGCGCCGCAAAAGCACTGATGAGCAGGACACCGCCAATAAACCCCCACTGTTCTCCGATGGCCGTGAAAATGTAGTCGGTGTGGACGGTGGTGCCGGGAACGAATCCTTGTTCGACCTGGGTGCCGGTGGCCTTGAAGCCTTTGCCGGAAAAGCCGCCGGAACCGATGGCAATGAGGGCCTGGGTGATGGCGTAGCTAGTGCCCTGAGGATCGATATCGGGATCGAGGAAGGTGATGAGTCGGGCGCGTTGGTAGGGTTTGAGCCCGAAATTCATCACCAGGGGCAGGAGTGAGGCGCCGATAAGAAAAATGGCGATCATGTGCCGTTTGGGCAGGCCGCTTATAAAGAGCATCGCAAGCATGACTGGAATCCAGACCAGGGTCATGCCGAAGTCGGGTTGCTTGAGGGTGAGCAGCATCGGGCCACCGATGATGGAGCCGATGCAGCCGAGCTTCAGGATGGGATGCATTTTCTGGAAGTGACACAGAAACAGCCCTACGGTGAGGATGGCGGCGACGATGGCCATCTGGGAGGGCTGGAAAGTGCCGATGCCCGGAAGACGCAACCAGCATTTGGCCCCGCCGTGCTCCTGCCCCAGCGAGGTGTAGGTCAGTGCGGTCAGTATAATACTGATCACATACAGGGGAAGAGCGGCCCACTTGACCCAGCGGTAATGTAAAATACTGACTACAAAAAACACCCCCAGCCCGCCTGTGGCCCAAACCAGCTGTTTTTCCCAGTACTCGTTGGTCCGGAAATAGGTGGCGCTGTAGACCGCCAGCACGCCAAAGCCGGTGAGCAGAATGGTAATGACTACAAGTAGCCAGTTCATGCCCAGTAATTTCCGAAGAAGTGGCGTCATGAGAGCGGATTAAGCGAATTTCGGGACGGCCTGTAGCAGGCGGCGGGTGTATTCATGCTGGGGATCGGAATAAATGCGGTCCGCGGGGGCGGATTCGACAATTTTGCCGTGATACATCACCAGGACGTGGTCGCTGATGTGTTCGACCACAGCGAGATCATGAGCGATGAAGAGGTAGGTCAGGCCGAGTTCTTCCTGCAGGTCCTGGAGCAGGTTGACGATTTGAGCCTGCACACTGACGTCCAGCGCGCTGACAGGTTCGTCGCACACAATAAACCGCGGTTCCACGGCCAGGGCGCGTGCGATTCCGATACGCTGGCGCTGACCGCCTGAAAACTCGTGCGGATAACGGGAGAGCATGTCGGCTTTGAGGCCGACCTGGGTTAAGAGTTGGGCCACCCGGTCTCGGCGCCCTACTTTGTTGAGTTGCGGGAAATGGATTTCGAGGGCCTCCCCTACAATCTGGAGCACGGTATGGCGTGGATTGAGCGAGCCGAAGGGATCCTGGAAAATCATCTGCATGTTCCGGCGAAATGGTCGGAAGGCGTCTCCGCTCAACGGCAGAATATCCTGCCCCTCCCACAAAACCTGTCCGCTTGTGGCGGCCTGCAGTTTGAGAATGGTTTTCCCGATGGTGGACTTTCCCGAACCGCTTTCGCCCACCAACCCCATGGTGGTGCCGGCTTCGATGGAAAAGCTCACGTCATCCACGGCGCGGATGTCGTCGGTATGGCGGCGAAGAAGGCCAGTGTGGACCGGGAAATAGGTCTTCAGATTCCGGACTTCGAGGAGGGACATAAAGAGGAGGGGGTTGGCTTAGGTTTCCTGAAGGAACGCGGTGAGTGGGCTTGTGGCGGAGGCGCCTCCGGTCAGAGGGTCGCTCAAGCCGATCTCGTAGGCGGCGCGTCCGGCTTCCACGGCCATCCGGAAGGCGCGGGCCATGCGGACTGGATCCGGAGCAATGGCAATGGCGGTATTCACCAGCACAGCGGAGGCTCCCATTTCCAGGGCCTCGGCGGCCTGGCTGGGGGCTCCAATGCCTGCATCGACCACGACCGGGACGCTGCATTGTTCGAGGATAATGGAAATTTGGTCGCGGGTGCGGATGCCGCGGTTGCTTCCGATCGGGGCTCCCAAGGGCATCACCGTGGCGGTGCCGACGTCTTCTAGTCTGCGTGCGAGCACGGGATCGGCATTGATGTAGGGCAGGACGGTGAAGCCTTCTTTAACGAGGATCTCGGCGGCTTTGAGTGTCTCGATGGGGTCTGGCAGAAGATAACGCGGGTCGGGGTGGATCTCGAGTTTGATCCAGTCGGAGATGCCGGCGGCGCGTGCCAGGCGTGCCAGACGGACGGCTTCCTCGGCATTGATGGCACCGCTGGTGTTGGGCAGCAGCAGGTAACGCTTGGGATCAATGAATTCGAGGATATTGGCGAAAGGATCGGCCCTCCCGCTCAGGTCCGCGCGCCGCAAGGCCACGGTGACAATTTCAGTGCCGCTGGCCTCCAGGGCGGCGGCCATAGCGGCATTTGAGGAGAATTTTCCGGTGCCCAGCATCAGACGCGAACGAAAGGATCTTCCGGCAATGACGAGGGGTTGTTCAGGGAGCGACATGGAAAAGGTAATCTAGCAAAGGGGCCTGTATTTTCTACCCGCAATTCAAACGGGCGTTTCCCGCGGAAATCGCCTAGCGCGGGCCTGAACCAGATTCCTGCGGGAGGGAGGAAGCGGAATGAGCTACAAATAGAACAAAACCAGAAACAAACGTGGCGGGAGCGCCGAACCGGTCCTTTTCGGGCAAGATCGCGGCTGGCTCTTCCCTCAGAGCTTTCCTTCTATTTGGACTTTTTGGACAAGATCCTGGGGAAGTAGTTTTCACCAACAGTCGTCCTTGTTTCCACGCCCAGATTTCGCAGGGTAAGGCGGTGCACGAATTTGAGCCTCATTCTCATGCTCTGGCGGGATCTCTCCTTCTGGCGCATCCCAGCCTCCGGGACCCCAATTTTACCCAGAGCATTATCTTTCTCTCCATGCAGGACGCGGAGGATGGTGCTTTTGGAATGATCCTGAACCGGCCTAGCGGGAAACGCCTTGGCGATTTGATGCCCGGACGGGACTTGGGGATTCTGGCTATGGCGCCGGTGTATATTGGAGGACCGGTGGCCACCGAGCAGTTGTTGCTGACAGCGTTCCGGTGGGAGGAGGGAGCGGGAATGTGGAACTGGCGGCATGATCTCACCATTGAATCGGCTGCCGAGATTGTGCAGGAGGAAGGAACGATTCTGCGGGTTTTTGCGGGTTATTCGGGATGGAGCAAAGGGCAACTTGAAGAAGAGCTGAAACGCGAAACCTGGGTGGTTCATACCCCGGATGGTGCCCTTCTGGATCTCGAGCCGGAGCCGGAGCCGGGCCGGTGGGTCCGGCTGTTGCGCCAACATGGCCCCATTTTCGAGTTTCTGACCACCCCCCCGCCCAATCTCGGTCTCAACTAACCTCCTCGTTTGGTGGGGGGCTTTTCCGGCCCCTCGGCTCTTGTGGAGTGTTGTGCAGTTGTGGAGTCCGTCGCTCCTGTTCTTTTACGAGCTTTCGCACGGCAAGACGCCCGTTTTTCACATGGCTAACCGTTGCTGCCCACCCCCCCTGCCCGGGAGGGGTGTATAATCTCTCCCCCGGGGGGCCCTCGCGCCTCCCGCCGAACCCGGCGCCCAACTCGGAATCGGCGCCGACGCCGAGGACTCCGGGTTGCGCTGTGAAGGGAGGTAGAATCTCCCTGCCGCCCCACGCCATTAGGAGCGGCCGCAGTTTTACGGCTTGGCTCTTGGTGTCG
>CAMCYN010000150.1 GCA_945883955.1 Akkermansia muciniphila
CCGCTCGTGCCGGGGCTTGCTGATGGGCCTACGCAGTCGGAGGTTTTAAAGGCGCTGTTTGAGCTAACCAAGCAGGTGGAGGTTGTTAAAAAGCACCTGATCCGGTTGGAAAAATCTGAGGATACGGCGCTTATGTAAAGGGTGGAGGGCGGGCGGATTTTCCGGCTTGAGTTTTGCTGAGAAACCGCGATGCTCTTGGGCCTTCGATTGCGCGGGTATAGCTTAGTGGTAAAGCTCCAGCCTTCCAAGCTGGCTAGGAGGGTTCGATTCCCTCTACCCGCTCCACTTTTAGAAACTGTTCTCCGGCCTGTAATTACTCTGTAAAGAGTGTCTTACAGGCCTTTTTGTTGTCCTGAAGAGACGCGCAACCACGGGACACCGAGGGTCACCAATGCACGCCAATTGACAAAAAAAGCGTGTACGATTGTGCACGATTTTCCAGCGGCCCCGTACCTCGCGTGCGATGGGTGAGTGTGAAAATACGACAAAAGAAATACCCGTCCGGTGTGGTCAAATGGCAGGCCGACCTCGGCGTGGTGAACGGACACCGGCTCCAGAAATATTTTCCCAGTCGCGAAGATGCCGAAAATTTCGCCCGTGCGTTTAAGTCGTCCCTCCGGGAAGACGGGATCGCCGGGTATGCTCTTTCCCCTCATGACCGGGTTCTCTTCACAACCTGCATGGATAGATTGGCTGGTGCCGGTGCAACGATTCTGGAAGCCACCAACTTTTACCTGACCCACCATCGTCCTCTCCTTGAAGCGCCTGACCTTGTCCAGGTCGGCCGGGAGTTTTTGGACGAACAGAGACGCGTGAACTCGCCAAAGTACGTGGACGACCTCCAGAAACCGAATCTCGAAAGCCTTTTCCGGTTCCTTGGGGACATTCCAGTAGGCGACATCAGCCGGGAGAAGATCCAACGGTGGGTCACTCAGAACAACTTCGCTCCCGACACCCAGCATAACCGTCTTAAAACGGCCCGCAGCTTCCTCGAATTCGCCCGGTTGGCGAAATACATTCCTGTCAATCCGGTCAAAGGAGAGGACAACAAAATTAAGCTGCCCAAACCTCAGCGTGGGGACATCCTCAGTTTTGGGCCGAGAGAAATCAGACGCCTTTTTCATACCGCCCTCTTGGGAAAGCACAAGTCTATCGACCGCAGTAACCAAGAGGCGCTTTACGTCCCTTACCAATCATTCTTGGGTTACCTTGCCGCAGCCGTTTTTTGCGGAGTGCGTCCGGAGGAAATCAAGAGAACGCCCCTCTCCAATCTGGATGTTGTCGGACGCACTTTGGTAGTGGACGCTCGTTCAAGCAAAACGAACAAACAGCGGGTGATTGAGCTCTCGCCAGTTGCGACCGCGTGGTTTCGTGTCTGGCGGCACAGGTGTCCGGAGCAGACCGCCTTTATTCCCGAAACGTTCCCAGGCCGTTGGAAAGCCCTCCGAAGCGCCTCAAAATTGGTTCAACTCCATGACGGGCTCCGGCATACGTTTGCCACGATGCACTACGCAATGCATCAGAATACCTCTTTGTTAAAGGCGCAGATGGGACACGAGGAATCCGAGGACACGCTTTTCAGGCATTACCGAGCCGTTCGGACGGTTAGCGGAGAAATTATCACGCGGAAATTGGCGGAAGAGTTCTGGGGACTGTTGCCGACGCAAATTCGCGACCAAAAGGCCCGATAAGGAAGATGCCTTTTAATAACGATTTTTGACAAAGTTTGTTATTCGCGGCATTATTCCAGCATGAATGTTTCGCTCACACCGGAAATGGAGAGGTGGGTTCAGCAGAAGGTCAGCAGCGGATTCTATACCTCGGCTAGCGAGGTAATCCGCGAGGCCCTTCGCGAGTTGTTTTACCGTGAGACAATCGAATCCAAAACGCTGGGTAATCTACGGGAAGCACTCCAAACGGGATGCACAGCGGCGGACCGGGGAGAACTGCAAGAGTGGACACCTGCGGTCACCGAGGAGCTAAAGATGTTGGCGAGGAAACGTCGCCAAGCATGAGGCTCGAACTCACGACTCCAGCAAGGGAGGACTTGCTAGATATTTGGGCGTATATCGCTGGCCATGACGAAACTGCAGCAGACAAGTATCTTGAGGGACTCCGGAAACGCGCGCTGGAACTCATCAAACATCCTGAGCTTGGGCGAAAGAGGGATGAAATCCTTCCGGGTGTTCGCAGTCTTCTATTTCGCAACCACTTGATATTTTATCGTGTGGAAATTTCCGCCATTCAGGTGCTGCGTATTCTTCACGGCAACATGGATTTGAAACAGGTAGATTACCCTGGCTAACAGGGCTTTCGAGTTAGACCGACGGGACGATAATTCGGCCAATCCTCAGCCGCTCTCCTCCTGCTTCCACCACGAGCTCGCCGCACCGAGTCCCTCCTTCGATCAGATCGCGTACGACTGCTTCGCCGACAAACCGCTCTACGGCATCGCGAAGCGGGCGCGCTCCGAGTCGCGGGTGAAATCCGCGCCGTACCAAGAACGGCAATACGGAGCCGTCCGGGACAATGACGTGTCCCCGATCGCGCAAAAAAGTCACCTCTTGTTCCAGAAACATCCGGGCGATTTCCACCTGCACGTCGTAGCTCAATTTACAGAACACAAGTTTCTCGCTGATACGGGCATACAACTCCGGTCGCATGTGCTGTTGAGCCCGGGCCAAGACATGGCGCTCCAAGGTTGCGAAGGTGGAATGTTGAAGTTCCAGCACCTCGGTGGAAGCCAGATTGGAAGTGAACACGACGTAAAACTCGCTCAGATCCAGCGTCTCTCCTGCTGTGGTGGTTACGCGCGCGGCATCCAGAATCTGTAAAAACACATCCAGAATCCGGGGATGCGCCTTTTCGATTTCGTCGAACAAAAGCGTCCCCTTTGCGCACTTTGCATGCGCGGAAGCAATGGAGTCCAGCAGCAGCCCGAGGCTCTCTTGCATCTGGTACTCGGACATATCGAATCGGAATAAAGATTCCGGGCCGAGCAGGTAACGAGTGAAGGCAATGGTAACCTCGGTTTTACCAACCCCTGTTGGACCCAGGAAAAGGAAACTGCCTTTCGGTCGGCCGCTCTTACAAAGACCAAGCTCGGATCTTTGCAGCGCAGACGTGAGTCGTGGAATAACATGCTCCTGACCCCGAATTCGTTCCTGAAGATGCTGCGCCAGATGGGCGAGTTTGGATAGGGAGGTTCCGAGATCCTGTGGTGTGAGTTGCACGAACTCAAAATCGTTTGAGAAAAACGAACAATGCTCCACCTGTGGAACAAAAGTGCCTCAGTGCATGGCGATTCTGAGTTGTATGAACATCTCATTAATGTCTGGAGCTATGCGGGTCGTTCCAATGTTTGCACAGGTTGGAGGGTTGGTAGACGGGACGAGCAAAGCGATGGGCATTGTCATGCTCATCGGGTTTATCTTCGGGACCATTTGTGTGGTCAGCGGCGGGTTTGCCATCCGACGCGGCGACACCGATTCAGGCAAGCTCTCCATCATTGGCGGGCTGATCATCGCGGGCGCTCCGGCCATCGTGAAGGCGCTCTTCACGGCGTTTGGACTCGGCGGTTCCACGGTCGATATCGGCGCGTTTTAATGAAAGCCGTCGAGCTTCGATTTTCGGATACAAACAGCGCCAACGACTCCAGTGGTAAGACTTGGGGGCTCGATGGCGGTTTGTTTTGGGTGGTGGTCGCTGGAGGCTGTTCCTCGGTGGCCTTGCTCCTCGTCCTGTTCAGTGCGCTCCACTGCGGCCTAACGAGCTCCATTGTGGTGTCTGCTGTGCCCATTGCAGTTGCGCTGACGTACGTGCTTGGATTCCGGCAGGGGAAACCTGCCGGATACGACAAGGACCTGCTCGATACCTGTCTCAACGGATCGGGCCTTACGCCTAACGAGTATCCAACACCTCGGCATCCTTTAGCCCCCCATGATTATGTGGCCCGTTGAATCCATCTCAGAACAGGCACCCAACGGGCATTTTGTCAGGGATCTGCTGGTGTTTAACGGACTCCAGAAGGGAGGCTTTGTTTCGAAGGGTTACCTCTTCGAAGCCCCTGACTTCAGTAACGCTCCGATCTCCGAACTGAATGCTTTTCAGGATCAATTGTCCGTGATGCTCGCTTCGCTGGGCGAAAATCAGCGGCTGCAAATCCAGTGGTATTGCGATTCGGACTACCGGCGCGAACTGTTGCGCTATCAAAAGGAAACGAGCCGCGCTCAAAACCCGTGGACCCGGCGTAACCGAAACGAACGTTTCCTTCGCTTTTGGAAAGCCATGGTCGGAAGACGACTCCGCCGACAGAAACTCGTTTTCTACGTTTCGCGGAGGATCGAGACGGCTCCTGCGTTTGATGCATCAAGCGCCACCCTAACAACGCATTACGAGTATTTACTCGACCAGTTGCAGCAGGAGTTTGCCCAAATCCACGAGATGCTGGTCGCGACCTTCAGCGGGCAAGGTGCCCGAATCGAGCCGATGACGGATGCGGACCATTACCGGCATTACGCAGGTTTCTTGAATCCGTCGTATGCAGAACGATTTGATTACGACGCAGGCGAGACCTTCGATAAAGAGCGTTCGATTCAGGAAAACTGCTGGCACAGCGAGGGTTCAGCAGGGACCGACTTTGGTTTTTGGATGGACGGATTTTATCACTCGGTGATCGTCCTCACGCGCTGGCCCAAGATGACGTTCCCGGGAATCATTCACCGGCTCACAAATCTGCGGCTTCTGGATTACACGATCACGGTGAACGTCGATCCGTTGCCGGTGGGGCGCGAGATCACCAAAGAAGAGAAGGCGCACGAGCGGATCTCCGGGGATTTCGCCAGCGAAGGAAAGCTATCGCTCAAGGCGGCGATGCAAAAGAAGGAGCGCAAGATCGAGGCCCTCTCGAACGGGCACACACTCCCCTTCAATGCACACTTCATCGTCCGGGTTTGGGACAAAACGAAGGCCGGTCTGATTGCGAAAACCATGGCCGTCAAAAGCGCCATCAACTCGATGAACGGCGCCCAATATTTCGAGAGCAGCCTGCCTTCAACGACACGAAAGCTGTTCTACCAAACTTGGCCCGGATGGCTTTGGGGGAAATACGTGCACCGGAAACTATACGCCGAGCATCAGTACCTCGCCGATATGCTGCCCGTGAACTCGACGTTCACCGGCCATCTTGCCACGGCCGAAGCTATCTACGACGGCGGTGCCGGTAATCTGGTGGGCGTCAAAACGTTCTCGGGCGAAATTGGGAACCAGTCTCCTCAGCACGCCGTTCTCCTCGGGATGAGCGGCGCAGGGAAATCCGTGACGGTTTGCGATCTCCTGACCCAAACGGAGGCCTACTACGATTACACGGTTATTATCGAGGAAGGGCTTTCGTATGGCATTTACACCAAGACCGTTGAGCCGAATGCCGAGCCGATCATTTTGCAACCGGACGGAGCGCTCACCCTCAACTACCTCGATACCGCGGGGCTCCCATTAACCTCGCTCCACTTTTCTACTGCCACGGCTCTTGTGGCGCGAATGGTTGGAGTCAGCGCCGACGAGGAGAAACAGCTCTATCGTCAGGCCCAGATTACTCGCTACCTGAACCAACTTTACGAGGACGTCTATCAAGACTGGCTCAACCAGTTTCCGGAGGCGGCGGCGCAGGTGGCGCGTCATGCCTATGCGCTCTGGCGTTACAAACGGGAAAGAATGTCAGTCGGAGCCACGGGACTGGATGCCTTCGTGGATTTTCGGGACTGGCAGAAAAGTCATGCAGATGAAGCACAAGCCTTACTGATGCAATATGATGAAGGTGAAGTTATTCGCTTCGCCAAAAGTAGCGAGACGGCAAGGGAAGTTCGCAACCTCGCTTTCTCGACTTTTCGCCGAGATCAGTTCCCAACCCATCGAATGTTGCAGGAACTTATGCAACTCGAAGCCAGTGGATCCGAACGGGAGCAGGTGCTCCATATCGCTACACTTTTAAGGCCGTGGTGCCGGGATGGAAACTACGGCCCTCTTTTTGACGGCGAAACCAATCTCACACTCACCGGCAAGATCGCCCATTTTGAGCTGGGGTACATTCCAGACTCCGCAAAGGAACTGAAGGCGGCTGCCGGATTCCTGATTACCAACTACACTCGGCAACACATCATTTCGATGCCTCGGGCTCTCCGGAAACGGAATGTGTACGAGGAAGTGGCTCGGTTTCTGGATATCCCTGAAGGTGCGAAGATTGTGCGAGAGAGCTACGCCCAGATGCGGAAGTTCAACACCTGGAACATCGCGATCGTGCAGCAATACTCCCGCTTCAAGGAGAGCCGCATTCGTTCGGCGGTGTTCGGGAACAGTCGGCAGTTTTTCATGATGCGGCAGAACGACCGGGCCGATTTGGAGGACATTTCTAGCGACATCGCCCTGCCTGAAATCACCAAGCAGACCATCATGAGCTACCCGCTGCCAGACCAGCAGACCGGGGAAAAGTTCGCGGCTTTTACTTACTACCACATCGACGGCCAGCGTCCCATCTGCGGCACCGTCCACAACGTGGCCTCTGCTGAGATGCTCTATTGCAGCAGTACGAGCGGTGAACACTTCGAAAAACGCGCACGGGAACTACGCCAGTTTAGCGACGTGCTGGAAGGCATCGCCGCAGGTGCACAACCGACCGCGCTGGATGCCCCTTATGGATTATGAAAATACGCATTACCATTCCACTTTTGCTCTTCGGTTTGCTGCTTTCCGGATGCGCTGGAACACGGCGGGTCGTGACAGATACCGCAGGCGCTGGGTTAGGGGCGTTTGTCGGGAACAAACTAGGAAAGGGCAACCCGCTCGCGACCGTTGCTGGAGCTGGAGCCGGGGTACTCGTCGGAGAGGCGTTAAACTACGTGACCGAGGTTCACGCAAAGGCCACTTATGAAGAGGGCTTTGATAAGGGCCGGAGTGACGCCGCGAAGCAGCAGTACTGGATCATGGTGAATCACCAGAAAGCGGCAGGCCAGAATGGTGAAGACAACGTGAATTTCTATGAGATCCCGTTTCCCGAACAGAAGGTTGACGGAGTGCTCGTGAATCCCACGACCAAAGTGCTGCGGATTGGAGAGTAGCCATGGCAACGAACATAAAACGCGTTGCAACGGTGTGGGTTGGCGTGAGCCTGCTGCTGGCGAAAGCCAACGCCCAGTTGGTTGTCGTGGATCCCGCGATGATTGTTCAAGACGCCCAAAACCAGATCGTGGACCTCGCGAAGTATGTGGAGATGGTCAATAATCAGGTCCTTCAGATCAATAATCTGGTTCAGCAACTGGATGCGCTCAATGCCCACAATCGGGCTTTTGGTAATCCAGCGGCCCTTACTTCGATCAGCGGCGCGAGTAGCACGATTTACGATCTGGAGCAGAACGTGTCAGGTCCAACGGTCTGGGATTTCGAAAGTGGAGCTAACGGCGGGCAGTCGCTAAGGAATAACGAAAGCGGCCTTTATCAGGAAATTAAACCCACAACACTCTCCGGTGTAACAATTAACCGTGTCGAGGATATGTACCGCCGTTTTGCCGTGGTGGAGGTAGCAGCGGCCAACCATGCTGGGATTTACTGGAACATTCGCAATAAGCGGCAGACGGTGAAGGAGCGAATGGCTGAAACCCTGTGCAGGTTGCAGTCGGCAACAACGGCGGCTGAGGCCCAAAAATTACAGGGAGTTCTTGCGGCGGAGGGATTGGAGTTGCAGGCGCTGGGGTACGAATTGGCAGCCGCCACTTCGCAGACGCTGGTGCAGGACATCGCCAATCGCAATAACGCGGAAAAACAAACGCAGGCGCACAGCGAAGCGATTGCAGCGGATCGACGAGACGCCTTTTCGAAGTTCGGGAGCCTGATGATCCCGGATGTCCGGAGTGATTTGCGGTTCGGGAGGAATGCACGCTGATGATCGCCCTCGCCGTTCTTCCGTCATTCGCGCGGATGTTCCCGAATTTTCAGGTGCAGTGTGTAACGCTTTACACGCTTCTCTTGCCGTTAGCGGGTTTGCTGCTGGTGATCGGCATTGTCGCCGAAGTGCAACACTCGCGTTCCGGTCGTTCGATGCTGCGTCTCATCGCGACGACGCTCTTGTTAACGATGACGATCGCGTTTTTTGGCGAGTGGACCGATCTGGCGAAAGACGCCATGCAGACGGTGGTTTCGAAGATGGCGGCGAATCCGGAGGATGCCGCGAAGCGTTACATCGAGGTGCTGGTTTCGAAAGAAGTACCTCCGGACAAAAGCGGTTGGTTCGGGTTGCCGAGCAGCGCCGAAATGTACGAAGCGGTACTGTGGGGAGTTTTGAGCCTCGTTGGGCTAGTCGCTCAGTTCGTGATTTGGGGTGCCTACATCCTGCAACAGTTTTTCGTTGGGCTCAGTTTCGCGTT
>CAMCYN010000151.1 GCA_945883955.1 Akkermansia muciniphila
AAGATTATCTCCACTCCGGATCCCGACCATCGCAAGGCACTGGAAATGGTGGCAGACTTCGCCAAGCCCGGCTCCTGGCCTTGGGTGAAGAAGGTGGTCCCACCGGGGATCATGAATCCTAAGAAATACTCCGGGATTCGTTTCTACGCGAAAAGTGACAGCGAGACTCAGATCACCCTCCAGTTGACAGGCCCGGCGGGCAAAGACGGACGCCCCCTCGCCTATGCTGCGTACATCAAGGGAACCAACAACTGGACTGAAGTGAACCTTCCGTTCAGCAGCTTTAAGAACTACGAAATCAAGTTCTGGAAGGAGGGCGTCCAGAAAGTCTTCCAAGGCGGCGAATCCATCGCCGATGCCGACTTCCCGCTGATCTCCGGTATGCAGTTCGTGTTTGACCTAAACAAGCGAGGCACAAGCACAGTGGGACATTTCGTCATCGACGGCCTCACGTTGATCGAGAATTAGGGGCCAGCAGTGCCACGATCGCCTGAAAACAACAACGGCCGGAGGTGTTCCCTCCGGCCGTTTTGATTCTATCAAGCTCGCGCGGTTTTTAGCCAAAGATCTGCGCGTTAAACAGGTTCTCGAGCATTTCCTGGCGGCCGCTCGAAAGCACCGGCGGCGTGATACCATGAGCGTATCCGTCGAGTTCATCGAGTGAGGTGGCACGGGACTCGATCTTGGCACCGATGCCCGAATCGAAGCTGGAGTAACGCTGGGAGACGAAGTTGTTCAACTTGCCGCTCTCCACGATCCGATGCGCGGCCTTGAGACCGTAGGCAAAAGCGTCCATCCCGCCGATGTGGGCGTGGAACAGATCGGAGGTTTCATGCGACTCCCGGCGACGTTTGGCGTCGAAGTTGAGGCCGCCCGTGGTCAGTCCGCCCATCTTCAAGATCCGCAACATGATGTTGGTGGTCAAATAAAGGTCGCTCGGGAACTGGTCGGTGTCCCAGCCAAGCAGGGTATCGCCGCGGTTTGCATCGACAGAACCGAGAGCATTGGCGGCGATGGCGACTTCCATTTCGTGCTCCATGGTATGACCGGCCAGCGTGGCGTGGTTGGTTTCCAGGTTGAGCTTGAAATGATCCAGCAGACCGTATTCACGCAAGAAATTCAGACACGCGGCGGCATCGGAATCGTACTGGTGGGTGGAAGGTTCGCGGGGCTTGGGTTCGATGTAGAACTGGCCGGTAAATCCGATCTTCTTGGCGTGATCCACGGCCAGGTGCAGCAGCGTGGCGAGGTGATCGAGTTCACGCTTCATGTTCGTGTTGAGCAGGGTCGCATAACCTTCGCGACCGCCCCAGAACACGTAGCCTTCCCCACCGAGCCGATGGGTGGCTTCCAGGGCGTGTTTGACCTGGGACGCGGCGTACGCAAACACATCCGCCGACGGCGAGGTTCCCGCACCCTGAGCGTAACGAGGATGCGCAAACAAACAGGCCGTTCCCCACAGAAGCTTCTTGCCGGTGTTCTTCTGTTGCACTTCCAAAGCAGCGACCACCGCATCCAAATTCTTGTGCGTCTCAGCCAGCGACGCGCCTTCGGGCGAAATGTCGCGATCGTGGAAGCAGTAGTAAGGGATGGTGGATTTCTCGAGAAACTCAAAGAAAACGGGGATCCGGTTGAGCGCGTTCTTGAGAGACTCGGAGCCGTCGTCCCAGGGCATGAGCGCGGTGGGCGCACCGAAGGGGTCGGAAAGTCCGTTGCGCATGACGTGCCAATAGGCAGCCGCAAACCGGAGATGTTCGGCCATGGTCTTGTGGCCGACTTTTTCAGAGGCGTTGTAATGACGGAAGGCCAGCAGGTTGTCGCTGGATGGTCCTTCGTATTGGATCACGGGGATCTCAGGGAAGTAGCTCATGAGGATGTAGAGGAGGGTTGGAGAGAGTCTGTAGCGGCTGCGCTAGTGACTGGGCGCAAAGCTGGAGGAGATCCCCCGGACTTGCACCTCTCATGTTCGTTTGACAGTAATACAAGACATGCAACGCCCCTCGATGGCCCAGGTCGCGGCTCAAGCCGGTGTTTCCAAAAACACCGTCAGCCTCGCTTTACGCGCCAGTCCCCGGATCTCGGCCGAAACCCGCGCAAGGGTGGAGGAAGCCGCCAGGGCGGTCGGGTATCTGCGAAACGCGGCCGTCGGTTGCCTGATGGCCGAGCTCCGGCGTGCCGGTTCGGCCCGTTTTGAAGCCACTCTGGCCCTTCTCAACGCCAACGAAGACCCCGAAGCTTTCCGAAACCATCCAACCGTGCCTGTTTATGTGGCCGGTGCCCGGCGGCGAGCGGCGCAACTCGGATACGGGCTGGATGAATTTTGGCTACACGACCCGACCATTGGCGGCAAACGGCTCGCTTCCATTCTGCGGGCCCGGGGCATTCGCGGAGCCCTGGTAGTCGGGCTGTTACAAACCAACCAGTTGCCCGAACGTATGCGGGCCCTCTGGGACGAATTTCCGGCCGTCGTCACTGGAGTGCGCCCTCGTTCTCCAGAGCTTTCCTTCGCCGGCGCCGACCAATACAGCCTCGCCCTCAAGGCTTACGAACACGCCTGGGAACTCGGCTACAAACGCCCCGCGCTGGTTTTGGATCCGGTCATCAATTCCCTCATTGATGGACGTTTTACCGCCGGGTTCCTGATCGGCCAGCAACTCCGGCGGGGAGCCGAGGACGTGATCCCACCCTTTACCCAGATCGCCGAGGCGCGGCGGGACGTGCGATGTTTCGCGGAGTGGCTGGAGAAGACCAAGCCCGACGTATTGTTCACCCTTTATCACGAAGTAGAACGCTGGCTGGAATCATGCCAGAAACGGGTTCCTGAAGACATCGGGCTCATCCAGTACGAATGGCGTTCCCAACGACCCCATTGGGCCGGCATGGATCAGCGTAATGACCTCGTGGGCGAGGCTGCTGTCGACCTGCTGGTTTCGATGATCCACAACGGCCAACAAGGGGTGCCGGACCGCGCCATTGCCACCCAGGTGACCAGCCAGTGGGTGATGGGAAAAACGGTGCGGCCAGTCCGATAGGCCCAGCCGGCCGATGGAACAATCCGTCAGGAACGCCCAGCTTCCTGGCCACAAAAAAAGGGAGCCCGCGAAGGCTCCCTTTTGCTTAAAATAGCGGCTTTTTTAGCGGACTTACGCCGAAGCCTCGCCCTCAATCGGAGCGCGAACTACTTCTTCACGCAATCCACTTCCACGGCGACCGCTCCACCACAATACAATCGGGGAAGCGACAAATACCGAGGAATAGGTTCCGACAAGCACCCCGATTAGAATCGTAAGCGCAAAGTCCGCGAGCACCGGTCCACCAAAGAAAAAGAGCGCCACGGTTGTCAGAAGCGTTACCCCGCCGGTGATCATTGTCCGGGATAAGGTTTCGTTAATACTCAGGTTCATAATTTCCGAAACGGAACCTTTACGGCCTGTTTGCAAGCTTTCGCGAATACGGTCAAATACCACGATCGTATCATTCACCGAATAACCGGCGATGGTGAGTACAGCACCCACAGTAACGAGTGACAACTCGCGACCCAGTAACGCAAATACACCGATTGTAATAATAACATCGTGCATCAAGGCTACCAGTGCCCCGAGGGCAAAGGAGAATTCAAAGCGGATTGTAACATAAACCAAGATCCCCAACATCCCGAGCGTAAGTGCTATCAGAGCGTTTCTAGCCATTTCACCACCCACCAGGCTTCCGACCCGTTCGACATTTTCGAGACTGAACTCCGCTTCCGGAAACTTCTGCTTGAGCGTCGCCGTGATCGTCTCCCCAGACTCCTTGGGTCCGCGCACCGTAAAGAATTCCTTCTTGGCCGACTTTTCAATTTGCACAGCCACTTCGCCAAGTTTCAACCCGTCCACGACCGCACGAACCGCCGCAATGTCAGGCTTGGTCTTCACCGCTTCCAGCACCACGCGGTCCCCACCTTTAAAATCGACCCCGAAGTTCTTATCGCCACGAAGGGCAAAGATCCCCACCGAACTGGCCATAATCAAAAGCGAACCTGCAATCGCAGTCCGGCGCCATCCCATGAAATCAAACTTCGTCGCCCGGATAAGATTGGCCATGCTGATTTCCTTGAGGATTCCAAGATGCAAAGCCCAGGAGAACAAATTGCGGGTGGCGACCAATGCCGTAAATAGCGTACTGACGATCCCAATAATCAGAGCCACCGCAAATCCCTTTACAGGGCCACTCGCTTTCCAGAACAGGATAAGCGCGGTAATAAGTGTTGTGACATTGGAGTCGAAAATAGCAGGGAATGCTTTTTCAAAAGCAGCCTTAACCGCCCCACGAAGGGACTTATTATTCACCATTTCTTCACGAAGCCGTTCGTAAATAAGCACGTTGGCATCTATCGCCATCCCCAGTGTCAGAATAACACCAGCGATCCCCGGCAGGGTGAGCACCGTGCTAAAGAGTCCCATGGCTCCAAACAACAGAATCACGTTTACCAATAGCGCAAGATTGGCCACTACACCGGAGAAACGGTAATAAACCAGCACACAGAACACCGTCAGCAGCACCCCGATAATTCCCGAAAATACGCCGCTGTTAATAGAGTCCGATCCAAGCGAGGCCGAGGCCGTACGCTCTTCTTCAATCACCACAGGGGTCTGCAACGGATTCTCGAGCACACTCGCCAGGTTACGTGCTTCGGCTTCTCCGAAGTTCCCAGTAATCTGAGCGTTCCCCCCCAAAATCGCATCCCGGATCACCGGGGCGGACTGGATCTTGCCGTCCAGCATGATCGCAAAACGCTTGCCGACATTTTCCTGAGTCAATTTGCCAAACAGAGCCGCGCCTTCCGAATTAAACCGCAAGCTCACTCCCCAACCCTGCGCGTCATAAAACGCATGCGCCCCGCTGACCATACTTCCGGGAATATCGGCTTTCTTACGTACTACCAACTTCTCTTCCGACTCACGGCCCCCCCGTGTTTCCGAGTGGGATTCAATGCGATAAGCCGGATCCAAAGGAACCGTTCCGGCCAGAATCGCATCACTCTGGGGATGGACAAATTTGAAATCCAACTTCGCCGGACGATACAACTGCTCACGCGCCTCCTGAAGCTTGGCGGTGTTCATCCCCGGAATCTGAACGAGGATTCGGTCGGTGCCCTGCGGCGCAATCACCGGTTCGCTCGTTCCCATCGAATCCACACGTTTGCGGATCACTTCGCGGGCCTGATCCAGCATGGCCGGAGTAATATCACGCACCGCTCCGGTATCGTCGGGTTCAGCCTTGAGACGGATCAGGAAGGAGGTTCCGCCCTTCAAATCCAGCCCGAGCGCCAGTTTCTGTTCCGGAGGATAAAAGGAAGCGATGGAGAGAAAAACCAGGAGCACCGTCAGGGCGCTCCCAAGGATGCGCTTATGCCGGTCGTTATCGGTCAGGAAATACCAGGCAAAGAGGGCTGCCAGCAGCAACCCAAGGAAAAATGTAAAAATCGGATCCATAAAACCTTCAGATAAGCAGCTTAGACTTTTTCGAGGTCAACCTTCTTCGAAATGCTCGAAACGGCGGACTTCTCCACTTCAATACGGACGTTATCGGCGATTTTTAAGGTCAGGGTACCGCCATCTTTGACGTTGGCCACGACCCCGTGGATGCCGGCCACAATGACCTCGTCGCCCGTTTTCACATTGCTGATCATCTCTTGCAACTGCTTCTGTTTCTGCTGTTGCGGGCGGATCATCAGAAAATACATGATCACAAAAATACAGATCATCGGGACAAACATCCCGGCGGCCGAGGGGGCGGTAGCGGCGGCAGGAGCGGCCTGAGCGACAAAAAGAGAAAGAGCGTGGAGCATAAAATAAGGGATGACTTGAGCCGCGTTTTCTGAAAACGCGGGTCGGGCAGGCTACGCCGCCAGAACGCTTTGTCCAAGATTTTCAGAGAGAATCCGCCTCCCGACCCTCCCCGATTCTGTTCCTCCAGCACAAACTTTGGCAGGAACTGCCAGCCTCGGAACGGATCTTGGAGACCTTTGCGCGCGCCTCTGTAAGCCTGCCTCTCCGAAACCCGCCCCACCGAAACCATCTCTACCCCGTGAGCCGCCATTCCTCTCTGAACTTCAACGCCGCACGCGAGCACTTCGCTGACAACTTCGTCTCCCGGGCCGAACTGGGCGCTTCCGTGTCCGTCTGGCAGGACGAACGCGAAATCCTGAGTCTGGCCGGGGGCTTTGAGGACAGGGAACAAACTCTCCCTTGGACCCCCCAGACTGCCGTACTCGTTTGGTCCGCCACCAAGGGCCCCTCGGCCAGCTGTGTCCTGCACGCCCTCGAAGAGGAACACGTTTCTCTGGAGACCACCGTCAGCCATCTCTGGCCTGAATTTGCAACCAATGGCAAAGCCAGCGTCACTCTCCGAATGCTTCTCCAACATCAGGCGGGCCTCTGTGCTCTCGACAATCCCCCCCCAGTGGAGGATCGCCAGGCCGTCACCTCCGCGCTAGCCGCTCAAACTCCGGCCTGGGAACCCGGCACCGCCCAGGGGTATCACCCCCGCACCTTCGGGTTTTTACTCGATGAACTCCTCCACCGCCTCACCGGAGCTTCCCTCGGACTCTACTGGCGCTCGGTCTTCGCCGCCCCCCTCGGCCTCGACTTCTGGATAGGCCTGCCGGACCCCACCCCAATTCCTGTCGCCCCGATTTTCTCGCCAAAATCCAACCTTCCCAAAGGCGACCCGTTCCTGACCGCCTTCATGACCTCGGGCTCCCTCACCTCCCGCTCCTTTGCCTCCCCCCGCGGACTGCATTCGGCGGCCGCGATGAACGACCCGCTTGTGCGACAGGTGTGTTATCCGGGCTGGGGAGGCATCGGGACGGCGAGCGCCCTGGCCAAATTCTATTTCATGCTCGCCAATGACGGCTGCTTTGCCGGCAAACGTTATCTCAAATCCGAAACCCTCCTGCCGCTTCAAACGGGCGGCACCCAGGACATGGATCGGGTTCTGCATATTGAAACCCTGTTCAGCCACGGGTTCATGCGGGATCCGCTCGCTGCGGACGGCACCAAACAACGCAGCATCTTCGGGCCGTCTCCCGCCGCCTTCGGCCATCCGGGTGCCGGCGGCTGCGTGGGGTTTGCCGACCCTGTCTCCCGGCTAGGGTGCGCCTATGTCATGAACCAGATGGAACCCGGCGTCCTTCCCAACGCCAAATCCTCGGGACTTTGGAACGCGTTGTTTGGACACCAGGCCTGAGTCCGGCGAAAATCCTCTCTGCTTTCCTTTCCGCCCGCGTCCCTTTTCTGCCCGCCGCCATGAATCCCGCACACCGTATCCACGAAATTCGTACCGAGATTCTCGATCATGACCGGCGTTATTATCAGGAGGCGGCTCCTTCTATCAGCGACCGCGAATACGACCTGCTCTTCCGCGAACTCCGGGACCTGGAGACGGCTCATCCCGAATTGGTGACCCCGGACTCCCCCACCCAACGGGTCGGTGGACAGCCGCTCGAATCCTTCGGCCAGGTCCAGCACCGGGTCCCGATGCTCTCGCTGGACAATCTGTTTGCCGACAAAGATGGCGTGGACGGCATCCAGAAGTGGATCAGTTCCGTGGAACGGCTCCTGCCCGGCGAACCGCTCACGTGGCTCGTGGAACCCAAGGTGGACGGACTGGCCGTCACGCTGCGTTATGAAGGGGGCACTTTTGTGCAGGGAGCCACCCGGGGCGACGGCGAACGGGGCGATGATATTACTCAAAACCTCAAAACCATCCGCTCCCTGCCGCTGCGCCTCAAAAATGCCCCGGCCACTCTGGAAGTGCGCGGCGAGGTCTACCTTCCACTGGCCGGCTTTCAGCGCATGTGTGACGAGATGGTCGCCTCGGGCCAGGACCCGTTTGCCAATCCGCGCAACGCAGCCGCCGGTTCTCTCAAACTGCTCGACCCGCGCACCGTGGCAACGCGCCCCCTGGAAATTTGCCTGTATGGTCTGGGCGAAATCACGGCAGACGTTCCTCCCACCCAGCAGGAGGTCCTACAATGGCTGGCGGATTTGGGGTTTAAAACGCCCCCGCTTCAGCGACTGTGCACCTCATCGGCGGAAGTCGTCGCTGCTATCGAGGAACTCGATCGGGTCCGGGATACGTTCGGGTTCGAAACCGACGGGGCGGTTATTAAACTGAACGCGATCGCGTTAAGGGACCGTGCGGGAGCCACCACGCGCGCCCCGCGCTGGGCTCGGGCCTACAAATTCTTTCCGGAACAAGCCGAAACCCGGGTGCGCGACATCCTCATCCAGGTCGGGCGCACCGGAGCGCTCACACCGGTGGCCGACCTCGAACCGGTTCACCTGCGGGGCAGCACCAT
>CAMCYN010000152.1 GCA_945883955.1 Akkermansia muciniphila
TGAGGTAGACGGGTCTTCGGATGGTCAGTCGACCTGTGGGGAACCGGTTGGTACCTGTTTAGAAGGGAGCCACAGTGTTGTGTTCGCATAAAAAATAGAATTCGGATATCTGCGATTTATAATCGTGCCGGCGAAGAGCATTAGGCTGAATGGTTGTTGGATTACGGTGCCATTTTATCTGAAGTTTGAGCGCTGTTGTTTTGCGAGCGTGCCTGGATGAAAAGACGGATAGTTTGAGGGTTAGCGGATTTGCAAACAGACGACTTCTTTTGGGCATCGGAAGCGAAGAGGAAGGGTGTCGCCTATTCCTCGTGAAACGATCACTGTACTGGCGCCAACCTCGCGCCGGTCACAGCACCATCGGTACAAGATATTCCCGGGAAAGAAGCTTCTGTCCTGACATACATGCAATACGAACTGTCCTCCATGAAGGTGGCCTGTGAGTACCAGATCACAGCCCTCAAGGCGCGAAGCGATAATATCCTCGGGATTGTGTAAGAGGACTATTCTTCTCTCATTGTCGCGCAAGATATGCTCCGTCGCAGCCGTATGCTGAGCCCACGATACAATCTGGTAATGAAAGCCGGCCGATGAAGTGAATGCACAAGGGTAGTCGTCTACGCAGTATGTGTTTTTCAGGTGGTGCAATCTGTTGATATAGGTGAGGCCAAACCATCCGTCATGATTACCTCGGATCCAATACACGGGGCTCTTTTGAGAAATACGCTCTACAAATTCACAAAAGAGCCGTCCACCACGCGGAGTGTCATAATAATCGCCGGTCAGTACGATGATGTCCGGTATAAGCCCCGAGATATAATTTTCGATGGCTTTCACGTGCCGGCCTGTCCATTTTAGATGAAGGTCGCTTAGATGAAGAATGCGCAGCTGTTCTTTGTTGTTGTGCCACGATAATGTTTCCTTCCGTAAAGTCAGTTCATCGTTGAACATGAGCGAGGATAAGAATTGCATAACTTCCAACACAGAGAACTCGGTGGGGAGTGCTCGCATCTGTGATTTGAATGGGTTCTGTGGGCTTTGTCAGAAATGGACGGGCAAGTGCCCATCCCGCCAAAGCCGCTATTATATCGAATGAATCGGAGGTGCCTTTGGAGAGGCCGAGTAATTGTTGTATCTCAAAAAACACAGCAATCATACATGGTAGCAACTGGAGGTTTATTCGTTGGGATTTGTAATGTATAAATACGTTACCTGATATTAGGGTCGCGGCAAAGACCCACAATCCACCAGGTAGCGATCCATTGAGAATCGATGGAAGCGGTAATGCTTTCTGAACCGCCAGCCGGGCATCTCTTATGTTGGCATTTGAAATCAGATTGAAGAGGAGGCGGTTGCATGTTGTGTTAGGGCTGCGGTATAATGCGTAGATGGCTAGACTTATGCCCAGGGCTGATGACGAAAGGAGTCGGTTCAATGGCCGCATTGGTCAGGAGTCGGGGTGTTGCTTTGGGATGTCAAGCCTCGTTGCCTTCTCTGGTGGCGATGACTTTTAAGAGCTTTAGGCAATAGAGTAGGGGGAGGATACCAATGGCGCCGAAAGAGCAGTCAATAAGCCGCCAGTAAATTGGAATTTGGCGTATGGATCCGCAGATAAACGCTAGTGGGATAACCGATAGGCAGGCAAATATTCCGGAGTAAAGAGTGTGCAGACTGTTTTTTGGATTGATAAAAGCTCCCAGAAAGAAGCTCGCGATGACAATGTGGGAAAAGGCCAGCCAGTCCGTGCCATAGCCGACCCAGGGATAATCGGCATAAATATGTTCAAGTCCCTGATGCACACTCAGAATCCAGAACGCGAGGCCGGTTTGTGCCTCCGGGCTGAGGTCCGATCCGAGGCCCATCACCTGAGCGACGAGCCTGAGTTCCAATAGAAGGGGGAAGGCTGTCAGGCCGCTTAGGATGAGACCTGCTATAAATAAAACTATTGTTATTCGGAAGCGCGAGGTTGCGGTTTTTGTAGTCATTTTGCAAGGGAGTGTAAGTGGTGCTTGTTGAATTACGCCTGGTGATGGCGCAGGTATATCTAAGGCACGGCATTAAAGACATGTTCCGCCCAGTGGGTAATAAAGAATTTCTTATCCTTTGGAAACGGGCTGTCTGATTTTCCTAATAGCGGACGTAAGGCGGTACTCATCTGCAGGCTTACCAAAATAAGCATCACCATCCAGATCTTGATGTGCCGCCAGTCGCGTATCTGAAGCGTTTCCAGCAACCGCTCCAGAAGGCGGAGCGCAAATCCCATCGCAACAAGCCAGAATACAAGGTGCAGTGCACCCACAAAAGCCAGCGAATCGGTGGATTGTGAAAACACCCAGGCCACGGGGACAAATCCCACCAGAAGCAGGGCGGTTAAGGCCAGAATCGCACTTAGAATTCCCAGAACGGAACGCACTGAAACTTCGGCACCGGACAAGCAGGCGAAAATAAACAGACTAGGCAGACAGATAGCAAAACTCGTTAGGGTTCCTAAGCTGATTTTAAGTGCCGCGATCCATACCTGATGTCCGCCGGAAAAACTTCCGACGATGAGGCCATAACAGGCCAGTGCAGCGAGTCCAAATAGGCTGAGGCCTACAGGTAGTTTTACCGATTTATCAGCGTGGAGTGCCTGTATTAATCTTGCTGGAGATTTTAACAGGGCCATAAGCGCCTGTCCGATTGAATGGATCGGTATTAAAATAGGAGGAGTCGGTGCAGTTGGGTTTGTATTATTCATAGGATTGAGTTCAGAAAATGAGGTGTTTTACAGCCCGGTAAACGGCTTCATAAAAATTACCGCGTAAGGGGTCTGATCGGAGGAACTCGACCGCTAAGGCCGGGCTTCCGACAAAGGGTCGGAGGATCCAGGACACTTGCGCGCCGAAGAAGAGGTTGCCGGCAAGCCAGGCCCAGAAGACCCGTTGGGCGATCTCCGGTGTCGGGCAGAGATGGCGAAGCAGCGACATCAGGCGTCGGTTGGCGAGGATCCCCGCGTAAGCGATCATGCCGACATCGGCCAGAAGCGTTACACTATGGCCCGTGCCCCGAGCGGTGGAACCGAGGGGTGGGGTATTGGCCAAAATGAAGAGAGCGACCGGACTGAGCGCCCCCAGGAGCAGGGCGGCAATGGTGAAACTCATGAGGATGGTCAGCGCGGTTTGGCGGAAACTGAGTTCGGCGCCCAGGATCTGGGCCAGAAGTCCGTTCAGGAGTGCGTTTCCGCCCCAGGTCAGAAAAATCAGGAGTGGCATCTTGATCGCCGTAAATCCCGCCTGTAAGGGCGCTCGCCACAGCCCGATGGCTCCCCCGTAGGTGCCGCATCCGAGGATTATTACGATCGCACAAGTGAGCGGCCATGCCGGGGAGCGTGCTTCGAGCAACGACGCCAGGGTCGCCGTTTCCCCGCGACACAGCGCCCATAACCGCTGCGTGGCAGTTTTGGCGCGGGCGGCAATTTTCACGCCGGCACCTCCGTCAGGGCTTCCAGACGTGCGAAGACCGCCGACACGGTTTCCTTTAACGTGCTGGTGCCAGCCGTCAGCCCAACGATTCGGGAATCGTAAAACCACTCCGGCTCCAGTTCGTCCGGCCGTTCGATATGAAAGACGCGGCATCCGGCGGCTCTGGCGCTCGAAACCAACTGCTGCGTATTGTTGCTGTTATGGCCGCCGACCACGACGATGGTGTCGCATTCCTCGGTAAGCCGTTGGAGGGCAGTCTGCCGGTTTTTGGTGGGTTGGCAGACGGTGTCCCGGAATTGGACGTCGGCCTCGGGTTTGGCCTGTCGGATCGCCGACACGATGCGGCGGACCTTGTCCAACGGCTGGGTGGTTTGGGCGATGATTCCGTACCGAGATTTGTCCGGGAGACCTTCGGCTTGGTGTTCCTCCAGGAGCACTGCGGCTTCGGGGAAATCGCCAATCAGGCCTTCCACCTCGGCGTGACCGCTTTTGCCAATCACCACAGGGAAATAGCCGGCGGTAACCAACTCCCGGAGTTTGTCGTGAGCATGCCGGACCAGGGGGCAGGTTCCATCCGCCAACGCAAAACCGGCGTGCCGCCAGCTTTCACGGGTTTTGTCCGAGGCGCCGTGAGCCGTGATCATCACCTGATTTGTGGTTACGGAAGCCGGGTTGGAGAGGCTGGCCTCCCGGGCGCCCAATGTCGTTAGCCGTTCGCGTACGAGCGGGTTGTGGACAAGTTCACCGAGGATGGTGAGGGGGGCCTGGGTGGCGAGGTGTTCGGCTTGATTGATGGCGTCGCGGACGCCGAAACAGAGACCGTAATGTTGGGCTAGACGGATTTGCATAAGAGGAGCTTTGCGTCGCAAAGTGAGTGGGTAAAATTTTTCAGCTGCGGCCGGCTTTGACGATCTGTTCGAGAATGGTCAGGTAATCGCTAAAGGCGGTGCGGCCTTTGTCGGTGAGCGCATAAGTGGTTTGAGGACGATCCAGGATCTCCTTGGTGATGGTGACGTACCCGTTTTCGTGGAGGTTGCGTAAATGGGTGACGAGGTTGCCGTCACTCATGGCGAGTTCTCCTTTGAGATCCTGAAAGCTCCAGCTCGGTCGGGTGGACAGGAGCGTCATGATTCCAAGGCGTCCCTTTTCGTGGATGACCTTGTCGATTTTTTCGAAATCAAACATGGCTTAGAGCGTGCCTTTGCGGGGCCAGGTCAAGACGGCGTAGGCAATATGAAAAACTCCGAAGGTGGCGCCCATGAGTGCGTGGGCCCAGACGTGATCGACGCCAAAATTCCAGTGGAGAGAGGCCCCGATAGGGAACAGCAACGCGGCGGCCGAGAAAAACACGACGCCCAACCAGCGAATGGCCGGGGGCGCAAAATGAGAAGCGGCCAGTAGGCTGATTCCGTAGAAGAGAATCCAGAGCGCGACGGTGGCGACGTGTCCGCCTGCGGGATTGAGCAGAATACTTAGGCCGCCTCCCAGAAGGGCGGGCAACATGGCCTGGAGCGCCAGACGCATCCCGGCGGAGAAGAAGGTTTCGCGGCGTCGGGCTGCGTCCCGGCGGAGGATGAGCAGATTGCTGATACTGGTTAAAAACAGAACAGCACCCCAGATGTAGAAAAAGCGGTTTGGTCCGGGGGGAGTCAAAATACCGAAGGCCGTTGCAGCGAAGGAACTGAGGCCGGCCACGAGTGCTCCGGGGGCGGAGACAGCGCGGTAGAGGGTCGCTTTCTCCATCATGGAACGGATGATGCGGAGATTCTCTTCGGCTTCGAGGGAGGTCGGCATGGGGCGACTTTGCGCGGCAAAGTTAAACTTTGCAACACAAAGTGAGGTGATTTCTCTCCAAACCTCACTTTTTGTTATCTGCGGACCGGTTCCCGAGCGGTCGTTCTCTGAGAGGCCATGGGCGGAAAAGCAGAAGCGTTCTGCGCTCCGGTTCCCGAGCGAAAACGAGATCGTTTGGTTCTGCGTGGTGTGGTGTTATCTACTCGAAAGAAGGCGTTTATGAAATAAAAGTTCTAGGAATGCTCCAATGGAAATACCGCCCAGATACGCGAAGAGATCGGGATAATTGAATGTGGAGCCGAGGATGAGGCGTCCGATTCGGGTAGCCCGGAGCGCGTGGATCCACTGGGCGTGGTACATCTGGGAGAACTCGATGCACCAGGCGAAGGTGAGCGCGAGGAGAGCGATTCGTTGTGTGGAGGCGCGGTAAAAGAGGAACCCGAATCCGAAAAAGACAAGCAGCGCCCAGAGACCATCCCCGCCGTATTTGGAGGCAAATTTGGGAAGCGGAAAGAAATGGGATCTCCACAACAACCCGGCCCCGAGCACAAGAGTCACGAGGAGGGCGTAGACCGGTCGACTTCGGCGAAAGTAAGGGGAGGGAACTGGAAAAGCCATCGGGACGGTGCGATTACGGCACTATTAGGGTGGGAAGCTTGCGGTAGACGGTTCTTCGGACGGCCCGGCAACGTTTGGGGAACCGGTTCGTTCTGTTTAGAAAGGAGCTACGGTGTTGTATCCGCATAATAAATAGAATGCGGATATTTGAAGATTCAGAATAGTGCCGACGAAGAGCATCAGGCTGAAACTTATATAACTCCAGCGATGTTCCAATAGCGATATCGGGGCCCGGGTTGATAGCTTGAATGCTATAAAAACTGGGGCGATTATAAATAAGGCGAAGAGTGTCAAAAGGACCAAGCGCCAGTCGCAATGGTACTGGGCAAAATCAAAATAAACGATCCAGCGCCAGTGTTTGCTGTCGAAATAGCCGTGGAAGAAATAGGTCAGGGTTTTCGCCGTGGCGGCGCACAACATTGAGGAGAGGGCGAGGGCCGCGAGTAAATGGGCGAAAGCTTTGCGATTAGCCATAAAGGAATAATAAAAGTAAAAAGGGGGGGCTCGTAATGTGAAGGGTAAGGTTCTGTTGGCGAATCGAGGCGCCTCGTATTGTTTGGACTGTTTATGTCCCAGAAGATCGAGCGGGTTATTTCGTTATTTTAGAAATATCCGGTCTCTGGAAAGGGCGGAGGGTTCGCCAGGCGCCATAACAAAAAATCCAGCCGCCACCGATAAACAACCCAAGACACACAAAGACGATGGCCGGGAGGCTCCCGGTATGGAACTGGTCCGGTCCAAATAGAGGAGGTGTGCTGAGTTGAAAAAGGAGCGCGGCCTCGCCCAAATAAGGCGAATCCTGCGTATTGGAGAGGAGATGGGGGAGCAGTAATCGGCCGTTTGGCAGCGGCCAGCTCAGCGCGAGCATTTCGAGGCTCAGGGGGTAAGCGTGGTCAAAACGCCCGTGGCGTCGGGCGGCCCCGATCCCAAAGGCACATGCAGCGAACCCGTTGCCGCGTATCACGGGTCCTGCATCGATGTCGAAAGTCCATTCACCGTCGGGTTTGCCTCTTGGAAATTCGCGGAATCCAGCCGCTAACCAATCCTTTTGCCAGAAGTGAGCCGTGTAGGCCTCGTACCACTGGCGGGCGGTTTCGGGCCAGAGTTCGGCGGCCAACATACAGGCGTTGGAATTGGAGCAACCCCGGGAATCGTCAGCGGGAAGGCCGGAGCGGGAACCGGCCAGGTAAGGTGGCAGGCCGAGAGCACCGGCCTGGCGGCCAGTAAAGGCCCGTTGAGCACGTTGGATTTGTGCGGAATGGTCTGTGCCAAGCACGCTGTCTGCACGGCTGATAGCGGCCCAGGCCGAGATGACGTCCGTGGGATAACATTCACCGGGATAATCATCGAGTAACCCAAAGCGCGAGGTGTCGAGGGCGTGGGCCAGCGAGTCGGTTTGGCTGCGCAGAAGCGGCAGAAATTCCTCACTGCCCGTCAGGCGTCGATGCGAAGTTAGTCCGGCGATGAGGAGCATTCGGTAGAAGACATTTTCGGTGTCCAGATAAGCCTTTCCCCAGTGTTTGCGCACCCAGTCGGCGTGTCCCGGGTCTGCGATGAGGCGTGCGGCGGCATCAATGGCGGCTCGCGCATAAATCTTCGGCTCCACACGGTGGATGGCCGGATTGTGTTCCCAAGCGGCCTGAAGGGATTCCTCGCCCCAAAGATAAAAGACGGAACCGTAAAGGGGCCACTCGGTGCCCGCGACGTCTTCCACATTGAGCTGAGTGGCCCTTCCCTTGGCCACTCGCTCCGTGGCCCATAGGGCATAACGAGGGGTGATTGAATCGTGCAGGTTCCAGGCGGTCCGGGAAATCCCAGGGCCGTGGAGTGCAGGATCAAAGATGCCGAGTAAGATCTGCAATGCGGGGTAGAAGAATAAGAGGACGCCGAAAAGGCTCGAAAGGGTTGCTACGAGCAGAGTCCGCGAAGTGAATCGCCAGAGGTAGGAGCCGGCGGGACTGTGCGCGGCTGCGGGCTCGGACAAAGGGCCGGATTCGATGGAGGACATGGGGTCTAGGGTGGGCTGGCGCCGTAGAAACTGCACCTGAAACTGTCCCATTTTAACCGAGTTCCGTCAGAAAGTTGTCCGCAGGCAGGGTCCGGGCGAGCCGCCGACCCTAGTAGAATGTCCTAGGCAGAAGGCCGCTTTATTTCGCCCGTTCAGGGTTATTCGAAGTGGGTTTTACCCAGCCGTCCACTCGCAAAGGCTCATTGAGGCTAGGCTAAAATGAGGCGCGCCGTTGGCGCTCCGAGCGCCCGCCAGCGTCAAATGTCATTTTAGGCGGTAATGCCTGCTCGTTTCAGTTCGATCAAAACGACCTAAGTCCCAATGAAGGCCCTCATTCCCGATGGGCCCGGTGGGATCGGGTTACTCTTATCTCGA
>CAMCYN010000153.1 GCA_945883955.1 Akkermansia muciniphila
CTGGAAAGAGCGCCCTCCCCCATCAAAAACCGCGTCTGGGGTTTTTCGGCAAGACGAGTGGGTCGGTTGTTAAGTTCGCGTCCTTTACGGCGAAGAACTGCAATAGGTTATCGGGGCTGCGGGTATAAAACCGCATTGGGTCGTGGAGAGTTCTATTTGTTTTTGGATTTCTACGGCCCACTTAGACCAGCCCGGTTCGGAATCTTCACCGAGCAGAAGTTGCAGGTTCTCCATAGCGAAGGGCGAAAACGGATGGGAGCTGTCTTTCGTGAGTTGCAGCAGTGTTGGTAAGGCGATCGGATCCGGTCGTTCCATTAGATCCGCGAACAGGATGCTTAAGACGCGACCGTGGGTTTGAGGATTCAGCAGGATCGGCAGGGCAACGGTCTTATACTTGGAGTCGGGGAGCTTTTCCAAGGCTTGTTCCGTGGCTGACTCCAAAGCCTCCTCCGGAAGGAGTGGGAGCAAATTGAAAACAGCGCGCGCCGCACTTGTTCTGTCTGGTGCCTTGGCAATAGTTGTACTGAGTTGTTGCTCCCAAAGTGGAGAGATTGTCTCCAAAACAACCGCTGGGGGAGACTCTGGGAGTGTGGTCGGGGTGTGATAAAATTGCGGCCCGGGTGATTCGGATAGCTTGGTGCCTATTTTGGGTGAAAATTCTGGGGAATGTGGAGGTTGGTCGAGGCCGGGTGTTAAGTGGGAGGGGGGCTGTGATGGGGGGGCCTTTTTTTGCCCAACCGCCAACCAAGCGCATAGAACTGCCAAAAGAGTAACCCAAAGAAGCTTGGCCATTTTAAAGTTCTTGGACGGTTTGATGGCACTCACTCATTTAGGTTATTTGTAGAAGCCGTCAGGTATCGACTGTGAGAGTTTGCTGCGGCGCGTCAATATGGCACTTCTGCTTGAGTGGCGGCTAAATTAACGCATTAGAGGCACCCTCAACATGTTTAGCATGGGGTGCGGCGCTTGGGTTGGCAGATCCGGTTGGTCAGCGCCCGATTGAAACCATTATGAGGCGAGGGCCTTGTACGGGCGACGACCGGTACCATCGGGAGGGGGGCCCGAACGAGCGTACCTCGGTCTTGATGGCCAAATATCATATCGGAGGACTTCCTGTTACAATCGATGTAACGCGGAAAGTGGCCGATATGAAGATACCTTAATAGGGATTGGGATAATACCGTTCCTCGGGGTTTAAACCCTTGGGATCTGCAAAAATTGGTCCTGGCGCATTATTCCGCAGTTCAGCTCGTCGGAAAATGAACTCGGGATAAAATTGGTTTGCGGCAGGCTCATAAACGGATTCTCCAGAGAATTTTCCCCAGAGTTTATATTCATATCCGTTGTCTGAGCCGATGGCGTTGCCGCTCCGATCAGGAGCAAGTGTCCGGTCCTCATTAAACATGACCAGCCTGGAATCGCTCCATGGTTCCCGAGGCCTCCGAAGGTAACCCCACATCTTGTAATCACTTTTATAATACCGACGCCCAATGAAATAGTCACCCAAGGGTTCCCTGGAGATCTCGGCCTCCATGGACATCCTGGCTTCCTGCTGTTCTTTGCTGAAGGTGGGAATTGTCTGACAGCCAGAGAGAATGAATGGAATGAGCAGCAGAAGGCGGGTGGAAACAACGGCGGGAAACATGTTGGTGGGGAGCGAAAGAGGGCTGCGGATTTCAGGTTTGCGGAGAGATAGTCCGGCTTTTGGAATCCAAGCGTCGGCAAGCTTGATCGTTCGGACGGAAAAGCGGGGGCGAGTCATGTCCCGAGGCCTGAAATTTCGCAAGGAACCTCACAGGGGTAGAGAACGGGTGTAGGGGTTCTAAAATTCCTGAGCCCCTCCGCTTTCCTCCATAAGGGCCCGAGTCAGGGCTTCTTCAAAGATGCGAAATCGCTTGGCCACAAAGAGGGTGTCAGTCTGCTCTTTGGGATCGAGATAAGTTTCCAGAAACTCTTCAATAGTTAGCTCTTCGTATTGATCGATCGGGGTATTTTGAAGTTCTTCCCGGAACGCTACTTTGTGGTTGGCTTCAAAGCAGCAGAGGGCCATTTCGAAATCCACATCGTCAAACTCCTCGCCGAAAAGCTCTCCCAGCTTGGTGTTTGCGTCACACTGAACCAGTACCTCGCTGAGGTAATGGATGATTTCAATAAAAGACGAAGTGTAAAAGCTACTCATGCAGGGTGGACTTGAGAGTTGGGAGGGATGTGTGGGTAGCGCACAAAAACTCTAGGGTTTTGCCGCCGTAAGAAATTCGAGAAATTTTCCTTTTGCGGCGAGCACAGTGCCTTTGGGGCCTGTCATTTTAACAAAAACATTACCTTGAGCGTCTTCTAGGATCGCCCCCAGGAGTGCATAATCGGACATTGGTGCGCTATTGGCTCCGGGCATTCCTGCAGAGAAGGTTCCTTCGGTGGACACGATGGTTACTTTGCGTCCAGCCAAGTCTTTGGTTTCCACCTTTTCCACTCCGGCGGGTCCTTGGAATTGCCGGAACCAGCGTTGAATATTGGAGTCCAGATCTCCTCCGCCAGCGGGACCAAAGTGGAAGAAGGTGATATCTGCTGTTTTGGATGGATCCAAACCAGGAACCAGAAGCTGGGCTTTGCGCATGGAGGACTGAACCGGCACCCAGGCCCAATCTGCGGGACGCTGAAAATTAAGCCCGCCTACGGGAAAGGATTCTGGAGCGGGTTCCGCGTGGACGGGTAGCGCAGACGCGTAAAGGGCAACGGTGATGGGGAGCAGAAGGATTTTCTTCATAAGAGTCAGATAAACTGCGGGTACGGTTATTCGCAAGCTGTTGCGGCGTAAAGTTTCATGCGTATGGCGGATTAAGTTTGTTGTTAGCAGCTTATGACCTTTCCGACCGGGGGGAGGGAAGGAAGTGAGCGAATATATTTTCGGGATCGGCCCGGACCAGATCCTTTGGAAGCACTCGGACCAGGCGGTCTCGGTAGATTTGCGGGAGTCGTTCTACGAGCAGGTTGTGAATATCCCCTGGGATGGAAAGGCTCCAGAATTCAGGTTTCTCGCGCTCTAGAACCTTTGTGATTGCCCCCACCAGATCGTCTACCGCACGGCGATCGGCTTCGATTTTCCAATGCACTTCGGAGATGGATGACGGAGCACGTCTGGGTTGGCCGCCTTGCTGGCCGCTCGAAGACTCGGCCGCCGCATAGACTCCGGCCATGTCGGTGACTCGTTCGACGTAGTGTTGATGGGGGCCTACAAAAGCGAGTTCTTCGACCACCTTGAGCTGGGGCGGCCGATTGGGAAGGGTGGGAGAGATCCAGGCTGCCTTCATGGTGCCCCGGTCGGTCATGATGATGAATTGTGGACGCATAAAATTAGTGTGAAGTTGAAGTCGCAGACCACGCGAAACCGGGGATCCCTACCTCTCGGGAGTGGAGGCGTGTCTGTACGGATTGCTACGGAAGTGAGCTGTCCTTGGGACGAGATTTCTTTTTAAGGGTTGATCGCCTGAGCAAACCGGTACTTAGGATCGTCTCACGATTTTGACGGCGGCTCCGCCTTGAGGAAATTAAAGGCGGGGATAAGCTAGATGCCGAGTCTGTTCAGGTTGTCTCTTAGGGCTTTATGGAGACAGAGTGGTTGGGGTGTTTATGCCCATCTTAAAAAGGGGCTTAAAAGGGAAAGGACTTGAGGGAATCCTTTCCATAAATGTCAAAGTTTGCGTTTGTTTGTGCGCGAGTCTAATTTTGCGCTCTAATTTATGTCTCTCTTCCAGCCGTCTAACCGTTTGAGGATTGCTGTTGCTGTATTGTTCCTTGGAACAGGACGTCATAGTACACACGCGCAGGACCTGACCTCAGAGGCTAATGAGGCAGCATGGAAGGATAGGGCTCTGACAGAGTTTCCTGAGCTGGGCATCAAGGACTCACCGCTTAATAAACGCTTTATATTTATGGTAAAGCAGTTGAGGGAGAAGGCGCCGCAGTTTTTTTCGGATCCAGCGTGGCCTTACCGGTTAGCAAAGTCTGCGGTGGCCAACGAGTGGCCGGCAAAGCTCAGGCTGGCTGGTCGGGATCCTGCATTAGCCAAACGTCTAGAGGTTCTTTGCGATGCAGCTCTCAAGGAAGGAATCCGCCGCAAGGAGATCAGTGGTGACGTAAAGCGGTTCTTGGAGGCGGACGGCAGTTTGAAGTGGAGCGCCTGGCCGGAATTGTTGGAGTTAGCCGAAAAATATATTCCCGACACCGAGGAAGCGCTGACGACGTTTGTGCGTTCGGTGTCGTTGGGGGGGGCCGAGCTGAAAGAAAACGAGCAGTTTTGGGTGGCTCTGGTTTTAGCAAAAGTACAATTCCAGAAGTGGGTGGAAGTTTCTCATGCAGAGCAATTAAAGCTCTTGGTCCAATTATTGCCGACGCTTGGGGATTCACGCGAAGTGCTGGCTTGGATCCTTGGTGGAAAATCGCACAGCCTCAACGGGGCGCGTGTCTCTTACGAAGAAGTGCCTAAAGATACCCGCTTGAAGGTATTGGACTATCTTGTTCATCAGCGTTTTCAGCTTGGAGATGTTTATTTCACGCGCGAGCAGATCTTGGAAACTGCAATCGATTTGCAGCACTGGGCGGTTCTGTTTGAACTATCGATGGAAGCTTGGCCCAGTAATTTGTGGGCGGATTCACGGGCACCCTTACAGTTTTCGGCTGCTGTAAAAACGGACGAGTGGAAGGAATATTTTCTGGCCTTGGAGGTGATGCATAAGAATGCGCTGGTTCCCGAGGAGATGTTAGCCGCTAAGACAGGCGGGGAGCCAGCAAAGGCCACAGCTGCGAAGGGAGCTTTGGCCGCGCCGTCGGCTCCCAAAGCCCGGTTTGGTCCGGGTAAACTCGAACAGTGCCTTCTTTGGCGGTGTTTACGGTTTGAATCCCCGACGGATGCTGCTGCCTGGTTGACCAAGGTCTCGCAGGGAATTGGCGGATTAACCGATAAAAATGCCCATGAGTCGCGGCGGGTCTTTGTTGCGATGGCCTCCTATTTCAAGGGAACCTGGAAAAACTCCGATCCAAAAGCTACAGGCAAATCTAGCAAGTAGAGAAGAGCTCCCCTAGGAAGGCGCATCTCAAAAAGGGGTGCCTAACGGTGACTCCCCCAATTAAGGTTGAGGTTGCTCGAAACGTACGGCTTGTGTCTCTACTGGCCGTTTTGGGTGTTCCCTTGATCGCTCAGGATGCTGGACAGCCGAGGCTGGTAAGACTTCCTGCTTTGGGCGGGTTTCTCCGGCTGCCAATGATGTGCCGGGCGAAGGGCTTGATTTGATGGCGACAATGGAAAGCAGTCCAACAAGGGTTAATGCCCCTAGGGAAAGTGTATAAGCCGGGGCACTCATGCTGTGTTCTCCCCAGAATGTACCGATGCGATCGCATGCGATTTGCCAGAGAGAGCGCTGTAAAAGTTCGGAGCGTTGTTGGCGATAAAGCTTCCGGAGGAGTTCATCGCAGTAGCCTTCGGGCGGTTGTTGAGTCGCCCGTTGCTGTAAGAGGGTTCGGAGTTGCTCTTCAGTCATGACGCGGAGGAGTTGGATCGAAATTCGCCTAAAAAGTTCTGCAACTGGCGGTGTGCATAAAATAACCGGGATCGGACGGTGCCTTCCGAGGTGCCTAAAATCTTCGCGATCTCGGAATGAGCCATCCCCTGGATGTCAAACATCGTGACCACGGCGCGGTGGTCGGGTGTGAGCTTGGCTAAGGCCAGAGTAAGTTGGGCCTGGAGTTCAGAGAGGTTGGCTTCCCGGCGGGGAGTCTGGTGGCTGACGAGAAGGGTTTCTGCCGGGGAGTTTCCCTCGGCATCCATCGCGTCTAGGCTCAAGGCCTGACGGCGTCCGCGCCGTTTGAGAAAGTTGATGCTCATGTGAACGGCAATGGAGTGCAGCCAAGTTGAGAATTTCGAGGCACCGCGAAACCCGGCCAGAGAGCGGAAGACCTTCGACCAAATGTCCTGGAGCAGGTCGTTAGTATCCTCGTGGTTGTTGGTCATGTGGAAGACCAGGCCGTAGATCCGAGAGCTGTGTTTCAATACAAGCGAATCGAAGGCCTCAGCGTCACCAGCTTGGGCGCGCGCAACCAAAGCTTCGTCCTCTTGGTGGGTGGTAGATTCCTGCATTGCGTAGCTCTTCCTGCTAACAGGCTTGGCTACGGACGGAAGTCGGGAGTGTGACAGATTGGCCGGCTGCGGCTTTTCTAAACCGGGCTGCGATACCAATTCGCGCTGGGGAGGCGGGCACAGAAGAACACTTGGCAGAAATGGGGCGGCAATGACCTGGCTCATATTTCTTACACTCCTTTCGGACATCAAAAGCGCGGGAGCGTTCAAAATTATGGGTCTGGAGAGCATTTCTCTGTCCCCTCTGAAGGTGCAGATTTTTGGGACCGCGGAACTCTTTCTGCTGTAGGCACGGGGAGCATGACGTCTGTGAGTATTTTATGAAAATCCTTCTCGCTGAAGATGACCTGGCTTCCGCCAGGGGCCTGCGGCTCAGTTTGGAAAGGAACGGACACGAAGTGCTTGTCGCCAGTAGTGGCGATGCCGCTTGGACGGCGTTTCAGGCGAATCCTGCCCGTGTGGTTTTGAGTGACTGGATGATGCCAGGGCTGGATGGGTTGCAGCTGTGTCAAAGAATCCGGCGGAGTACCGGGGAGGAGTACACGTATTTCATCCTGCTGACCGCCGTCAATTTGGGGCGCCAAAGCCTCCGCGATGCCATGCGGGCCGGGGTGGATGATTTCCTTCCCAAACCAGTCGATCTCGAATTGCTCTCCATGCGCCTGGCCGTGGCGGAACGGATTGTGGATACCAACCGGCAGATTCAGATTTTGGAGAAGCTGCTTCCCATCTGCATGTACTGTAAACGGATTAGGGACGATCGTAATTACTGGCAGCAGCTGGAAAGTTATATCCACGAGCGTACGGGCAGTTGTTTTAGCCATGGGGTTTGCCCGGAGTGTTTCACCCGCGAGCATGGAGTCGGGGGGCACCCCACCGCTTCGGAAAGGGGGCTGAGTTAATCCGCCGCCCAAGGATGCGTCGGGATTGAAGCCTGTTCCTTCACGCGTTACTGAAGGGGATGATTCATCCCACTGCCGTGGTTTCTGAAGGAGCCCATTTGGGCGAAAATATTCGAATTGGGCCGTATGCAGTGGTGGAAAGCGGGGCGTGTATTGGAGATGGTTGTTCGATTGAAGCCCATGCGGTTGTGACCGGGCATGTGCGTATGGGCACTTCGAACATCGTCAGTCAGGGGGCGGTGATCGGGGCGGACCCGCAGGATTTACGCTTTGATCCAAAAACAGTCAGCTATGTCCAAATCGGCGACAGAAACCGGTTTCGGGAACATTGTACGATTCACCGGGCGACGTTGCCCGGCGCAGCGACTGTCGTCGGGGACGATTGCTTTTTGATGGTTGGGGTCCATCTCGGGCACGACTCGAAGGTGGGAAACCGAGTGGTGATGGCAAACGGGGTGATGCTGGGGGGGTTTGTAGAGGTGCAGGATAGTGTGTTTTTGGGAGGCGGAACCGGGGTGCATCAGTTTGTGCGGATCGGGCGACTGGCGATAGCCCAGGGCAATAGCAGTTTGAGCAAGAACGTGCCTCCCTACACCATGGCTGCGCTTTTAAACCAGGTTGTGGGTCTTAATACTGTTGGTCTGCGCCGATCCGGACTCACTTTGCCGCAACGAAATGAGGTAAAAAAAGCGTTCAACCTTCTTTACCGCTCTGGGTTGAACGCCTCGCAGGCTTTGGCCGCGTCCAGGCTTACCGAGTGGAGTCCGGAAGGAACCTCGTTTTGGGAATTTGTCGAGGTGTCCAAAAAGCGCGGGATTTGCCGTTGGGCGGGGCGTAAGGGAGCGGCTGATGGAGCAGAGGAGCCGGAGATGGAGGGGAGGTAGCGAATATTCGCAGGGGTAAAAAGAGAGGTTTTTCTGCTGCCATTTGTTAGAGTTGGCAGAGGTTTCGTCTCTGAATACGGTTCTTGGGAGGCGTATTTCGCTTCCTGCTTTCCCACGTCCCCTTCCTTTTATGTCCAAGTCCAATTCATTAGATCACCGCAACAGCCTTTCGCTTTTGGGCCGTTCGGAGGCAAGCCTGCCGGCCACGCCGTCAGCGGATATTTTGGAGACGTTCGAAAATCGCTATCCGGCTAGAGACTACATTATCCGCTTTGATGCTGAGGATTTCACCTC
>CAMCYN010000154.1 GCA_945883955.1 Akkermansia muciniphila
GCTGAGGGTTGGGATAAAGGGGGGCCGTTTTAAGGGCGGCGTTGCCAAGGCGGAGGATTCTGGTAGCGCAGTGGAACACCCCATGGAGATTAACCTCACCACCCCGGCTCTTTTATTCCCGGCCCTGAGCCTTCTGTTGCTGGCCTACACCAACCGGTTCGTGGTGCTGGCCGGACTGATCCGCCATTTGCACGAACGGTACAAGGCCAGCCCGGAGTCGGTGATTATCGAACAGATCCATAACCTACGGCACCGGGTGCGTTTGATCCGGAACATGCAGGCGGCCGGGATCCTGAGCATGTTGCTGTGTGTGGTGTGTATGATTGTGCTGTTTGCGGGGCAAATTTTGATCGGCAAACTCATCTTTGCCGTGAGCCTGCTCTTGCTGGTGATCTCGCTTTCGCTGTCGCTGACGGAAGTTTGGGTTTCCGTACGTGCCTTAAATATGCAACTCGGCGACATCGATCCCTGACGAACGCGCGGGGGTGGCTTCAATTTTGGCCCGTTGGCGCGCCCAACCAGAGGGTTGAGAACCGCAGCCTAGGTTTTGCGTTCGATGGGTTTAGTGAAATCCCAGTCCGCCGGAGGGCGTGACGGCTTTGGGCGTGGAACGGATTTGAACTGGTGTTGACCCCCAAAAAAGGGCGAAAACTTGAGCACCTCGTTTTGTGCAAATGGTGAGGTGGCGTTTGTGTTGCAACTCTCTTCAAACAAGCCCTTACCTACAGAGCGATACTTTCTTGATTTAGGAGGTCGGGATCAAAAAATTTTGATGTGTAGCGTATGAAAATTTTGGAATACATCGGACTGGATACTTCGCGCGTCGGATCCGCCTACCGCAAGGTGACCGAGGCCATCGCCCGGCACGACTTCCGTGCAGGGCAGGTCAAGAAGCTCACCAATCTGAGCCACGGCAAATTTTACCGGGCCAAGCTGAATGACGCCGACCGACTGCTGTTTTCGCTCGTGACATACGGCGACGAGGTTTGCGCGCTGATGCTGGAAGTGATCCTTAATCACGATTACAACAAGTCGCGCTTTCTGAGAGGGGCAGCGATTGACGAGAGCAAGATCCCCGACGCCGACGTCAACGAGGCGATTCAGAACGCACAGCACATACGCTATCTGCATCCCGAGCGCACCGGCATCCACCTGCTCGACAAGCCCATCTCCTTTGACGACCCCCAGGAGGTCATCTATCAGCAGCCGCCGCCGCTGGTTGTGGTTGGAAGCGCGGGCAGTGGTAAGACCGCGCTGACTTTGGAAAAGCTGAAGCAAACCGAAGGGGAAGTGCTCTACGTCACTCATTCCGCCTTCCTGGCGCAGAGTGCGCGCGACCTGTATTACGCCAACGGCTTCGAACCCAACGGCCAGGAGGCGGTGTTCCTCTCGTACCGCGAGTTTATCGAATCGATTTATGTTCCCGTCGGTCGCGAGGCCAATTGGCGCGACTTCTCGGGGTGGTTTTCCCGCCTGCGGCAGAGCTTCAAGGACGTCGATGGACATCAGGCCTTCGAGGAAATCCGTGGTGTGATCTCGGCCGGAGCGGGCGGCGTTCTTTCGCGTGAAGACTACCGTGAACTCGGCGTACGTCAGTCGATCTTTCCCGCCGAACGTCGCGACGCGCTCTACGATTTGTTCGAGAAATACCGGGCCTGGCTGGCCGAGGCGAAGTTCTACGATCTCAACCTGGTCGCTCACGATTGGCTGGCACGGGCCGCGCCGCGCTACGATTTTGTGGTCATCGACGAAGTGCAGGACATCACGATCGTGCAGTTGGCGCTGGTGCTGAAGACGCTGAAAAAACCCGGTCATTTCCTGCTCTGTGGCGATTCCAACCAGATCGTCCATCCCAACTTTTTCTCCTGGAGCCAGGTCAAGAGCTTGTTCTGGAAAGACCCCACACTCGCCGAGCGGCAGGAACTGCGCATACTCACAGCAAATTTCCGCAACGGCCAGGAAGCCACGCGCGTCGCCAACCAGTTGCTCAAGATCAAGCAGCGGCGCTTCGGATCGATAGACCGCGAGAGCAACTTCCTGATCCAGTCGGTCGGCGGCGAGGCTGGGCAAGTCGCTCTGATGCCCGATAAAGAGGCCACCAAGCGCGAGCTCGATCAGAAGATTCGCCAATCCACGCAGTTCGCAGTGCTGGTGATGCGCGACGAGGACAAGGCAGAAGCCCGCAAGTATTTCGCTACACCATTGTTGTTCTCCATCCACGAAGCCAAGGGCCTCGAATACGAGAACATCGTCCTCTACCGCTTCATCTCCGATCACCGTGCCGAATTCAACGACATCGCCGATGGCGTAACCAAGGCCGATTTGGCTGTCGAGACCCTCGACTACAGGCGCGCCCGGGACAAAAGCGACAAGTCGCTGGAAGTCTATAAATTCTTCGTCAATGCCCTGTATGTCGCGCTGACGCGGGCGATCAAGAATATCTATGTGATCGAATCGGACACGGGCCACGCGCTGTTCCGTCTGCTGGATCTCGTTGAGGGCAATGCCCAGGTCCACGCCAAACAATCCACGCTCGAAGACTGGCAGAAGGAGGCGCGCAAGCTGGAGCTGCAAGGCAAGCAGGAGCAGGCCGAGGCCATCCGCCGTACTATCCTCAAACAGACGCCGGTGCCCTGGCCTGTGTTCGATGAAGCCAAGATCCGCGAACTGCTGATCAAGGTGTTCCGCGAGCAAAATCCCGGAGGCAAGGGCAAGCAGCAGCTCTTCGATTTTGCGACCTGCTATGACGAACCCCAACTCGCCCGGTGGCTCGAAAAGGAGGCCAACTTTCCGCAGGCAAACACTTTCGCCCAACAGCGCCATATATTCGCACGCAAAAGTTACGTTCCCTACTTTGCACCCAACTTTAAGGACATCCTCAAGCAATGTGACCAGTACGGGATCGATCATCGCCTGCAAATGAACCAGACCCCGCTGATGGCGGCGGCCGCCGCTGGCAATGTGGCGCTTGCGGATGCTTTGCTCAAACGCGGTGCCAATCGCGAGGCAGTCGATCATTACGGTCATAACGCTCTGCACTGGGCGTTACGGATGGCCTTCAGCGACGTTACATTTGCCCAGGGCCCGCTGGGGGCGCTTTACGAACTGCTTGCTCCACCCTGTGTCGACGTCAATACCGGCGAGCGCCTGGTGCGTATCGACAAGCATTTGTCCGAGTACTTCCTGTTTCAAACGCTGTGGGTGCTCTTAAAATCGTGCTTCAACAGGAGCCGCCCCAATCTCGGGAACGCTTTCCAGACCCAGAGTATCCTGGATGCCTGGCAGTATCTTCCTGCCAACATCGTGCGCCCTGAACGCAACAGGCGGCAGCATCTTTCCAGCGTGCTGTCGAGAAATGAGATCGATCGGGACTACGCCTACAACCGGTCGCTCTTCGTGCGCGTCGCTACAGGCCTCTACCAGTTCAATCCGAAACTCGCTGTGCGTCGCCGTCAGGGCGATGAGGAACATTGGGTACCCGTCTCTGCGGCGCTCAACCTGCCGCTGATCAGCGAGTTTGCCTACACAGATATACATGACAGGACAGGGAGGAGTATCGATAGGTATCTGGAAATGAGTGGGCTACCCCGGCGCACCACACCCATTGCAGCCGAACGTTTCCTCGAGCGAGAACAGGCTTTAGAGCGGAAGCGAAGGGAACAGGAAGCAGCGCACTCCGCCTACATTGCCCGCCTTCAAGCCGCAGCCAAGGCCCGCCGTGAAGCGGCAACCAAGGCACGCCATGAAGCGGCAACGAAGGCTCCAGGGGCAACCAAGGCGCAAAAACAAAAGCCTTCACGAGCGAGTACGCCAAGCGCCACGCAACTCGAAATCGAAGGACTAATGCGGGAGATTGAGGAATCAAAAGAGCGCTAATCCAAGCCTCCCACCCCTTGCCCGACTCGCCTTTGCAACACGGCTCTGATGCCAACATCCCGCAGACCTCCGGTCCCGGATCGGCTGGCATCTGTTTGGTCCCCAGGAGTTTCAAGGACTTCGATGCGGACCCCGGAGAGCCTTCTCCTGTACATCGAAGACCGGAAGGCGGGAGGGAAATCTTACAATCGCTGCCCCCCCTGAGATCCGGGCAGCAAAAAGGCCGGGAGGTTTTTGCCCGCCGGCCTTTCGCTTACGAGTGGAACGCCCGGGGCGTTCCAGGGGACACTACTTCACCGAACCGCTGAAGCCGGCTTTGTTCAAAGCCTGCGCGAGTTCTTTGGTGCTGAATTCACCTTCCACTTTGAAGGAAGTCGCGCCTTTGGTGGCATCGTGGGAAGTCACGCCTTTGACCGAGGTGACAGCCTTTTCCACTGCCGTGACACATTTGCCGCAGCAGAGATGAACACCGCCTACGGTCCCGGATTTCACCACGGCGTCTTTGACTTCAAGCGGCTCGGCGCCCTGTCCGTAGTAACCATTGGCCACGAGGGAAGCGGCAGCCTTCTTGGCCGTGACTTCATCCTTGGCGGTGATGGTGACTTTGCCCTTTTCGGCGACGGCTGTGGCGCCTTCGACTTTGCCGGCGGCGTCGGCGATGCCGTTTTCGCATTTCTTGCAGCAGTTATGCACTCCTTCGAGGACAAGAGTGGACTCTGCCTGGAGTGAGCTGAGTCCCAGAAGGGAGGCGGTAACGATCAGGAGGGTGGATTTCATAAGTGGGGGTATGAGGAGGGGGACGATGAGGGATTACCAGCAGAAATTCGGCGTGTGGGACGGGCTGGGCTCGGGAATTTATCATCCAGTGGACCTACTGTCCTTTGGGGATAGGAGTGGCGGCGATCTCGACGGTTTTGCCCAGAAGATGCCTGCCTAAAAACTGGTCGATGCGCGCGTCCAGTTCGGGGCTGCGGAAGCCGTGTCCGGCATCGGTCATTTCAATCAGGGTCGATTCCACCCCGGCTTTGCGCAGAGCCTTGTGCAACTCTTGGGCCTGTTCGAACGGTACGAGCGGGTCTTTGGTGCCGTGCGCACTCAAAAACGGGACTGTCCCGGCCGACACGTAAAAGAGTGGGGAAGCGGCTTTGGCCAGCTCGGGCAAATCGCGTACCCGGCCGCCCAACAACATTCCGACGGCGGAATCCGCGTTGTTATTCGGAGCGGACTCTTCTTCGCCGAGAATGGTCAGGAAGTTCTGGGGGCCGAAAAAATTCACCACACACCGGATCTTGCTGTTCTGGTCGAGGTGTTTGCCCACAAGGCCCTCCAGGTCTTTTTGCTCGCCGGTAGTGCCCAGCAGGGAAGCCAGATGGGCTCCGGCCGAGCTGCCCCAAACCGCAATCCGGTCCGGATCGGCGCCGAGTTCCGAGGCATGGGCCTTGATCCAGCGGACTGCGGCTTTGCAGTCGTAGAGTGGATCGGGCCATTTGACCTTTGGGGTCAGGCGATATCCGGCCGAGATGCCTATGAATTGTTCGGTGAGAACAAGGCGTGAAAGAATGCCGGATCCCATGGCCTTGTTGCCTGCGCGCCAGCCGCCGCCATGGAAGAACACAATCACCGGCAGCTTTTTTGAGGCGCGTTGTTTGGGCTGATAAATGTCCAGTTGCTGGAGAATGTCCTCGGTGTCGGCATAGGGGACGTTTTTGCGCGATTCAAACCGGGCCGCCGATGCAGTGGCGGGGAGCGGGGCGGGTGGGGTCTCGGCATTTACGGCGAGGGAACCGAGCGAAAGGAGCGCGAGGCTCCAAACCAGAGGGGAATTGGGGCGAAAAGGGTTCATGGGGGAATTGGGGGATTGGGGGATTGGGGGGATTATTCCGGGACGGAGGGTCTATTTTTTGAGGTCGGAAGCGACTTCTTCGGCGAGCAGCATCGGCCAGTTCGGGTTCTTCAACACCTCGGGCCGCACCTGCTGGAGCTGGCGGAATTTGTTGAGAAAAGCCTGGTTAAACGGCGACGCCGGCACACCCAGCGCCGGATACAGTTTCATGGCCGCCTGTTTGGCACTTTCCGGATCGGTGAACTTGCCCAAAGCAGCGGTTTTGGCCGGAGCGGCGGCGCGTTTGGTGGGATCCTGGATGTCGTAACAAAAGAGCAGTTCCTGGTCGCGTAGGTACAATTTTCCATCGCTGACCACGGGGTGAGTCCAGATCCGGCCCTCGGGTTTGCGCTGGGTGGTCTGGGGATCGAGTTTGAAGCGGGAATATTCCTTCCAGCCGTTGGGCGAGGCGTCGATGAGCACCACCGTGCCGCTGCTTTCCTCCAGCAGGTACAGCATTCCGTCGGCGCAATGCACCGCTCCTTTGCCCAGCTTTTTCTCGGCCCATTTCACCTCGCCGGTTTTCCAGTCCTGACAGGTCCAGCCGCCTTTGTCCGAGTACCCGTAAAGATACCCGTCCACGAGTACGACTCCGCCGTGATGATTGACCATGTTGGTGTTGGTCCACCCGTCCTGGACGACGTTTTTGGCTCCGATATGGATGAGTTTACAGCCCACGCCGTATCCGCTGGCCACGTAGACGGTGTTGTTCAAAACGATCGGAGTCGGGATGACGGCTGTCCGCCCGGCAAAATCCGCGAGCCACAGTTTGGCGCCGCTTTTGGCGTCAATACCCGCGATATGTTGTGCGGTGAGCGCCACGTACTGCCGGGAGCCGTGGATGTCGGCGGGCACAATCGAGGCGTATTGGGCCGGGTCAGTCCAGTCGGTGGATTGCCACACTTTTTTGCCCGAAGTTTTGTCCAGCGCGAGCATGGCCCCCTGCGCGCCGCCCGGGGTGCAAACGACGTTATTACCATCTACGAGTACACTTTCGGTGTAACCCCAGCTCGGTGGTTTCCCGCCAAAATCCTTGAGCGCCGCTGTCCACAACGGTTTGCCGTCGGCGGAGTTGGCGCAGAGTAGGTAACCCTGGCCGCTGAGGGCGTAGACCCGGTTGCCGTCGACGGCGGGAGTGCCGCGCGGGCCGTCGCCCCATTTGTTGGTGAAAATGGGGCCGATCGGTGTGGACCATTTGAGGTCGCCGGTATTGGCGTCAAAGGCGAGGAGTTGTTCGGTGTCGCCCTCGAGACCCATCGTATAAAGCACGCCCTGAACGACCGCGCAGCCCGAATAACCGAGGCCCGCTTTGGCGCTCATCCAGAGTTTTTTGGGACCGGTTTCGGGCCATTGTTTGAGCAGCCCGGTTTCTGTGGAAACGTCGTCCCGGTTGGGGCCCCGCCAGCGTGGCCAGTCGGCGCCGTGGACGGTGGTGGAAACGGCGAGCAGCAGCAGAAGAGGCAGGCGGGGGGACTTCATAAGGCTGGTCTTTGGATTAGACGAAAAAGGCCGGCACGCGATCCTCGAATCACGTGCCGGCCCTGAATCTCAAAGCGGGAGAAAGTGGGGTTAGGGCAGAGGCTCGCCCGCATGGAAGGACGGCATTGAATTCCGGAGACTTGAGCGCCATCTTGTTTGCATGAGTACCAAGGAAATCGTTCAAGATCTTCTCCGACGTTTCCCTGAAAACGTCTCTCTTCACGACATTGCTCAAGAGATCGAATTCGTCGCTGCTATCAGACAGGGAATTGCCGAACTCGACCGTGGAGAATTCATTCCAATCGAACAAATTGAGACAGAATTACACGCATGGGTTATCAGGTAACCCTTTCGCCCGCGGCTCGCAGAGATTTACGCGATATTGTCCGATATATCTCTTTTGACTCCCCCGACCGGGCAATCGCTTTCGGTCAATTCTTAGTCAGCAACACAAAACGACTCGCTGACTTTCCTCAGTTAGGACGCATCGTCCCTGAATTCGAAAACTCGCTGATTCGAGAAATCATAGTTCGTTCATAATGAGTCGTATACCGCGTCGACATCGAAAGCGAGCGGATCGAGTGACAGGTCTCCCCAACGAGGCGGTTTGAGCACCAAAACAGGGCATCAGACGGCAGGGCCTATCGCCAAACCCGATCGACTTCTGCTATCCTCTACCCATGAAACGCGAATTCAACGTCGTCATTGAACGTGACTCAGATGGCTACTACGTCGCAAGCGTCCCAGAACTACACGGCTGCCA
>CAMCYN010000155.1 GCA_945883955.1 Akkermansia muciniphila
AAGTGGCGTAGAAATTATCCCGGTACTCGAAGTCATCGCCGCCCCGCCCCGGACCACGGAAGAAACCCGGCTCGGAGCCCGATCGCCCTACACGTTGATGGGGCTGGACCTGGTCGCGCTCCAGAATCTGGCCGATCGCGAACCAGGCAGCCGGAAGTGGTTTGGTCAAAAAGATCCCCGACCGGAATCCGCTCCCCAGAAGAATGCCGAGCCATCCAATGATCTCTGGCAAATCCTGGCCCTTCCAAACGCGGCGTTCTGCTCGGAGGCCCTGGCGCTTCGGGAAGGGTTCACCGTAGGCTCCCGCCTGCCGCTAGTCCTCAACGACCTGCAAATCGAGCTCGAGATCCGCGGCATTATTCCCGGTCGCCCCAATCAACCCGCCGCTCCAACCAATCTGCTCATTCTGGATTTACCCACGCTTCAGAAACTCTGCGGCAAAGTCGGTCTTCTGGACCGGATCGAGTTTCTTTTCCCGCCAGGCACGACGGATTCCACCAAGAAAGACTCCATCCTGGAGCGAATCCGACTGGTGGCCGGAGAGAGGGCCAGTGTACGAACTCCCGAATCGCGCCGGGCGGCCGCCGAAGTCATGACCCAGGGATTTCGCCTGAACCTGACCATCCTTTCGCTGCTGGCGTTGCTGGTGGGATTATACCTGATTTTTCAGGCTCTGGACGCCGCCGTGGTCCGGCGCCGCCCCGAAATTGCCACGCTCCGAGCCCTGGGGGTGGGCCAAACCGAAATCCTGCGCACCTGGCTGATTGAAGCGGCCCTGCTCGGACTGGCCGGAGGGATTCTCGGGGTGCTCGGCGGCTGGGTGCTGGCTCAAGGAGCGGTCCGGGTGGTTTCGCAAACGGTGAACGCCCTGTATTACGCCACTAACGTAGAAGCGGCGGGGCTTCATTACGGCGAAGCGGGCGTGGCGATCCTGATTGCGGTGCTATGCAGTCTTGCAGCCGGATGGTTGCCCGCAAAAGCGGCAGCCACTACTCCGCCCGCCCAACTGCTGAACCGGGGCGGAGGAATCCCCGAGAGCAAGAGCCATTTCAACGCCCCAAAAACCGGGGGGCTACTCTTACTGGTGGCCTCGGGGTTAACCCTGCTCCCGCCCCTAAGCCTGCAGGGCGGCGGCCATTTTCCGCTGGCCGGTTATCTGAGTGCACTTCTAGGAATCCTCGGTGGTGGCCTGCTGGCGGGAGAATGTCTCGGCCTGTTTGGCTGGCTAGGACGCCCCCTGGCCCGGCACTCCGCTTTTGTGCAACTCGGCAACAGCCATATCCGTAAGCCCACGGGCCGACACCGCTGGGCCGTGGCCGGACTCCTGTGTGCGGTAGCGATGACAGGTGGCATGGCCATGCTGGTGGCCAGCTTCGAACGCAGTGTCAGCGTGTGGATTCAGCACACCCTCCAGGCGGACCTTTATATCACAAGCGACGCCAATCAGGCAGCGACCTCTTACAACCGAATCCCTGAAACGAGCTGGCGCAAAATCCTAAGCCATCCCGGAGTCGGGGAAGCCGACGTTACGCTGATCCTTCCCGCGGAACTCCCTCAGGGGACGGTCCGGGTGGTGGGCTCGGAGTTGGCCTTCTCCAAGCGGCACAACCAGTTTACGTGGCTCGTTCCACCGCAGGACGATGCCGTGTTTGATCCGGCCAGGAACGCCACGCTGTGTCTGATCAGCGAGGCGTTTGCAGAACGGTTCGAGACCGGGGTGGGACGTGAGGTGCGCCTGCCCACCCCCGCCGGCACACAAACGCTGCGGATCGCGGGCATCTACACCGATTACGGGGACGAAAAAGGGGTAATTATGCTCGATCGCGTGCATTTGAGCCGCTGGCTGGCCACCCCGGATGCGAGTACACTGTCCATCATCGCTAGGCCGGGAATGGATCCCGTGCAGCTTCAGGCGGAACTGCGCCGCGAATTTCCCGGCCTTGCCGTTTTCAGTAACACCCACCTCAGGAGCGAGGTGATGCGGATTTTCCGGCAGACTTTTGCGATCACCTACGCCCTGGAAGGTATTGGCGTCATCGTGGCGCTGGCCGGACTAGGCACCACCCTGGTGAGTATCCTGCTGGAGCGTAAGGCGGAGCTGACCACCTTACGCGCTCTTGGAATGCGACAGACGGAAATCGCTGCCGCCACGGCCTGGGAAGGCGCCTGGCTCTCTGTGTGCGGCACCCTAGGGGGATTACTGGTCAGCCTGGGGCTCGGAGCGGTTTTAATTTACGTGGTCAACAAACAGACCTTCGGCTGGACGCTCCAACCCGTCGTCCCGGTTGGCACACTGGGGGGACTTGCCCTGGCGGTGATCGCCTGCGGGACCGCCGTGGCCTGGAGCGTTGGACGCTGGGGCAGTGTCCTACCCGCCGACCAGGAGGAGTAAGCGGGGGTGCGCAGGAGAGGTTGCGAAACCATTACACTTCCTCCAGGAAAGCCGACACGCACAAGCGGCAACTCGCTTACTTAAAACATATTCCAGTCCATCATCCGTTCCATTTCCAGGGGCTCTTACAACACTACCGCCAGGGGTGTTTGATCATAGAGACTGGAGTGCCATGCTTTGAGACCGGCGCGGTAGAACTCCCCGCTGGGAATTGCATAATGGTAACTCGATTCGGCGCACCGAACTTCTCTGGAAATTCCCCCTTTCCCTTTCCCCCGCGAATATGACTCCTCCTCGCTCACTGTTGTGGCTTACGCCGGTCATTGTGGTGCTTCAGTCTCTTTCTAACGGAGCGCATGCGGAGGTGGCGAAGTCTTCAGACACTGAGCTTTTCGAGGGCAAGGTGCGTCCACTTCTCGAAAAGCACTGTGTGGAATGTCACGGAGCGAAAAAACAAAAAGGAGAGCTCCGGCTCGATGCGAAACATTTTGCGTTTAAAGGCGGACACGAAGGCGTGGCCATCGTGCCGGGCGATGCCTCGAAGAGTCCGCTTTTGAAACGTGTCCTTTCCAAGGACGACGACGAACGGATGCCCCCAGAAGGCGAGCGGCTTTCGGCCGAACAAATCGAGCTGCTCAAAAGCTGGATCGAAAAAGGCGCGAACTGGCCGGAAAACGCTGCGGATAAAGCGGCCGCATTGGATAAACGCTTACAGCATTGGTCGGTGTTACCCGAAAAGGTTTCGGGCGATGCCACGGCTTCCATTGACCGGTTCGTGAGCGCGAAACTTGCCGAAAAAGGGTTGGCGCTCTCACCCGAGGCGGACCGGCGGACGTTGTTGCGCCGATTGAGCTTCGATTTACTGGGGCTGCCACCAAATCCCGAACAGGTCGACGACTTCATTCACAGTAAAGATCCTAAGGCTTACGAGAAAGCGGTGGAGCAAATGCTGACCTCTCCCCACTACGGCGAACGTTGGGCGCGGCATTGGCTCGATATTGCCCATTACGCGGACTCACACGGGTTTGAACGCGACCAAATCCGCCCCAACGCGTGGCGATATCGGGATTACGTCATCGATTCACTCAATGCCGATAAGCCTTACGACCGGTTTCTGCAGGAACAAATCGCGGGAGATGTTTTCGCTCCAAACGATCCGGCCGTAGTGCTTGCGACGGGGTTTCTTGCGGCGGGTCCCTGGGATTATGTGGGGAACGTGGAAACCAAGAGTGAGACGCAGCGACGCGCAAGCCGAGCGGGTGATGTGGATGATATTGTCACTCAGGTCATGACTTCGACGATGGGGATCACCGTAAACTGTGCGCGTTGTCACGACCACAAACTGGATCCGATCACTCAGAAAGAGTATTTTCAGTTGTGCTCGGTGTTCTCGGGAGTCAAACGGAGCGACCGAGATGTGAACGCGGAGGAGGCCAAACGGTTGCGCGCCCAAAAGGCGGATTTACAGTCTCAACTCGCGGAGGTTTCCAAACAGATTGCCCGCACTTCGGGAGAGGTGCTGGATTTGGCGGACATGGTCGGGGGTGGAGATGGGCGAGGTTCGGGGATTAAAGGGGCGGGTATTGTGCAGGAAACGGGGGAAGTCACGGTGCAGAAACTTGGCTGGCATCGAAATGTGAAAGCCAACGTGTTAAGGGCGCCCGTCTTCGACGCCACGACCAAGGGCAAACTCGCCTTTCTCAAAGGCGTTTTCCTTCCAAACGCTGGCGAAGGCGGACACGCGTCCCTCAAGCTCGCTGAGAAGATTGTTCTCAAGGATTTCCCAGGCACAAGCGGGTTGTCTTGGGATGCGGTTCGTAACGGACCGCTGAATGCGCAGGTTCACAGTCGGATTGGAGATGTCGATTACTCGACGGAAGGACACTCGGTGCTGGGTTTGCACGGAAATAGCGGCGTTGTTTTTGATCTCGGCGCCATTCGCAAGGCCAGCGGCCTCGAGTCGCTTCGGTTGACAGGCGCGGTTGGTTTTGGCGCCAATCCAGCCGCTGCAAACAGTCTCGCCGATTTTGCGGTGTATGCGGATGGCGAACGGGTGCTGCATCGCTCCAAGCTTCGCAAATCGGATTCCCTGAGTGTCGATCTGGTACTCCCGGCGACGGTGCAGTTTTTGACCCTGATGGCGACGGACGGCGGGGACGGAATCGGGAGCGATTTGCTGTTTCTTGGAGACGCCCGACTTCGTCCGGAAAATGCGCCGGAAACGCTCACGGATGCGGATCGTTTGCAGAACGAGAAACTCAAAATCGAGCGCACCCGTTTGACGGAAGCCGTGGCGAAGGTGGCGGAACCCGCCCAGTTTTTTGGAGTGGTGAGCGAGAAACAACCTCCGGTGACGTTGGTTCATAGACGCGGGAACCCGGAGGATCCCGGACAGGAGGTGATGCCAGGTGCGTTCGCGTGGGCGAACCATGCGCCGGCAGGTTTTGGTGACAATCAACAGCCCGAGGGGCAGCGGCGTGTGGCGTTGGCGGATTGGATTACCCATCCCAAAAACGCTCTCACCCGCCGTGTGTTGGTAAACCGGTTGTGGCATCATCACTTCGGACAGGGACTTGTTTTGACGCCGAGTGACTTTGGTTTGGGGGGAGACAAACCCTCCCATCCGGAGTTGTTGGACTGGCTTTCGAGCGAGTTTTTGAAAGGAGGCTGGTCGATAAAACATCTCCACAAACTCATTGTGATGAGTGCGGCGTATCGGCAGCAGTCGACGGTTTTGAATCCAAAAGCCTCCGAGATCGACGCCTCCAACCGCCTCCTCTGGCGGCAGAACCCGCGCCGGCTAGACGCCGAATCGGTTCGGGATTCGGTTCTCAAAGTGGCCGGGACATTGAACCCGGAAAGGGGTGGCGCGGGCTTCCGCGATTTCCGTTACATCGAGGCTTACGCGCCGGTTTATCAGTATATCAACCCCGAGAAACCCGAGTTATGGAAACGGAGTATCTACCGGTTCATTGTGCGAACAACGCCGCACCACTTTTTGAGCACCCTGGATTGTCCGGATCCGGCGAATCTGACGCCAGCCCGGATCAACACGACCACCGCACTGCAGGCGCTGGCGATGAGTAACAACGAATTCATTCTCCAGCACGCCAAGCATCTGACGGCGCGAATCGAGAACGAATCGGGGGCGCGGGAGATGCGTCTGCGCCGAGCCTTCGAACTGGTGCTGCAGCGTTCGCCTACGGATTCCGAACTGGCGGCAGCCACGTCTTTGATGAGCGAGCAAAACCTCTTTGCGATTTGCCGAATGCTCCTGAACACAAACGAGTTTCTTTACATCGATTAAGCTTATGAAAGGACAGTCCATCTACGCTGGGAAAAAACGGCTCGTCTCCCGAAGCGACTTTTTGTGGGAATTAGGCGGCGGCCTTGGCGGAGTGGCTCTGGCTTCGATGTTGCACGAAGCGCAGGGGGCGCAGGGGGCATCGGCTTCGGGGCGGGCCCCAGGCACGCATCATCCGGCCAAAGCGCGCGCGGTGATTCAGATTTTTTGTCCGGGGGGGCTGAGTCACGTGGACACGTGGGATTATAAGCCGGAACTCACCAAGCGGCAGGGAAAGCCGTTTGATGAAGAGGGCAAACTGCAGTTCTTCGCCTCCAAGCCCGGGAACTGTCAGGGGAGTTTTTGGCCCTTCCACCAACACGGACAGAGCGGACGCTGGATCAGCGATTTGTTCCCGAAACTTGCGGGTTGCGTGGACGACATTGCGTTTTTGAACTCCATGCAGACCAAAAGCGCTCTTCATGGCCCTGCCATGTTTATGGCCAATAGCGGCTTTATTCTCCCGGGGTTTCCGAGCATGGGCGCCTGGGTCACCTATGGGCTTGGGAGTGAGAGCCAGAATCTCCCGGGGTTTGTCGTGCTGCCCGATGTGCGTGGGCTGCCGCCGGGAGGGGTTGTGAATTGGGGCGCTGGGTTTTTGCCTGCGCGATATCAGGGGACCTCTTTTGAAACAGACATCGAGAAACCGGCGGTTGCGGACTTGTTTCCTCCCAAAGCGTATGGGCATTTGCGGGGCGAAACGGAGGCGGCGAGCCGCGAGTTTTTGCAGACGTTAAATCGGACCCATGCCGCCGAACGAACTGGAAATACCGAATTGGAGGCACGGATCGCCGCTTGTGAACTGGCTGCACGAATGCAGCTCAGTGTGCCGGAGGTGACCGATATGCGGGGCGAAACGGAGGCGACAAAGAAGCTTTATCAGCTCGATCACGAAGACATCGGGCCATTTGGACGGCAATGTCTCCAGGCCCGGCGCCTTGTCGAACGCGGGGTGCGATTTGTGCAGATCTATTGTGGCGCGGAGAATACGGGGGCGAAAAAGGTGCGTCCGAATTGGGACAGCCACGAAGATCTAGTGCGCGACCACGGATATTGGGGGGCGATTCTCGACAATGGAGCGGCGGCTCTTTTGGCGGATCTGAAGTCACGCGGGTTGCTGGAGAATACGTTGGTGATTTGTACGAGCGAGTTTGGCCGGCAACCGGCCGCGCAGGGAAAAGGCCGGGATCACAATCCGGGGGCCTTTACGGCATGGATGGCCGGAGGCGGAATCCAGGGCGGCAAGGCGTATGGGGCCACGGACGATCTGGGATTTCGTTCGGTGGAAAAACCAACCTGGTGTTACGACATTCACGCCACTGCCCTGCATTTGCTTGGGCTTAACCACGAAAAGCTCAGCTTTTACAACAATGGGATCGACCGTCGTCTGACCGATGTCCACGGACATGTTCTGAAGGACATTTTGGTCTCGGCGTGATGTCTGGTGCGCAGGCCCGGGCATGTCAGTTTTCCGGATTGTCCCGTCGGTTTGAGGGAATGTCCTTCAGCTCTCTGACTTTTCACTCCCCTGGCCACCGGTGGCACACGAGAGGCTTGCTCTTGATTCATGAGGTTTTCCGTTTCTTTTTTTGTCGCACTCGGCCTGGGCTGTTTTCCGGAAGCGGGGAGCGCCCAGGCCCATCCCGAAACGGGATCGTCTGCCACCAAGGAGCCGCCGCCTCTGATTGAACGCACCGAGGATGGTTTTCGTGTCCCGCAGCCCCACCCAGCCTTCCTGTTTCCAAAGGATCACGGCAGCCATCCCGAATTCAAAATCGAGTGGTGGTACCTGACCGGCCACCTGTTTGGTCCCTCCAAGGAGCGGTTCGGTTATCAGGTGACCTTCTTCCGGCGTGCAGGTGCGCCCAGAAATCCTTCCAGTCAGGACTCCACACAGAGCGAACGCTTTGGTTCCAACGAGATTTACCTGTTGCACGTGGCGCTACTCGATCTGCGGACGGGCAAGTTTTTGCATCAGGAACGGCTGGTTCGTTCAGGCTGGGAAGCGGCAGCGAGCAGCGAAAGGCTCGATGTAAAAGTCGGCGACAGCTCGCTGCGGATGCCCGACCCGGCAACGGAACGATTCGCGCTGGAAGCCTATCTGCGCGACAAGGCCAGCCTTACCCTGAGTCTGGAGCCGGTTAAACCACTGGTTGTGTTTGGAAAAGACGGCGTTTCCCGCAAGGGAAACTCCAACACGGCCGCCAGCTGGTACCTCACCTTCCCGAGACTGCGTACCGAGGGCGAA
>CAMCYN010000156.1 GCA_945883955.1 Akkermansia muciniphila
CCTAATCCAGGGCCTGGCGTGTCTTTGGCGCGCCAGGCCGTGATCGGACTTTGCCTTGGTAGGTTCTCCAACCCTCTCTCGCTTTGCAAAAGGGTGTCCGATCGAATCGGGACAAGTTCTCCCCGTTGGCACGATTATTCTGAAAGCGAGAGTTCGGTGATCAGCGCTCCCATAAACGCCAGTATCACGAGTGCTGACGCCGCAGAGGGGCGTTCGTGTTCAGCAGCCCTCTCGATGAAACCGTACAAGATTCCGGTCAGGTCCTCCATTACCACGGGTTGCGTTGCGTCCTGAAGCCAGCTCTCAGTGGCTTCCTCCAGGCTAAGGGAGTCCATCAGCTCGCTCAAACTTCGTAGTTCCTCCTGAACCCCATCTATCAGGGCCTCAGAATCCCAATCAGGCGCAGGGCCGACTTTGGGCGTCAAAATGTGACAGGCACGCACCAGAAGCAGTTCCAGAAACAACCAGTCTCGCGGTTGAATCAGCCTGTGCAGGATCTCGTGCGTTTCCTCCAGCAATCCGGGGAAAGTTCTCCTCACGTTCTCAAGGGCAGCGTCATGCGTCGGCCACTTGCGACGCATGGTTTTCAAGCGGGCATCGATTTCCTGCGCCGAAAGGATCGGGATATCCCCCTCTGATTCGGGTCCGAAGGCAAAACTCAACACGTTATCCAGATCACTCGCGCCGTTGGTGCCATCCCTATGCCACTTGGCTGAGGAAATTCTGTTTAGTGGGCGAGGATTTGAAATCAATTCGTGCAGACCCAATTCCTTCAGCACTGAGTTCAAATCCAAGTCCAAGCCCTGCTCTCGTCTCTGTCGGTCACAGTCGCGGATGTGCCTTTTCATAACCTCCACCAGAAGCTGGCGGGTCTGCGCACTTGCGGCCGCCGCCCGGGGAGTTTGTCCGTTCAGGGCCGGAAGCGATTCGTCTACAAATGTCGCGTATGGATTGCGGGAAAAATCCTCCTCAAACGCGGGAGAATCCCCAGCTTTACCCTCCAGCAGGTGAGGGGACATTCCCAGGCGCGCGGCTCCGCTCGCCGACATCGCCTCACAGATTCTGGCGAAATTCCGGGAGAGCCAATCCTGGCGGCCTGTGGGGTCCGAGAGGCCGCCCAAATTTCGGATCAATTCTTCCACCCCTTCCCGGGAACTCTTGTCTCCAAACTCAGGGACTTCGCTAATAATTCCGTTGGTCCGTTCGTAATGGGGCATTGAGTAACACCAGGTCAGCCAGGTCGAATACCGATCGGCCCTTGCCGCAAGCGAACGGTCAATGAGGGACAGAGTCCCTCCTGTGAAAACATCCACCACTTCCAGGGTCTGCTCATCCACCAAACGCTGCACTTCCAGAAGAGCAGGGCGCATACGGTTCATCCGGCTCAAAAGAAATCGTTCGTCATTACTCAACCCCGCTTTGGGATCCGCCAACCAACGATCACAGAAAGATAATCCGTCGGCATCCCGCTCCAGATGAAATAATTGGACGAGCTCGGAGTGGGTTCCAAGCGCCTGATGCGAACCCATCTCAGCGTTTTGCAAAGCGGCGTAGTAGCGCTTCCGGGAATCCCCGACCAAGACTTGTTCGGCCCGTGCGTGGAGCTTGGGGATGAGCCCAGTTTCGATTTCGCCGTGGCGACCATAGTTGACCGGAGTAAACGGAAAATGAGGGCACTCCACGGGACACGCGTATTTAGCCCCTCGTCCAGAGCCACAATCCGACGACGAAATAGGTGCATTGAGAGCGGGACACTCTCTCTGGTTCTTCTTGGCTTTCTTCACAGCCTCACTTTCGCAACGAGACTCCGTAAAAACAATCCCTCGCCCCCCGCCGCAGCGGGGAGTTCCTTTCCCCCAACCTGAACTTGCGTCCGCTGCCCGGGGAGTTTGTCCGTTCAGGGCCGGGAGCGATTCGTCTACAAAGGCCGCTCCAACCGCCGAACTCGCCGTGTTGTGTTCTCAAAAATCCACAAGTTTTCGCAACTTTTCTCACTCCGCAGGGTTATGCGATGCGGCAACGCTATCTTTTATGAAATTTCCCCTCCTCGGCCTCTTTTTCGCCGCCGCTTTTGTCACGGCAGACCTTTCCGCCGCGAATCTCTCCAATAAACACCCCAACATCATCTTTATCCTCACCGATGACCAGGGTTACGGCGATATCTCCGCTCACGGAAACCCCATCCTCAAGACGCCCAACCTGGATAGACTCCATAACGAAGGCGTCCGCTTTACCGACTTCCACGTCAGCCCTACCTGCGCCCCAACTCGCAGCGCCCTTCTGACTGGCCGTCATGAGTTTAAGAACGGAGTCACGCACACCATCCTGGAACGGGAACGGATGGCGCTGGAGGCGGTGACGCTGCCCCAAATCTTAAAAACGGTGGGTTATACCTCGGGTATTTTTGGCAAATGGCACCTCGGTGATGAGGACGAATATCAACCCGACCGCCGCGGCTTTGATGAAGTCTTCATCCACGGCGCCGGCGGGATCGGTCAGCATTATCCCGGTTCCTGCGGGGACGCTCCCGGAAACATGTACGCTTCGCCGCTCATCAAACATAACGGCAAGTTTGAAAAGACGGAGGGTTACTGCACCGACGTGTTCTTTTCCCAGGCCACCCAATGGATTGAGACGGTGAAGGGCAAATCCCCGTTCTACGTGCACATCGCTACGAACGTGCCGCATTCCCCGCTTCAGGTTCGCGACGAAGATCTGGCCCGGTACCAGGACAAAGTCAGCGATCTTAATGCCGCCAAGTTCTTCGGGATGCTGGCAAATCTCGACGACAACGTCGGCAAACTCCTCGGTAAACTCACCGAGTGGGGAATCGAAAAAGACACGCTGATCGTTTTTATGAACGACAACGGCGGCACCGCCGGCTGCAAAGTGTTCAACGACGGGATGCGCGGCACAAAAGGCACCCCTTTTATGGGCGGCACACGCGCCTCCTCCTTCTGGCGCTGGACGGGTGCGATCGCGCCCGCCGCCGTCTCCAAGCTCACCGCGCACATTGATTTTCTACCGACCCTGGCCGAAATCGCGGGCGCAAAACTCGATTCCAAAGCCTCCCAGCAAGTCGAAGGGCGCAGCCTCGTTCCCCTTCTCGAAAACCCGGCGAGCGAATGGCCCGAACGCACCCTGTTCACCCATGTGGGGCGCTGGAACAAAGACGCCTCTCCGGAGACGGGTAAATATGCCAACTGCAGCGTACGTACGCCCCAGTACCATTTGGTGAGCATCTCCAAGCAGAACAAACCCGAATGGATGCTCTTCGACGTACAAAAGGATCATGCCGAGCAACAGGATATCGCCGCAGCCAATCCCGAGATCGTCAGCCGGCTTCACGCTTCTTATGAAAAATGGTGGCCTGCGGTGGTCCCTATGATGGTCAACGAAGGGGCGCCCCTATTGGCCGAAAACCCTTACTGGACTCTTTACCGTAAACAATTCGGCGCGCTGCCTCCCGAAGAAGACGCGGCTTCCAAAAAACGCCGCTCCATCGACGGCAAATAATTGGGCGGACGTCGTTCTTTTGAACCCGAAATCAGAAGTTCACGCGTAAGGCGCAGAGAGGCGGAGGAGAACAAAAAGCAGAAGCTTCCGCAAAAGGTTCAAATTCAGGCGCTAATAGCCTCGAAGTCGTCGCTCTATGAAAACGCTCATCGCCTTAATTTTAGCCGCAACCTCAGTCATTGCCGCCGGTAAGTCTGAGGACATCACGCTGCACGACAAGAAACGCGGGAAGGACATTGAATGCCGTGTCCACTTTCCCGACACCGGCGACAAGCTGCCGCTCATCGTGTTTTCGCATGGCTTCGGAGCGGACAAGACGGCGTTTGCCCCCATCAGCGAGTACCTCGCCGAACACGGCTATGTGATTGTGCATCCGTCGCATTCGGACGGCTTCGGCCGCAGCGCAAACAAGCAGGGCACCGGCAAACCGGCCCCGGAAGGACTCCGGGAGTTGCGCTCGGGGGGAGGGCTGGCGGGTTTGTTGAACGATCCCGCGAAGATCGAAGGACGCGTTGCAGATGTGGTTGGGGTGATGGATTCAATCGAGCAACTCTGCACAAAGGTGCCTGCGCTCCAGGGACGCATAGACACCACGCGTATCGGCGTCGGGGGACACTCCTTTGGCGCTTACACGTCGATGCTCGTCGGTGGAGTGACCGCCGACATCAGAGGGGTGAAATCGCGCAGTTTCACGGACAAGCGCGTATGCTGTATCTTGCCCATTAGCGCGCAGGGCACGGGGCAACAAGGGTTGAGCCAATCGAGCTGGGCAGATTTGAAGCTACCGATGATGACGATGACCGGTTCTCGCGACCAAGGCGCTGGCGGTCAGGGGCCGGATTGGAAAAAGGAACCCTTCAACTTCAGCCCGCCCGGCGGCAAGTATCTCGTATTCATCGAAGGTGCGAGCCACCTCTCCTTTGGGGGAGGGCTCGGTGGACGCAGTTCCGGCACCACCGACCTGGTTAAAGCGGCCGCACTCGCTTTCTGGGATGCGTATTTGAAAGGCGACGCGAAGGCGAAGGCCTCACTTCATACAGGTGACGTGCTGAAGGGTTTTGCGGGATCCACGATCCAGAGTAAGTAAAACCGAAAACAGCGGTTCGGCGTTCGGGATGAGATCCATGAAACACGTCCTGCTCGGTCTGCTTTCGCATCGCGGTGAATACCGCATCCTGCACTAGGGTATCGAGTGAAAGGGTCACCTGAACGGTGAAGTTTGCCTGGTCGTGAAAGGGATTAGACCGCAGGCGGGGGGGCGCAGTTCTTAACCCCTTTTTGGGTGCGGCTTTTTTACACAGCAAAGTCGCCCTCTTCCAAGAGATGCGCCGGCGTCTCTGCCATGATGGCTCGCATGAAGTCGTCAACCTCCGTGTTCACTGGTCACCTCTTTACGGTGTGCGCCTTTGCCGTTCCTGCCTTTGTGAGCGCCGCCGGAGAATTGAGCTTTAACCGGGATATCCGTCCGATCCTTTCGGACAACTGCTTTGCCTGCCACGGGTTTGATAAAAACAAACGCGACTCCGGGCTCCGGCTCGACCTCCGAGAATCTGCAATCCAGCCATCTAAAAGTGGCAGCATAGCCATTGTCCCTGGAAAGCCCGAAGAGAGCGAATTAGTCGCCCGCATTTCCAGTGAAGATGCCGAGGAGGTTATGCCCCCGCCAAAATCCCATAAAACTTTCACGGCTAAACAGAAAAGCCTACTGACGCGCTGGATCGCGGAAGGCGCATCTTACGAGGCTCACTGGGCATATACACCTCTCACCAAGCAGCCTGAAATCGGGGCACCAGAAACGGTAATTGACCATTACCTTGGGAAAACGCTGACCGAAAAAGGCATTCAAGCCTCACCGCCGGCAGAGCCTGCAACATTGATCCGGCGTTTATCTTTGGATCTCACGGGACTTCCACCCACGCCCGAGGAGGTAGCCGCATTTAAGACGGCTCACGCGGTCGATCCACGCCGCGCCTTTGCGGATGCCCAAAACCGGCTGTTACAATCGCCCCATTATGGAGAACGCTGGGCCGTATGGTGGCTCGATGCCGTGCGGTTTGCTGACACCGTGGGCTATCATGGCGATCAGACACAGCGCGTCTTTCCGTTCCGCGACTATGTGATTGATTCGTTCAACACCAACAAACGATTCGACCAGTTTACGCTCGAGCAAATCGCCGGAGATCTCCTGCCCAATCCCACCAACGAACAACTCGTGGCCTCAGGGTTCAACCGCCTGAGCATGATGACCCGCGAAGGCGGGATTCAGGCAAAGGAATACCTCGCCAAATACATGGCGGATCGGGTGCGGGCAGTAGGCAGTGCCTGGCTGGGAGCCACCATCGGGTGTGCCGAGTGTCACGATCACAAGTTCGATCCGATCACCCAAAAGGACTTCTACGCTCTGGGGGCCTACTTCGCAGACATCAAACAGTATGCACTCTATCACGGCGTTTTCCTGCCGAACGCCGAACTCAAAGGATGGACGGATCACCACCCTTTTCCGCCGGAGGTTGAAGTGCCAAATCGCTATCGGGAAGAACGTCGGAAGCACTTTTCCGCCGAGATGCAGCGGATCGTCCAGGACGCATGGCAACGACACCCCGCTGCGGCCAGACTCGTATGGCAAACCGGGACCCGCGCATTTTTGGAGGAGCACCCCTCTGGTTGGATCATCCAAAACCCGACCGTAGAAACCGCGAACAAAAGCCAGACCATCGCAGACTCGGCCCGAATCGAACCCGATGGCAGCGTGTTCTTGGAAAAGAACGCGGGCACCGAAGTTCGTTTGAAAATCCGATCCGGAGCGGGTCCTGTGGCTGCGTTGCGGACGGAACTACTGCCGCGCGCCGAATACGGCGGAAACCTTGTACGGTCCGGGGAAACGGCCGCGTTACGGGTGCTGCCGAAGGTCCAATTGTTCCGCCACGGGCAATCAAGCCCCGAATCCTTATCCTTTCGCCGCGCGGATGCGGACTTGAAGGATGTCACTTATTTCCAGGGCGAAAACGAGGTGGATGTGAGCAACGGCTGGCGTCCATCAGCCAAGAATCCACAACGCCCACAGACTGCGGTTTGGCTCTTCAAACACCCCGTCACATTAGCAGATGGGGATGAAATCCGGGTGGTGTTCGGAGATGCGAAGTTTATGCCTGCGAGCCTTCGGATGTCCGTATCCCCGCTTTCGCAGCTGCATTATGGAGACGAACCGGTTCCGGTTTCGCGGCTCGAAGATCCAGCTCTATGGCTGACCTCGACAGGGGCCGATCTCGTCGCGTTCAACCAGTTTTCCGGAGCCGAGAAACAGATGCTGGAATGCCGAAACGGGCGTGCACATTCGCTCGTAAGTAAGTCCGTGGAGCCATATCCGGTGCGTGTCCTTCCCAGAGGCAACTGGCAGGATGAATCCGGCGCAGTGGTACAACCGGCAACGTTAAGCTTCATCCCCACGCTCCCCGGAACGACTGAGCGCCCGCAGACCCGACTGGACCTCGCTCGATGGCTCACCTCGAGCCAAAATCCGATTACGCCGCGCGCGATCATGAACCGGCTTTGGAAACAGTTCTTTGGCACTGGATTCAGCGCTGTGCTGGATGATTTAGGGGCGCAGGGGGAACCTCCAAGCCATCCGGAATTGCTCGACTGGTTGGCAATCGAGTTCCGAGACAGCGGCTGGGACTTCCAGCACATGGTGCGACTGATCACGAGCTCCGAGGCTTACCAACGCAGTTCCCGACAGCGCGCCGAATTGCGCGAAACAGATCCCGCCAACCGTTTACTTGCAGCCCAAAACCCGCGTCGACTCGAGGCGGAGTTTATCCGAGACAACGCCCTTTTGATCGCCGGGTTACTCAACCGGGATATCGGGGGACCAAGTGCGCTCGTGTATTTCCCCGCGGAATTATATCGGGATATGGAATTCCCGAAGCGCGTTTATGAGGCGGAGAACGACGACCGCCAATGGCGACGCGGTATTTACATGCACTGGCAGAGAACGTTTCTGCATCCGATGTTGGCAAACTTTGACGCGCCAAACCGGGACGAAAGTGCGTGCGCCCGCACCCAGGCAAACACTCCCCAGCAGGCGCTTACTTTGTTGAACGACCCCACCTTTGTGGAAGCGGCCCGCGTTTTAGCCCAGCGTATCCTCCGCGATACACCTGCGTTGGATGACGAAACGCACATCGATCTGGCATTCGAACGCACCTTAGGACGCGTAGGCACTCCAGAGGAACATAGCGGTTTACTCCCTCTACTCGGCAGTCTTCGCCAGCAGTTCGCCAAGGACCCAGAGGCAGCGACGCGCTTACTCAAGACAGGGATTGCGCCCAAGGAAAACACCCTCCCGGAGCCGGAACTCGCCGCGTGGACAAGTCTTTGCCGTGTTCTGTTGAACCTTCACGAAACCATTACCCGCTACTGATCTATGAAC
>CAMCYN010000157.1 GCA_945883955.1 Akkermansia muciniphila
ACTTCTCTTTTCCGGCTTTCTGTTTATTCCGGCGGCGCTCGTTGCGATGATGCTACCCGACGAGCAGGCTGAGCTTCCCGAGCCGGAGCTTGCTTCACGATAAGCTGCTGCTGGCCAACAAATCGCCACTGACAGTTGGGGAACCCTTAAGTTTTTATTCGCCGCATATGTTTCGACTCGATCAAAAAACCGCACTTATCACAGGGGCCGGCTCCGGTATTGGCAAAGCGATTGCCGAGTTGTTTGCCAATCAGGGCGCCGTCGTTTGGGTGGTCGACCGCGATGTTCAGGCCGGGGAGGAAGCCGTGTTGGGGATTCGACGGTCGGGCGGCGTGGCGCACTTCACCTCGCTGGATGTCAGCGATGCGGATGCGGCTCTTGCCCTCGCCGCACAGCTTCCGGCGATGGATATTCTCGTCAATAATGCGGGGATCGGCCACGTCGGAACCCTGCTTTGCACCACGGCCGCGGATCTGGATCGCATGCATGCCGTAAACGTCCGTGGGCCATTTAATCTCTGTAAGGCATTCGTGCCGGCGATGCTCGAACGGCGTTCGGGAAGTGTGATCATGATGGCGTCTATCGGTGGGCTTTTTGGGGTGCGTGAACGTCTGGCTTATACGGTGAGCAAACATGCCGTGGTGGGGCTCACTCGCGGACTCGCCATGGATCATTCGGAGACGGGGGTGCGTTTCAACGCGATCTGTCCCGGGCGCGTCGAGACCCCGTTTGTGCAGGCCCGGATCGCCTCGTACCCCGATCCGGCCGCCGCCTATCGCGAAATGGCATCCACCCAATTGAACGGCCGGATGGCCCGGCCCGAGGAAATCGCGGCGGCCGCTCTCTACCTCGCCGTAGATGCGAGCGCGATGGTGACCGGTAGCTGCCACATGATCGACGGTGGCTGGAACGCCGGAAAGTAACTGTCCTTTTTTCCCATGCATCATTCCGGCAAAATCATCGATATGCGCGTCCTGGACGTGCGCTTTCCCACCTCACTCTCCCTGGATGGTTCCGACGCCATGAACCCGGATCCCGATTATTCGGCCGCGTACGTGGTGTTGAGCACCGATCGCGGCGACGGAATTGAAGGACACGGGCTGACTTTCACCATAGGACGCGGCACGGAGATTGTGGTTGCGGCGGTGGAAGCGTTGCGGCCGCTGGTTGTGGGCCAGGATATAGCGGCCTTTAGCGGGGCTCCGGGCGCGTTCTGGAAACATCTTACCGGCGACTCGCAGTTGCGTTGGATCGGGCCGGAGAAAGGTGTGATCCATCTCGCCACAGCCGCGGTGGTGAACGGGCTTTGGGATCTTTGGGCGAAACTGGAAGGCAAGGCGTTGTGGAAACTGCTGAGTGATCTGACGCCCGAGCAGATCGTGGAAATGGTCGACTGGCGTTATCTGACCGACGCACTCACGCCGGACGAAGCTCTGGAGATGCTCCGCCGACTTGTTCCGACCCGGCCTCAGCGGGAGGCTCAAATGTTGCGTGAAGGGTATCCGGCCTACACCACCTCCGCCGGCTGGCTGGGGTATAGTGATGAAAAGATCCGTCGCTTGTGTCGGGAAGCTTTGGCTGAAGGATTTACGCATTTTAAAATGAAGGTCGGCGCTGATCTCTCCGATGATATGCGTCGGGCGGCGATCGTGCGTGAGGAGATCGGCTTTGAGCACGCGCTCATGCTCGATGCCAATCAACGCTGGGACGTGTCCGAGGCGATCGAATGGACCAAAGCCATGGCCCAGTATCGTCCGCTATGGATTGAGGAACCAACGTCTCCGGACGACGTGCTCGGGCATGCGGCAATCGCCCGGGCGCTCGAGCCGCTGGGCATCGGGGTGGCTACCGGGGAGCACTGTCAGAATCGGGTTGTTTTTAAGCAACTGTTACAGGCGCAGGCGATTTCCTATTGTCAGATTGATTCCTGCCGGCTGGGCGGAGTCAACGAAGTCGTCGCTGTTTTGCTGCTGGCCGCGAAGTTTGGTGTGCCCGTTTGTCCGCATGCCGGCGGGGTAGGGTTGTGCGAATACGTGCAGCATGAATCCATCTTTGATTACATTTGCGTGAGTGGTTCGCTCGAAGGCCGGATCACGGAGTTTGTGGATCATTTACACGAACACTTTATTGATCCCTGCGTTGTGCGCGGTGGACACTACCTCGCCCCGCTGGCAGCCGGAACGAGTATCACCATGAACCCGGATTCTCTGGCCGCCTACACCTATCCCGGTGGAAGCGTGTGGCAAACCCCTCCAACACCTCTATTTAAATGAATATCATCCGATACCTCGATTCGAACGGTCGCGCCCATTACGGCAGCGAACAGCCCGATGGCAGCGCCCTGCGTATAGAGGGCGATATCTATGGCGATTATGTCGTGACGACTCAACCGGCTGAGATCACGCAGCTTCTGGCTCCGATAGTGCCGGCCCAAATCCTGTGTATCGGTTTAAATTACAGGCGCCATGCCGAGGAGACGGGCGCGAAATTGCCTGAGCGTCCGGTGTTGTTTGTGAAGGGAATCAACACGCTCCAGCATCCGGGAGAACCCATTGTACTTCCGCGTCATTTGCGGAGCGACGAAGTGGATTATGAGTGCGAACTCGCCGTGGTGATTGGAAAGGCCTGCAAGAACGTTTCCCCGGAGCACGCTCTGGAGTACGTGCTGGGTTATACCTGCGCGAACGACGTCTCAGCGCGGGATCATCAGATCAAGCTCGGCGGCGGCCAGTGGTGCCGTGGGAAGTTCTTTGACACCTTCGCCCCGCTCGGACCCCGGTTGGTGACTGCGTCCGCCATTCCCAACCCGAACACCCTTCGGATCCGGACGGAACTGAACGGAGAGACGGTTCAGGATTCCAACACCTCCGACATGGCTTTTGATGTTCGTGCGATCATTTCCTATCTGAGCGGCAGTACGACGCTGGTTCCTGGGACGGTGATTTTAACCGGCACACCGAGTGGTGTGGGGATGGCCGCCAAGCCCGTGCCGAGATGGCTCAAGGCGGGCGATTCGGTCACGATTGAGATCGAGGGAATTGGGCGTCTGACCAATCCGGTTGTCGAAGAGTAATCCGGAAAACCTTGCCCGGCCTGGGAGCGCAACCGTTCGCGCTCTCAGGCCACATCGGGTACCGCGCAAAGCACTAGCCCAGCAGGGTGTCGAGGTGGTCGACGCAGATTTGCGACCAAGTTTCCATCGAATCACGGGCGGCTAGCAGTTCCTCTTTGGTGAGGAATTGCAGGTCGGTGATGACGGCTTCGCCACACTCGATCCGGTCGGTTTCACAGTCGAATATATGGACGACCCCGAGGTGCACCCGCCCCACTTCGGTCGAGTCGTCATTGAGCAGGGCCACGGCCCGTTCCTGGTAATGGGTGTCGATTTTTAATTCCTCGCTGATTTCGCGCGCCAGCGCTTTGCGGTAGGCGGCGTGGTCAAAGCCGTCGTGTTCGGTATCGGTGTCGTTCATGTGGCCGCCGATGCCGATGGAACGTTTGGCGGCCAGTCGCTTTTCGCCACCTTTGGCTCCGCGCACGTATGACAGGACCCGGCCCTGGTGGGTGAACAGCGCGTAGGGGATGATTTGTTTGAAAGAAGGATCCAGTTCCGCTGCTGGCCGGGCCATGAAGCGGGGAGTGGGCGGGGTGAAAAACGTGTTTAAATAACGATCCACCTCAAAATGAAGCCCCTGAAAGCTGCCTAAGGCGTCGAGAGCTGCACGGGGCACTACCAGAATCATCTCTTCAGTCATGCGGGGATCTTCGGCATGTGGGCGTGTAGTGTCGATATCGGGTGGCAAGACGGCCTATGTCTTGCTCACTTCGATTCTGATTTTATTCGTAATACTATGGATTTACGCCCTGACCTTAAACTTTCCGGCATTTTAGCGCCCCTCTTCGCTTTGCGTGGCCAACATGATCTTGGCGTGGGGGATGTTGGGGCTTTGCGCGAAGCGGTGGATTGGGCTGCGCTCAACGGCATAGGGGTCGTGCAACTGCTTCCAGTGAATGAAACCGGCGCGGATAATTCGCCGTACAACGCCATTTCCTCGGTGGCTCTGGATCCACTTACCATTGAAATCACGGCCGAGACTTTGCCCGAACTCACCGCTGAGGAGATCGCACAGGAAACCGAACGCGCTTACGCCGGGCACGAGAAGACGGGTTCGGTTCTTTATTCGGTGGTCAAACCGCTGAAAAAGCGGCTGCTGAGCCTCGCCTTTGAGCGGTTTAATGCAGCGTCCTGGAAGCGCAACGACTCCCGCGCCCGAGCGTTCCGAATCTGGATGGCTCGGGAGGACGCGTGGTTGTCCGGCTTTTGCCTCTTCCGGGTTTTAATGAACCGCAACGCCTCGGGCGAACGTTGGGATTTGTGGCCCAAGGTCCAGCAAACCTTGGCCGGAACGCGGGAGTGGCTCGCCAAACAGACCGCTGTTGTCCGGAAACAATGGGAGCTGGAGACGCGCGAAGTAGCCTATGGACAATGGATCGCCTGGACTCAATGGGCTGAGGCCAAGATTTATGCGGACTCCAAAAACGTGGCCCTGATGGGCGATGTGCCGTTCGGCGTGAGTTATTACAGCGCCGATGTGTTCAGTTTCCCCGAACTCTTTGACGCCACCTGGAGCTGCGGGGCACCGCCCGAACCCGCCTTTCAGCAGGATCTGTTCACCGCACGCTGGGGCCAGAATTGGGGGGTGCCGCTGTACCGGTGGGATGTGATGGCCAGTCACAATTTTCACTGGTGGCGTCAGCGGGTGCGTAAGGTGCGCGAGGTATTCCATCTGTTCCGGATCGATCACGTACTGGGCTTTTACCGGGTGTACTCTTTCCCCTGGCGGCCGGATCGTAATCTGGAGTTTGCGCCTCTTTCCGAAGAGGAAGCCCAGGTGCGGACTGGCGGAGCGTTGCCGAGATTTTTGCCGTTCCCCGACGACACGCAGGAACACAAAGAATCCAATCGCGCTAGTGGCGAAGTTTTTCTCCGGGCGCTTTTGGAGGAAACCGGGGCCTTCCGGTTGATCGGCGAAGATCTGGGAACGGTGCCGGACTATGTCCGCCCGAGTCTCCAGTCGATGGGTATAGCCGGATTCAAGGTGCCCATTTGGGAACTCGACTGGGACACGAGTCTGGTGGGTGGTCAGAACTATGACCGCCTTTCGGTGGCCACTTATGCCACGCATGATCATTTCCCGCTTCGATCTATGTGGGAACACTGGATGGAAGTGATAGCGGCCGGCGAGTCCGGTCGCCCTGAAGATGCCGCCGCCCGGGATTGGGTCTGGTGGGAGGTGCGTCGCCTGGGGCGCTGGGCCGGATTTGAAGTGCCTTGTATTCTCCCGTTTGAAGAGGTTCACGAACCGCTCTTGAAGGGCTTGCTTGCGTGTGAATCCTGGCTAGCCATCTCGATGATCACCGACATTTTCGGGACCTCTCAGCGCTTCAATCTCCCCGGGGCCGTGGCGGATTCCAACTGGAGTGAACGCGTGAGCCTTCCCGTGGCCCAGTGGAGTTCCGATCCCGAACTCGTAGCCCGGATGCAGCGCCTGCGTCCGGCTCTGGCGCGGGATGTCGACCGGCCTTAACCCGGCGAAGTCCGCTGTGGGCTTTGGCGTTGTCCGGATCGCAACGCCAAAGCCCCAGGCGGGCTAGAAGTGGAGGTTGTCAATAAGCCGGGTTCGGCCAAAGAACACGGCGAGAGCCGCTACACTTCCGGCGGTGACGGTTTTCACAGGCCGGAGCGTCGATCCGTCCACAATGGCAATGTAATCCAGACGTGCAATCGGAGCGGTCGCGACGCGTTTCTCGATAAGTTTGGAGAGTTTAATAGCGCTGGTTTGGCCGGCAGAGAATGCGGTCCGCGCTTCCTGCAGGGCGCCCTGGAGGACCACAGCCTGGGCGCGTTCGTCGGGGGTGAGGTAGGCGTTACGCGAGGAAAGTGCGAGGCCGTCCGGTTCGCGCACGGTATCCGCAAACACAAGGCGGACTGGCAGAAACAGGTCGCGCACCATTCGGGCGATGACGGCGCATTGCTGGAAATCCTTTTTTCCGAAAACAGCAGTCGTGGGCTGGCAGATCTGGAACAGTTTGAGGACCACGGTGCAGACTCCCCGGAAATGGCCCGGTCGTGTCCCGCCGCAAAGACCCTGGCTGACCTGTGATTCGTCGACCCACGTGGAGGAATCGGGCGCATACATGGCGTTCGCCTCCGGTGCAAAGAGCAGGTCGACACCAAGTTTGCGGCAAAGGGTCTGGTCTTTGGAAAAGGGGCGGGGATAGCGGGACAGGTCTTCGTTGGGACCGAATTGGGTGGGGTTAACGAAGAGAGTGGCGACTACGGTGCCTTTCTTCCCAGCTAGAAGCCGGGCTCGTTTTAACAGGGCGGCGTGTCCGGCATGGAGCGCACCCATGGTGGGAACAATCACGAGGGGTTTTGGAGCGGCCAGACAGAAGCGTTGGGTCGAGACGATGGAGCTAAGCGTTTTCACGGCGGAAGGGTTAGAGAAGGGGGCAGCGCAGGGGGGCGCATTTACCCTAGGCGAAGCGGCGCAGAGGTGCCGGAATGCTTAGGAATGGAACACGCAACGGACCTGGCAGCCGGTGCCTTTGGCGACGTTTTTGACTTCGACATTAGCGCCGATCAGCCTTGCCCGGTATTGGAAAAGGTGCAGGCCAATTCCCTGCTTTCCCGTGTTGGATTCCTGGATCCCCTTGCCGTTGTCGGTGATGGTAAGGAGTCGGTGTCCGTTTTCGATGCTTCCGACAATAGTCACCTTTGTGGCTTGCGCGTGTTTAATGGTGTTTGAGACGGCTTCTTGCGCCAGCCGATACACGTGAATGGCGGCCTCCTTGCTTGCGGTGAATTCGGGCTGAATCTCTGCTGTACATTCGATTTCGGTAAGTTTGCGGGTGCGTGCGGCAAAGTCTTCGAGCGCCCGCCGGATCCCGCCGCCCTCCAGCTCTACGGGATAAAAGGAACGGGCCATGTTGCGGGCCGTGATGACGGCGTCTTTGATGAATCCGGTGAGTTCCGCCGCGTCGCCTGCCAGCGCATGCGCCTCTTTGGCCAGCTTGGAACTGATCCGCTGGGAAAGCATACCGATGCCTGTGAGCTGCTGGCCCAGGTCGTCATGTAAATCCTGACCCAGGCGGCTTTGCTCGCGCTCGCGGATTTCGAGAACTTCCTGTTCGAGGCGACTGCGCATCAGGATCTGGGTTTGAAGGGTGGAAATGGCTGCGCTGGAGGCACCGAAAATCAGTGCCAGCAGACCGATCACGAGCATCGAATGCTGGCGTGCCATGGCGATGGCGTTCGTCCAGCTCGCGGCCGGATAATCCACGCCGAGGATCCCTTCGACTTCGCCCTTGGCGTTGCGCAAGGGCGTAAAGGCACTGACCCAGTCGCCCCATTTGTCCGAGTAAGGCTCGGACATAAACGCCGAGGTCCCTGCGAAGGCCAGTTCGAGGGCCGGAATTTGTTTTTCATACACCTCGCCTATCGCGGTGCGCTGTTCGCGTTCGCCTTCAAATTTTCCATTCCGGTCGTAATCGGTTTCTGAATCCACCACTAGGATGGTTCTTCCGTCGGGAGTTTTTCTCATGGTGTAAATGTTGGAAATAGAATTATTTACACGCTGCCAGCGGATCTCGGCGTCAACGATTGCCTGGTAAATTGGAGTGTCCTGGGAGGCGTTGCTGGCCAGCTGAGAGTGGCCGAGCCTCTCGACTTCGAGGGCGTAAGTGGGGGGAAATCCTTCGACCATTTCCTGGACGTCGCGGCTGGCAGACCTGCCGGCACTCTCGGTGTAGAGACCGCCGAGGGTGAGCAATCCTGCCGTAGCTAACCACAGTCCCCACGGTATCTTTTCGGTGCGGCCCGTTCGTTTGAGCCAGAAAAACAAGCCGACGTAAGAC
>CAMCYN010000158.1 GCA_945883955.1 Akkermansia muciniphila
CTACATCACCCCCCAGGACAAACTTCTCGGCAGAGAAATGGCCATCTTTGCCACCCGTGACCAAACCCTCGCCAAGGCCAGGCAAAACCGAAAAAACAACCGCCAACAACCACCCTCCCACTCAGCAACTCATCCCGCCCTTTTTTCCATTTGCCGCTGAACCAAAACATCCCGACCTTCTTGGTGATCGGCATTTGGGCCGTGGGCGTGCGCCCAAACTCCCCGCCCCAGATGACCAGCGTGTCCTCCAACATGCCCCGGTTCTTGAGATCCTGAAGCAGCGCAGCGATCGGTTTGTCGCATTCCGTGGCAAGCTTTTGATGCGCGTCTTCAATGCTTTCATGGCTATCCCATGGTTGGCCTTTGCCGTGCCAAACCTGTATGTAACGGACCCCCCGCTCGGCTAGGCGGCGCGCCATGAGCATTTGCCGGCCCTGCACGTTGTCGCCATACATCTCGCGGATCGCCTGAGGCTCTTTGCTGACGTCAAATGCGTCGGTGGCCTCCGTCTGCATCCGGAACGCAAGTTCCAGAGACTGAATACGCGCCTCGAGCTGGGTGTTGCTGGGGCGCTGTTTCCGATGCACATCGTTCAACTGCTGTATGTAGCTGAGTTGCTCTTGTTGCTGGCTCGGAAGAATCGCGTCGTTTCGAAGGTTGGCAATGAGCCGGTCGGGCTGAGTCTCATTCGTATCGATGTACGTCCCCTGATAGATGCCGGGAAGGAAGGCGCTGCGCCAATTAGAGCTTTGTGCAACGGGCAGACCACCGGGGCACATCACCACAAAGCCGGGAAGGCTCTGATTCTCCGAGCCGAGACCGTAAAGCGACCACGAACCAACGCTGGGGCGAGGCAGTGTCAGGTTCCCGGTATTCATCATCATGAGGGCTGCCTCATGATTTGGCACATCGCTGTACATCGAGCGCACTACGCAGAGATCGTCCGCGTGTTTCGCGACGTGCGGGAAAAGCTCGCTGATTTCGATGCCGCTTTGGCCGTGTTTGCTGAACTTGAACTTTGATCCAAAGGCCGCTCCGCTGAGACGCTTGTCCTTGCTCAAGTCTTTGGTGTTCGGGAGCGATTTGCCGTGGAATTCGTTGAGCTTCGGTTTGGGATCGAAGGTATCCATCTGGGATGGTCCTCCGTTCATAAACAGATGGATAACGCGTTTGGCTTTCGCCGGGAATTGCGGTTGGCGCGGCGCCAGTGGCGAAAGGTTACTGGCCATCGCATGAGTTAGGCCCATCTCGTTGAGCAACGCTCCGAGAGCAAGGCTGCCTAACCCAAATCCTGTACGGGTAAGAGCTTCGCGGCGGGAAAAAACTGGAGGGGGTGTATTCATCTGGAAAGCTGGGGTGGCTAAATCAGTCTACAAATGTGAACTCGTTTGTGATCAGGAGGGCCTGAGCCATTCGCTCAAGCGGAGTGAGTTTGGGGGGCGGAGGATTCTTGAAGTCGGCCTTCGCATCCCAGACGGTTTGCAGGTCTTTGGGAGCCATCTCCGGCATCACCAGAAGCCGCAGCGTGGGCGCCCAGCGGAATCCGTCAGACGTAGTCGAGTCGCGGCAATCCACCGTGAAGTCGAGGATCTCACCCGCTTCGACTTTGATCTTTGGAATGGAGGCAATACAGGAGGGGCCGTTGCTCCGGTCGACAACCCACTCCGCCAGTTGCCCTGCTTTTGAGGAAATCACCCGGGCGCGGATTCCGTCACCGCCGCCGTTCGCGCCAATTGCGATGTCACCGGCAATCGCGAACTCTCCGCTATAGGGCGCAACCCATCGCCGGATGGCAGCTACGCCGATACCCGCTCCCGGATGCCCCCCACCTGCTGCGAGGCTAACAAAACCATGCTCCCGGTCCGGAAACGTTCGCGCGCCCTGGTAACGCTTGGCTTGTTGGTCGAAATACGGCAGGGGCTGGAATGCGTCTGCCCGTGCAACTTGCGGGTCAGCACTCCCAAAGCCAATCTGCCACCCGGCTGGCGCCGCTTCTTTTGGAGGCTCGGTGGAACCCGCCAGGATCTCGCGTCCGAGTTGCTCCTCCTCCCGCAGCGGTGCGCGTTGGTAAACCAGACGGTAAAGAGACCGAATCGCTTTCCCATTGAAATCAGCCGGAGCTGCCGCTGCCTGTTCCTGCGCCTTCGCGGCAAGAACGCACGCCTGCTCAATGATGAAGCTATCATTTAAGGCAAACAACGCCTGCTGTGGGACGAGCGTCTGCGTGCGTTCGGTCGACGGGATATCGGGCGAAGGAAAATCGAAAGTCGCGAAAAGCGGATCGATGTTCGTGCGATCTACGAACCCATAAATGGTGCGGCGAGCGGTGAACGGTTTTGTGGAAAGGTTCACCGCCCGTCCCCCGGAAGTGCCATCCAGATGGCCACTGACGGCAAGGATGGAGTCCCGCATGGATTCGAAGTCGCGGCGCCGCGGGTTGGCACGCCAAAGCCAGCTATTGTCGGTGTCCATCTGGGCGACATCGGCTCGGTCCGCACTGCTCTGCTGGTAAGTCGCACTCAGCACGATGTCGCGCACGAGTTGTTTCGTAGACCAGTTCCGCTGCATGAGGGCGGACGCAAGCCAGTCGAGCAACTCGGGATGCGTCGGGGGTTCGGACTGCAATCCGAAGTCGCCAGTCGTTTTCACCAGCCCACGACCGAGGAGATGTTTCCACACCTGATTCGCCCACACCCGGGGTGTGAGCGGGTTTGTCGGACTCGCGATGCCCTCGGCCAGTTCCAGCCGCCCGCTGGCTTCCGCAGGAAATGGCGTCTTCTTTGGCGCCAATACTTCGAGGAATCGGCGGTCTACGGGATCGCCCCGTTTGGCGGGATCGCCCCGCACATAAATCACGGGTTTAACCGGTTTGCTGCGATCCTTGAGCACCATCGCACGAAGCGGAGCGCCCAGATGCGTGGCTTCAATCTCTGCGACTGCCTTATCGAGCTTTTGGTATTGATTGCGGGCTTCTTTAGAAGGGCGGGCCACCTTTTCCACATCCGCCAATTGAAAATCCAGAAAGCCGTCTTTTTTTGAAAATGATTCAAGCAGTCGCCCTCGATCCTCCTCGGATAATTCGCCTGCTCCGGCCAGTACCATCCCGTAGACACGCACCAGAGCCGCCTCGCTATCGGGATTCTTTTCCGCAATCCATTTGGCTACCAACGGATGAAACCCGGTTTTTCCCTCGGACACTTGGCCGGGATTTAGAAGAGTTTGGAGTAGCGCGCCTTGCTCAGCGCCAGGAGTCGCAGCTAGTTTCGCCAGCGGCCAGAACACCGGGTCCTGCTGGAAGTCGCTTGATTTCTTAAAGGCTTTCCATTGCCGAGCCAGCGTAGCGAGGGCTGTCTCCGAAAGCTGGGTCTCGCTGAGGACCTTGTTCAATTCCTTTTTGTCGAACTCCAACCGACATAGCGCCTCAAAGTACGCCTCCGGTTTTGCTTTCACTTCAGCGAGCGCCTTGTTGCGCTGCTCAGCGCTAAGATCCGAAACCGCGCTCACCGCCTTAGCCTTTTTAGTCTCGTAGTCGGCGCGGATCGCCGGATCCACCCGAGCATGCGGCAGTTCGATCATAGGCAAGTCGGTAGGGATCTCCGTGCTTTTGAAGATACCATGCAACGCGTAGTAATCCGCCGTCGGGATGGGATCGTATTTATGATCATGACAGCGCGCACACACCACCGTTAGCCCCATGATTCCGCGAGTGAGCACGTCGATGCGATCGTTGATCTGCTCGTCCTCGCGCTTGAGGAACCGTGGCCCAACCGTCAGCAAACCTAGCGCTGTGAGCCTCGGATCCTCTGCCGGAAACCCCATCAAATCCGCAGCGATTTGTTCACGAATGAACTGGTCGTAGGGCTTGTCGTCATTAAAAGCACCGATCACATAGTCGCGGAAAGTCCAGGCATACGGATAGCGCAAGTCCTCCGTGGGGAAAAAATCCGACGTGTCCGCATACCGGGCGATGTCCAGCCAGTAGCGTCCCCAGCGTTCGCCAAAATTGGGAGAAGCGAGAAGCTGATCCACCTTCGCTTTGAACGTTCCATCGGGGTCCTTGGCGAAGTCCTCGAGAAATCGATCCATCTCCGGCGAAGACGGCGGCACCCCGGCAAGGTCAAAATAGAGCCGTTTCAAAAGGGTTGATGCATCCGCCCGAGGAGAGGGCGTCAGATTCTTTTCCTTCCGCTTCGATTCCACCAAGGCATCGATTGCCGCCGCTCCCTTCTCAAGCGAGAACGCATCCGCCTTTGGGACCGGTTGGAAAGACCAATGCGTCACCGCTTTTTTGAAAAACAATTCCTGTTTTCCCAACGCCGATACTGCTGACGAACCCGCACCCACACGCGCCGGCCATTCCGCACCCTGATCAATCCAGGCTCTGAGAACCGCCAGTGTTTCCTCCGAGAGCATGGCCTTCTTGGGAGGCATCTCCATATCCGGCTCGAGATGCGCAGAGAAACGTAGCAGCGGACTTTCCGCACCTTTTCCCGGGACAATCGCCGCTCCGAACGAACTGCCGCCCGCAAGCGCCATCTCCCTCGAATCGAGGCGCAATCCCCCCTTTTGTTTCTCGGGCCCGTGACAGGAGACGCAGTGATCGGCAAGCACAGGGTGGATGTCGCCAAAATATTTCACCGGACGCTTCACAGGCTCGGGCAGATCCAAGGCGTCGCCCCCTGCCCGCTTCGGAGTCGGCGTAGCGCCCGCCAGGACGGAGGAGGCAAAAAACAGGGGTAGAAGAAATCTCATGGGGGAGTTCCTCACGGAATGAGATGCCAGTGTCATAGAGGGAGAATCACTCAGGTTAAGGGAGGAGAGGGAGACGTCCGGAGACTGAATATCGAAGCCCGAACGGATCATGTTGTTCTAGTGCACGGAGGTTAACATGCGGCGAGTTCCGCCATCCCGTAATTGAACGGAGGCGCGCACCTCATCGATAAAATGGCCGGCAAAGGTGACTGAGTGAGGCAGGGATGAGCGGCCCTCATTTTCAGATGGCGAACGTGTGACAGACACCTTCAACATCACAAACTCGGTGCTCGGCGGGAGCAGCAACCGAGTGGATGCAGGCTGCCACGTGGTGGGATCACGATCCATGGACTGGAACCTGTCGATCGCAAATGCCAGGGCGTCGGTTTTTACGGAGTCTTCCGTTGCACCATGCAGCTCTGCATTTTTGCCCAGAGCGTAGATCGTTACCATGCCGTTATAACGTTCCTCATCAGGAAACGGCGCAGCGTTGAACAACGCCGAAAGCGTTACCACCGCTTCACTGCCGTTCGCCTCCCGCATGAGCGGTCTCACATCGACCAACCGCATGACATCGCCTTGCCGGCTCGGTTGGGGGAGCGTCCTTCCTTCGTAGTCCGAACGGAGCACCCGCAGCATCTTCTTCCCTTTCGCTGGCTTGATCCCCTGCTGATCGGGCACCACTTCGGAGAAATCGCCGCTCCAATTCCCCGGTTCGGAAGGCACCCCCGTTACCACCGGCGCAGGTCCATCTTCAAAGCTTTCTTTAAAGAATGTCACGACTTTCCAAACTGGATTTGCGCCAATCCCAAACACCACCGAGGCGCTAAAGAGACCAATGATCAATCCTGCCGCCACCGCCGTAACCAGACGCCATGGAAACCAGCGGATAGGCCGAGTCGCTGTCGGCGCAGCCTGAAAAGGAATGGATGCTGTAGCCCATTGCGAAAGCTTGCGGCGCTTCAACGATTGACGCAGCTCGTTGTGCAGAAGCGTCCGATCCGCCAGATAGGCAACCGCAACAGGATCTTTTTCAACGCGTTCCAAAAGGCTGGTGCCTTCCGACTCCGGGAGCGTGCCGTCCAGCAGCATGTCGATAAGTTGCCGTTCGGTTTCGTTCATAGGGCCTCCCTCGAAAGTTCGGATTGCACACATTCCGCCAACAGGTTCCGGATACGAAACAACATCACTCGCACGGCTGCTGCGGTGGATTGGATTGCGTCGGCCACTCCCTCCATTGTGGAGTCGTTCTCGTAACGGAGTTCGAGCAATTGGCGTGATTTCTCCGGTAATTTATCGAGACACAATTCCAGCGCCTCGTGTCTGGCGGTGCGTTCCGGTTGGCGCTCGACCAACGCGCCCGCCAGTTTCTCCAGCAGGGCCTCTGAAAAGACCAACTTCTCTCGCTCTTGTTTCCGGTAAAAATCGATGACACGTGATTTCGCGAGCCAAAGCACCCAGGCCACGAAAGGCCGGTTGGGATCATACTCGTCGAATCTCCGGGCCACCGTCATCGCTATTTGCTGAAGCACGTCCTCCGCATCGTGTACTCGGCTGACTGCCGCATACACATACGCCTGTACCGAGGGCTCGGCCTCACGCCAAAGCCGGGTGAGGCGCTCACGCAGCTCGATTTCCTGTCCATGATTCATAAGCGTAATGCCGCACAAGGCGTCGAAATGTTAACAAGAAGAATTAAGAATCGGAAATTCCACGCTTCTTGATTTCGTCCACAGGAGCTGAGTTAGGACATGTGGCCCGCGCACAAACCAATGCAACGACCTTGTCATAGGTTACATACGGAATCCCGACCAGCATGGCGCCGCAAGAATCTCAATCCACGCGGTAGGGCGACGCCATGGCGCCTGTTGAAACGTTGTTCATATATTCCACTACGTTGCCCATCAGCATGTTAGGTCCGTTCTTTCAAACTACCGACAGAAGCCCATTTATTGTACCCAGACTCCAGCTCGCCAAACATGATCCGGTCCGATCCGCCACCACTGTGGCAGAAACGCGTTCGGCGGCGGCGGCGGCGGCGGCGGATCGGAGCGATTGGGATTGGGATTGGGAGTCATCCGCCGCCTGCACCGGATTGATTACGACAGAGGCAAGCAGCGGGGCTGTCAGGAGGTGAGGACGGAGTTCATATCGATGGTGTGAATCATTTCTTCGACCCTGTCGGCAGAGCTTTGATCCACGCGAGATTGAAGGCGTAGTGGTTCTGACTCGTGACGAGCTGGATGTTGTGGTCTCGGGTTTGAGTGATCGCGAGGTAGCCGTAGCCGTCGGCGATGGATTTGCCTTCTGGCGCAACCAGACGGCGCTCGGGCCAGGTTTTGCCTTCGTCGTAGCTGACAGCGGCAAAGAGGCCGTAGCCGGTGTACTCGCCGTCGGCGGACTTGAACGTGAGTCCCTTCCGGTTCTTCCACTCGCGCCACTGGTCGGTGAAGGAACACAGCACGATGGGGCCTTCTTTGAGCCGAAGCATGACTGGCTTTTGTACGCTGCTCACGACGGGGAACTCACTGACACCCCACTGCCACGTCTCGCCAAGGTCGCTGGAGTAGTTCACGGGCATCTTGAAACCAAACCGCTCCTGCAAGGGGCCTGCAGCATCCAGACGACTGAAGGCCATGAGGCGTCCATCAGCGAGTTGCACGATGGGAGCGTGGTAACCGGCGATGAACGGGCCGCTCTTTCCGGGGCGAATATCATCGCTGCCGCGCAGATCACGGCCTCGCGATTCCCAAGTTGTGCCGTTGTCTCGGCTGATAACGAGCGAGGAATTGTCGTACGGCAGGGCAATCACGCCGTCCTTCAAGCGAATGGGATTGTTTGCCGGTTCGCCGTGCGAGCGGAGCACCTCGGCATTGCTCCAGGTGACACCGTTGTCGGTGGATCGTCGGATCAGATTATCCCCATGCCCTCTTGCCTCCACCATGTGGTAGAGCGTCTTGTCGCCATCCCACCAGACCTTCGGTGCATGGTCGTTTACGTCCTGCGCATCCCAGAATGGCGAGGCGGGTTCCCATTCCTTGGCGCCGAAGCGCAGTCTGGAAGCTGCGTTGGACGTCGTGAGATCCGTTTCGCCGAT
>CAMCYN010000159.1 GCA_945883955.1 Akkermansia muciniphila
CCGCGCTGTTTGAGATCCTGCAGAAGCGCTGCGGCTGGTCCATCAATGCCTTCGGCGGCCCGGCGCACCGAGTTGCCGATGTCGGCGTGCGTGTCCCAGCCGCCGGTGCTGACTTGCACAAAACGGACCCCGCGTTCGACCAGGCGGCGGGCTACGAGCAGCTTGGTGCCGTTGGTGTTTTTGCCCATGCCGTTGGCGCTCTTTTCGTACAGGTCGCGCATGGCCTGGGGTTCCTTGGACACGTCGAAGGCGTCCATGGCTTCCTTCTGCATTTTGAAGGCGATTTCAAACGCCTCGATACGCGCTTCGAGCTGGGCGTCTTTCTGGAGCTGGGCGGCGTGCATTTTGTTCATCTCCTTGGCCAGATCGATCTGGTGCCGCTGACGCTCGGGGGTGCTGAACTGGCTGCTGATGTTAGCCAGGATGCTGGTGAGCGGCGCGTTGGGGTCGTAGTTGACGTTACACCCCTGATAGATACCGGGCAGGAAAGCGGCCTGACGGAAGGTGGAATCGCCTCCGAGGGTGATAAAGCCGGGCAGATTCTGGTTTTCGGTGCCCAGACCGTACACCGACCACGAGCCCAGACTGGGTTTGTTGAGCTGGGGCGACCCGGTCATGAGCATCTTGGCGGCGATCTGGTGATCGGGAATCTCGGCAAAGAGCGACCGGATGATGGCCATGTCGTCGATGTGCTTGCCCAGTTCTGGGAAGATTTCGCTGACCTCGATGCCGGACTTACCCTTTTTCTCGAATTTGAAAGGGGACCCGAGGGCGAGGCCTTCGTAGCCGGGGATCTTTTTGTCGTTATTTTTGGTGAGATCGGACTTGGGATCCCAGGTGTCGACCGTGGAGGGAGCGCCGCCCGCGAAGATCTGGATGACGGCTTTGCACTTGGCCTTGAAATGGGGCTGTTTGGGAGCAAGCGGTCCTTTGGGTCCCTCGGCGGCGTTGAGATCAAAGGGGTTGAGGCCGAACATGGCGGCCAGGCTCATTCCACCAAAGCCGATGCCGTTACGGACCAGGAACTCACGCCGCGAGGAGGCGGAGAACGCACCGGGGTGCATCAAAGGAGAGCTGTCGGCGCCGAAGGAACAGTTGAGTGTGGAATTAGGGTCCATAAATGAGAGGGAGGGTTAGGGGCGGGCGTTGGTGTTCTGAGGGGTGGAGAGGGAGGGCGAAATGCGGACTCACGCCGTCCGGGCTCGCTTTTGGAGCCTCGGCTTCGGAGGGAGATACGCGCACGGGCACACACCAGAGAGATGTACGCACCGGGAGTGAATTTACCGAAAAACACCCGAGATTTTTAGCGGTGTGGAGGCAGTGTGCGTCGCCGCATCCTCTGGAGTCAGTCGACGCCCCTGAAGGGGCGAGTTCGGAACGGTCTGATGGCGACTAGTAGAAAGTACCACGCAAAATGGCCCTTGAGGCTTACGGACGCTCGGAGTGCCAACGGCACGCCACATCTCAGCCCCGCCTGAACGAGGCTTTGCGAGCGGCGGGCTGGGTTGAGATGTGGCGCGCCGAATAGCCCCGAAAGGGTGGAATAAAGCGGCCCTCTGACTGGTACTGCCTACTAGTTTAGGTAAGCCGCTTCGTTACAGAACATAAGCGCCTGGACCAAGGTTTCCCAGGGCGAGAGGGTCACGCGCTCGACGAGGTCGCCTTCGTTGACGATGGCTTTCTTGGCGTTGTTGTTGTTCTGGTCGCGTTTGAGCTGTGCTTCCGCCTGTTTCATTCCGGTGGCTGTGGACTGGGCGGTTGCGGCCGCAACTGAGGACTGCATTTTGGCCTCCGCCTGCAGGAAGTTCATCGCCATATCGAATTCCGCTTTGTTGGGCGTTCTCTGAAGCACGATCTGGAAGATGGCCATGATTCCCGCCCGCGAATCCTTCTGGTTGACCACGGCCTGGACGACTTCCGGACGTTTCACCACCTTTTGGGCGATCCCAATGGTGAACGGACTGTTCATCAAAAATAGCGCCTGCTGCGGCACGATAGTCGCCGTCCGCTTGGTATTGGTCTCCACCGGATTGGACATATCAAATTGCATGAGCAGATCGGGCACATTGGCCCGGTCGATGTATCCGTAAACGGTGCGTCGGAACGAGTAAGGTTCACTCACCAGATTCACCGATGGCCCCAGTAGGGTGCGGTCCATAGTGCCGGCCATCGTGAGCAGGGAGTCGCGGAAGGATTCAAAATCGAGCCTGCGAACGTTGGACCGCCATAACAGGCTGTTGCTGGCATCCATTTCCTTCTGGCGGACAAGATGCGAGGTGCGGCTGCTTTGTTGATAAACCGTCGAGAGCATGATGGCCTTGTGTAAGGCTTTTACCGACCAGGCGGGTTTGGCTTTGCCGTAATCATCGGTGAACCACGACGTCAGGAAGTCGAGGAGCTCGGGATGGCTGGGTTTTCCGGCCTGATTACCCAAATCGTCCGGGGTCCGAACGAGCCCTTCGCCGAAGTGATACATCCAGACGCGGTTGACCATGACGCGGGCGGTGAGCGGATTGGATTTGTCCGCGATGGCCTTGGCCAGTTCGTAACGTCCGCTTCCATCCCTAAAGGGCTCGGGGGTTCCGCCTGCGCTCAAGACCTCGATGAAACGGCGGGGGATGATTTTAGCCGCCTCGTCCTTTTTCGGGGCGTTACCGCGCGGATACAGGGGTGAGTCGACCGGTTTGGGCAGATCTTCGAGCACCATGGCCCGGACTGGGCCGCCTTTGGAGGTGAGCTTGAGCTCGTTGATTTTGTTAAGGCCCGACTTGGCGGTCAACTGGCCCCCGAGGCGCAGACCCCATGCGCGGATCTGATCCTGAACACGGGCTACGGAGGTGATATCCGCGCCGGTGGCAAGCTGCAGCGGAAAAACGGCCAGTTCCATCAGCGGTTTGTCCGGTGAATTAGCGCTGTCGAGCTGAGGATCGGCGATTTTTTTGTAAATGCCGGCACGCGATGAGGGCTCAATCTTTTCGCGGCAGAATTTGTCAAACAGCACCGAAACAACCGCGACATCACTGGGGAGTTCGCCGGTCTGGCGCAAAAACTCCAATACAACCGGGTTGGCCCGGTCGCCTCTGCCCTTGCCCGAAAGCATTTCCTGCAAGGTTTGCTCCCGGCTTTCCTTTGTTGTCACCAGCTTTAGGAAAGGCCCGAAGACTGGATCACGCGGATTCATACGACGCTGGACATGATCCTGAATGAAACGAGGCTCCAGATTGTGGGCGCTCACTACGGCGTCGGCCTGTTTTTTGCCTTCCGCATCGTCCTTTTGGCGTAGGAAAAAAGCGGCCTGAAAATACGAGCCCGCATTCTTGCGGAATTTCTCGGCCGTTGCCTGCTGGAGTTCAAAGACAGCGCCGTAGGCCTTCTTTTCGAGGTCCTCGAGTTTTTGTTCGAACTCCTGGTACCCCTTGGAATCCGCGTCGCCGGCAATAATCGGACCTTCCTTAGGTTCCACCGTACTGGCGAACACCCCCCTCAGGGCATAGTAATCCGACTGTTTGATCGGGTCGAATTTGTGGTCGTGGCACCGGGCGCACGCCAGGGTCAGCCCGAGAAAGCCGCGACCGACGACATCGATGCGGTCGTTAATGATGTCGTCCTTGTTCTGAAAACGCTGACCGACGGTCAGGAAGCCGAGTGCGGCGAGGTTTTCCTTGGGGTTGTCGGGGATTTTATCGGCCGCCAGCTGGTTGAGCACGAACTGGTCATAGGGCATGTCCTTGTTAATGGAGTTGATGACCCAGTCGCGATAAGTCCAGGCGTAGGCATAACGATAATCCTGCCCGCGCAGATTGTTGCCGGGGACCCCGGTGGTGTCGGAGTAACGGGCGGTGTCCAGCCAGTGACGCGCCCAGCGTTCCCCGTAAGCCGGAGTGGCTAGGAGAGAATCAATGACCTTTTCAAAGGCGCCGGCCGAAGTGTCATTGGTGAATTCCTTAATCTGTTGGGGGTTGGGCGGCATCCCAATGAGGTCGAAGTAGGCGCGCCGAAGCAGTGCCTCCTTCTTACGGCGGCGTTCCTCGTCACTGCCGGATTCGACAGGATCGGCAGGTAACATTCCTTTCTCCTCCAGAGCGGCGAGGACGAACTTGTCGACGGAGGTTTTACACCACGCTGCGTTTTTTACCGCCGGAGCCGAAGGACGTGTGACGGGCTGAAACGCCCAGTGATCCTTTTTGGTCACCTTGGGTCCTCCGGAACCTTCCCGCGGATCGGGGGCGCCCATGGCTACCCATTCCTTCAGGGCGGCGATCTGATCGTCGCTGAGCTTCTTTTTGGGCGGCATCTGGGTGTCGTCCACCCATTCGACGGCCTTGATCAGGAGGCTCCCTTTCACGTCCCCGGGCTTGAGGACGACGCCGTTTTCGCCTCCGGCGAGGACGTCCGCGCGGGTGTCCATAGTTAAGCCTCCCTTGACCTTGCCTTTTTCGGAGGAATGGCATTCCAGGCAGTGGTTAGATAAAATGGGCCGGATCTTGTTTTCAAAAAACTGAAGGTGCTCCGGCGCAATCGCCGTCGTGGTGGCCGCTGCGAGGCTGACGGATCCGGAGGCGGCGAGGATTACGGAAAATGCCTGCAGTGAGAGTTTCAGTGGGTTCATGGGAGGTTCTGGGAGGGGGCCCTAAGCAGACAGTGGGGTATCTCGGCGTAGCACTTCCCTCACAAGTTTCAAGGGGCGACTCGGGAGGGGATTTCTGTGAAAATCGGATCGGGTACTATGGATATTAAGTTTGGAACACCGGCGGCGGGTTTTGGTTGCGAATCAATTTGCAAATAAGGGGGCGGTCCACTCGCGCGGGCGCTGTTTCCTGTTCGTCACCCGGTCGTCACAGAGGCGCCTTGGCTGTGACATTCAATGGCCCACCTCATGACACGCGTTGATCTGCATTTACATTCCCGTTTCAGCCGCCGCCCCGAAGAATGGGTGTTTCGGAAGGCGGGCGTCGCAAAAAGCTACTCCGACCCCAGGGAGCTTTACGACGGGCTCATGGGGAAGGGGTTTCGCTTCTTTACCCTGACCGACCACCATACTCTCGATGGATGCGCGGCACTGGAGGGGCTTCCCGGGGTGTTTCTCTCTGAACAGGTCACCGCTCTTTTTCCCGAAGACGGGGTCGCGGTTGAATTGCTCGTGTGGGGACTCAACCATGGCCAACACGGGCGAATCCTCGAACTGCGGGAGAATATCTACCACCTGCAGGCCTATCTGTCGTCCGAAGGGCTGGCGCACGCTGTGGCGCATCCTTTTTTTGTGCCTGACGGCAGAATGCAGCCCGGCCATGTGGAAAAGCTGCTGCTCCTCTTTAAGCACTTCGAAGCGCGCAACGGCCTTCGGGCAGAACTCACCAACCAATTCACGGAGGTCTTTCTCCAAAGCCTCGCGCCGGTCCATCTGGAGCGGATGGCGGACCGGCACGAGATCTCGCCGACTCATGTCCGGCCTTGGGAAAAAATTCTTGTGGGAGGAAGTGATGATCAGGCCGGGCTGTTTGCCGGCCGGGCCTGGACTTCGAGTCCCGATGCGGAAACGGTCGAGGAGTTCCTGGCAAATATCCGCGAAGGCCGTTGTTTTCCCGAAGGGCAATCCGGGGGACCACTGACGGTCGCTCACGGGCTATACAATAAGATCCGGCATTTCTTGGGAGAGAGCTTTGACCCGGTGCGCAGTTCGCCTCTGGCCCAGAACGCCTTTGCCAGATTCATGGAAGGGAAGGATCCGACCCATATTACGTGGCGTCAGAAGTGGGATCTGGCCGCTGGAGGAATTCTTTCGGGCAAGATATTCGAGTTGCTCAAGCCGGCCAACGCCTCGCTGTGGATGACTCTGGCGGGAGCGGTCGATGGGGCCGTTCTAAAGCAGGAAATGCGGCGACTGGAAGAAGAGGGCGCGAATGCCGAGGACCGTGCCTTCAAAATGGCCAATCTGTTAGCGAGCCGACTTTCGTTCCACTTTATCAGCTCGTTTGTGGAGCAGGTGACCCGAGGCAATATCGTCCGGGCCATTCAGGATCTGGCGGTGCTCGTTCCGATTCTCTCGCCACTTACCCCGTATCTATTTGAGCTGCATAGGGAAGCGCCCAATGCTATCTGGCTCAAATCGCTTTCCAGAACCGTGCACGGCCGTGACCTGCCAATCCTCGAAGGACGCAAGGTGGCGTGGTTCTCGGACACCCTTGAGGACATCAACGGAGTGTCGAAAACCATCTGTAATCTGGCTACGGAGGGCGTCGCTGCGGGATTTGATGTCACGGTCGTAAGTTGCCGTAAGGACTCGGTTCTTCAGGGAGTGCCTCTAAAAAACTTCGCCCCGATCGGGGAATTCGCGCTCCCAGAGTACGAGCTCCAGAAGTTAGCCTTTCCTCCGTTTCTTGAAATTATTGAGTACATTCACCGGGAGCGATTTACGGATATAATCCTCTCTACTCCTGGGCCCATGGGACTAGTGGGTTTGCTGGCAGCGCGGCTTCTTGGGTTGCCTGTCCGGGGAATTTACCACACCGATTTCCCGCGCTATGTCCGCATCCTCACGGACGACGGCTCTCTCGAAACGTTGGCGTGGACCTACATGCACTGGTTCTACACCGGTCTGGATGAGCTGTTTGTCAATAGCGAGCCCTACAGACAGGCGTGGGTTGAGAGGGGGGCGTCTCCTTGGAAATTGCGCATTTTACCTAGGGGCCTCGACGTATCGCTCTTTAACCCACGCCGGCGAGTGAGTGGCTTCTGGGCCCCCTATGGGTTGAACGCTGGAGAGGTTGTCCTGCTGTATGTTGGCCGTGTTTCGAAGGAGAAAGGGTTGGATATGCTGGAATCGCTAAGCGAACGCCTAAAGGGACTTCCTGCGCGAATCGCAATCGTTGGGGATGGTCCCTACACAGTCCAGTTGAAGGAGTTGTTACCTGAGGCAATCTTTACAGGCTATCTCTCGGGGGAAACCCTGGCCGCAGCCTATGCGTCCTCCGATGTATTTTTATTCCCAAGTACCACTGACACGTACGGGAACGTTGTCATTGAGGCGCTTGCAAGCGGCCTGCCCTGCCTAGTGTCCGATGAGGGCGGCCCGAGCGGTCTGGTTCGGCACGGCCAAACCGGATTTATCACGAGGGCGAGGGACGTGGCGGATTTTACCGCACAAACCGTTAGGCTTGTGAACGATACCGAGCTGCGCTTGGCAATGGGAAAAAATGCGGCGGCATCCGCCGTGGGTCTGGACTGGGCGGCAGCAGCGAAATTATTTTTCTCTGAAGTTGCCGGATAGAATAGGCTTTCCCTGAGTGCTTTGTGGTTGCTGTGGTGTTTCGCTTGTTCTGAGTTCCAGGAAGAAAATCAAAGTCACCCTTGCGCAATAAGGGGGGAGCTCGTATAAACCACGCCCCTTCGCGCTCTCGGGAATTCCCGCTCTCGCGGCTTCGGCTTCATCGCCGTGGACGCTCGAGTGAGGTGTATTCGAGAAGCGAAGCCGACAGGGAAAGTTTGCGGCCTGCCACCCAAAGGTGCGTGTCGCTCTAAACGATCTGTCCGGCCAACACTCCCGGCCGAACCAACGGAGAAACAACAGCCACTGAGCTTTCATGCCAACGATCAACCAGCTCGTCCGAAAAGGGCGTAACAAAATTCAGGTGAAGTCGAAGAGTCCTGCGCTCGCCAAGTGCCCATTCCGGCGCGGCGTATGCACGCAGGTCATGACTCGCACGCCGAAGAAGCCGAACTCCGCTTTGCGTAAGGTCGCAAAGGTTCGTCTTACAAATGGCTTCGAGGTGATCGCCTACATCCCCGGTGAGGGTCACAACC
>CAMCYN010000160.1 GCA_945883955.1 Akkermansia muciniphila
GCGGGATCTTACTAACGAAGCGCCCGTCAGCCTGAATCGTCATTGTGCGTGGTACTGCCTATTAGACGCACAGGCGGAGGATACGGTTCTGGCGGGGGCAAGCGGTGGCGTATTATTCCGCCGCCAGACTTCCGGCAAACACGGGCGGCTTAAGACCCGGTTTTGACTTCTATGACGTCATGGGGCGCACTTTCCCTCTGCCCGGCAGGTGTGACCTGAATGTAACGGGCGCTCTGCCGAAGCTGGGCAAGTGTGCGTGCTCCAAGATATCCCATTCCACTCTGGAGCCCGCCAGTGAGCTGCATGAGCACCTGGTCGAGTTTGGGGGAAAGCTCCTTGAGCGCTTCGACGCCTTCGGCCGCCACTTTGCGCGCGGCGTCTTTGGTGGCATGGCCGTAACGAGCGGCGCTCCCCGCAGTCATTGCGGCGAGCGATCCCATGCCCCGGTACTGCTTGTAGAGTTTTCCGTTTATCTCCATGACGTTGCCCGGAGCTTCCGGGCAACCGGCGAGGAGACTGCCGCAAATGACGCCATCGGCCAGAGTGAGCGCTTTGACGATATCTCCAGATTTGGTGATCCCGCCGTCGGCCAGAATGGTGACTCCACGACGTTGCGCCGCTTTGCTAGCGACATATAACGCGGTGAGTTGGGGAATACCGACGCCGGCCACAATCCTGGTCGTACAAATGGATCCCGGGCCTTGTCCGACTTTGATGACATTGGCCCCACAGTCGCTGAGGTAATCGACCCCTGCGCCGCTCGTGATATTACCCGCGATAATCGTGAGGTGCTTAAACTGATCGCGAATCAACCGGACTGCGTCGCCTACGCCCTGGGAATGGCCGTGAGCGGTCGAAACGGCGACGGCGTCGACGCCGCGTTCCACCAAGCCGTTGATATGGCCCAAAATTCGATCGTGATCGAGTGCGCCGGAAGCGGTCCGGGGTGTGGAAACGCTGGCACCGCAGAGAAGGCGGAATTGAGCGTCGCGCGCTGGTTTGAGCTGTGCGTTATGTTCCTGACGAATCCGTTCGATGTCAGAGAGGGTAAACAATCCCCGGAGGCGGTCCTGAGTGTCTACGACGAGGAGTTTGTGGATGCCGATGTGTTCGGAAAAGAAGCGGTCGGCGCGATTGATTGGGTCGCCGGCCAGTTCGGTGTCGCAAATGGTGTGGAGTTGAGCACGAGGGGTCATGGCCTCGACGACGTGTCGGGTGGCGTACCGGGGACGAACGACATGACCTGGCAGCAGTCCCAGCAGGTGGTTTTGAGCATCCACGACGGGGAAGGTGCGAAAGGCGAATTCCTTTTCTTCTACATAAGCGAGCAAATCCCCGATTGTTTGCTCGGGAGATGCCTTGATTGGTTCCTGAATCAGGCCGTGGACATTATTCTTAACCCGGCTGACTTGGGAGAGTTGCTCGCGTTCGGGCATGTTGCAGTGGATCAAGCCAAGGCCACCACAGCGAGCCAGAGCGATTGCCATTTCGGCTTCGGTAACCGTATCCATGTCGGCCGAAACGATCGGGATGCCGAGGTGGAGATTTTCCGCCAGCCGAATATCGAGTTGGGCATCCTTGGGGATGACCTCCGAATAAAGGGTGGCTAGGGTAACGTCGTCGTAAGTCAAAGCCACGGAGGCGTGATCTTGAAAGAACGAGTCGGCGGCTTTGTAGAAGAGACTGTCCAAGGACAGCGAGTCGGCGGCTTCCATAAGATAAGGTGCTTTACCAAGGCCGAACTGGAAAGCAGGAAACCCGCCTTGGTGCAGTTAACGGCCAATGACCCCGTGGGCGGTTTTGTGCCCGGCAGGCATAGTGGGCTGTGGTGGAGTAATGGAGCAAAGGGCCCCTATTTCTCTCCGATGATCCAAGTGATCGTGCCGGTCACCGGTTGGACGCGCCCGGCCGGATGTTGGCCCTGCAAGACTTCCGCAATAACGCTCTCCTTGGAAGGGTCGTTGACTAAGAAGACGATTTCCCGAGAAGCGTTTATTAAGGGAAAGGTGAAAGAAACGCGTTGGGGTGGCGGTTTCGGACCGCGTGCCGGGATTACTGAGCGGGTGGCCTCCTCCAGAGCGGGAGAGTTTGGGAAGAGGGAAGCGGTGTGGCCATCTTCGCCCAAACCTAAGAGCAGCAAATCATGGACATAGCGGGGCTCGCCGAAGCGGCTGGCGACGGCCGAAAGTTTCGATTCACACTCGGCGGCAGCTTGATCTGGTTCGATTTCGCCGCGAATGCGAAAGACGTTTCCGGCGGGAATGGGAACCAGGCTGAGTAGGGCTTGGTGAGCGGTCCGGTAGTTACTATCGGCGTGGTCGGGTGGTACACAGCGTTCATCCCCAAAGGTAATTTGGACCTTATCCCAGGGAAGGCCGACAGGGTCAGCGGCCATCGCGGAATAGATCACCTTGGGGGTATTACCTCCGGCGAGTCCCAGGCGGAAGAGTCCCCGTTCCGAGATGGCGCGCCGTCCAGCTGCGAGGATATAAGCCGCCGCGTCCACGACAAAGTTCGGGGTACGCAGCAGTGTGGGAGGGGTTACATGAGGTTGCATGGAATGAGAGCTTCCAGAAGAGCGCTGGAAGGAGAGGTTAAGGTGAGTTGAATTAGCGAAGCCTTGCGTACGTGGATTCGGGCGGGCTGGGGTAAGCCAAGAAGACGTGCTGCGAGCATGCCGAGATCGGGTTGATGGCCGACGAGGAGAACTTCTTTAAACTGGTTGTAGGGCTGGAGTTCCTGCAGGGCCTCGTCGGGAGGCATACCGGGGCGAGCCCAGCCGCAGGGGATACACTCAATACCGAGGAGTTCGGCTATGGGCTGGGCCGTTTCTGCGGCGCGCCGTGCCGTGCTGGTCAGAATGATTTTGGGTCGTGAAGGGTGTTCGTTTAAGAATTGGGCCACCTGTTGGGCTTGATGATGACCTTTTTCCGAAAGGGGCCGCGCTGTATCGGATGCGGCCATGGTTTCGGCATCCGCGTGACGCAGGAGCAGTAACTTCATAAGTGAACGCCAGACTTGATCCGGGGCTACATTACCATGCCGCCATCAACGGTCAGACACTGGCCGGTAATGTATTTGGCATCAGCGCTTGCCAGAAAGGCGACAGCGGCGGCGATATCTTCGGGTTGACCAAAACGGCCTAATGGGATTTGGGGGATTACGGCCTGCTTAACCTTTTCGGGCAGAACTTCAGTCATGTCCGTGGCGATAAATCCCGGAGCTACCACGTTGCATGTAATACCTCTGCTGGCCAATTCGCGGGCGATGGTTTTACTTAATCCGAGTAAGCCAGCCTTGGATGCCGCATAATTGGCCTGGCCAGCATTTCCCATTAAACCAGCGACGGATCCGATATTAATAATGCGGCCCGAGCGTTGTTTGATCATAGTGCGCTCGAAAGCCTGGATGAAATTAAAGGTTCCTTTCAGATTGGTATCGATAACAAGATCCCAGTCTTCTTCGCTTAAGCGCATGGAAAGTCCATCGCGTGTAACCCCGGCATTATTTACAAGGATATCGACGCGGGAGAAATCGGACAGGATTTGTTCAGCAATAGTGGCTACGGCGGAATGACTGGCAACATCGACGGCATAAGCCTTGGCTAGGCCTGCGTGTTTTGCATTGATTTCATCAGCGGTACGAAGGGCATTGGATTCGTTGCGGGAAATGACCGCAACACGTGCTCCTTCACTGGCGAGCGTCATGGCGATGGCATGGCCAATTCCACGACCAGCTCCCGTGACAACGGCTACCTGGTTGGCAAAGCGCATAAGAATAATAGGTTTTGAGTAAAAAGATGGAATAGAGCAGTGTTCGGAGGCTTTTACGGCACCTAATCTTGAGCGATCCGTTCCAAAGGATGTTCTTCAGTGGAAGGTATGGACATAGATAGGGGCAGGGGCGACCAAATAGAGGTCGATTTTGACGAGGGTATAGCTTTTAGGAAAGCCGCTTCTTCGATTTGAACGCCAGATAGCCACGAACCGCCGTTGAGTCGGGGCTTTTTTGGGACAGAACCCTGAAGACTTGCTGTGCCGGCGGGAGAGCGGGCGGTAAGTCTGCGTTGGAGCTAGGGTGTGGCGGCCGGCGCCGGAGTCGGTTTAGCGGAGGTGGATTCCATCTCCTGCTTGAGCCGCTGCAGTAAATCGCTCAGTTCGGCTTTTCTGCGCGCTTCCATTTCCTGCCTCAGGCTGGCCTGCAGCTTTCGGCGTTCTTCCTGGTAGCGTTGGAGAAAGAGATCGCGCTGGTCGTCGGGGAGTCCTGCGGTGACAGTGGCGACCTCGTCGCTGGCCTGTTTACGCTGGAGCTGTTCGCGATGACGAAGGGCCTCTTTTTGTTCGGCCGTAAGCAGTTTCCAAGCTTTGAGGTTTTCTGCGATTCGCTGTTTCTGTTCGGGAGAAAGGGCCCGTATTGCTTTTTTAAGAGACTCAGCTTCGTCATTTTTTGGACGAACATGCTCGGGCTTTTTGTCCGGATGCTCTGGAGGCTTTTGGGAGGGATCGGTTGCGGAAAGCTGGGTGATCCCGAGCGCGAAGCAACAGGCGGCGATTAAAGGGATTCGTTCCATAATGCAGCGAGTTCAGCATCGATCACCTCGTCGAGGTGAGCCAGTAGGACCAAGTCGCCGTTTGAAAAATTATGGGCCGTTAACGCAGCGAACAGCTGATCGTCCTGGGATGCGGCCGGCATTTTAGGCAAAAGTGACTGGCTGAAAGTGAAAAGAACAGCCGCCGCCACCCCGAGGCCAACGGCCATCCAGCCCCATTGCTTTTTGGAGGAGGGGCTTTGAGTGCGCGAGGATTCTAGCCTCGAAACTGCGGCCGTTACGTTCGAGGCAAAGTGTGGTGGTAAAGTGGGACTGTGCGCTTTGCCCAGCAGATCCCAAAGGGCGTCGTGTTCTTTCGGTTCGGTGGCCATGGCTTCTTGTGACGAAAAACACCGCCGAACTTCAAAAGTTGCGGCGGTGTGAGACGATTCAGGAAAATTCCTGAATGTTTTACAATTCGGAGGCGTCCAGAAAGCCTTCGAGTTGGCGGATACGGGTTGGGTGACGCATTTTTCGGAGGGCTTTGGCTTCGATCTGCCGGATACGCTCGCGAGTGACGCGGAACTGGCGGCCAACTTCTTCCAACGTGCGACTGTAGCCGTCCACCAATCCGAAGCGTTGCTCAAGAACCTGCCGTTCTCGCTCGGTCAGAGACTCGAGGACGTCGCGGATCTTTTCCTTCAAAAGGGCGATGGCCGTGACGTCTGAGGGATCTTCGGCGGTGGTATCCGGAATGAAGTCACCAAAACTGGTGTCATCACTTTCGCCCACCGGAGACTGAAGAGAAATGGGCTGTTGAGCCATTTTCAGAACTGCTCGGACGCGTTCCACGGGCAGGTTGATTTCCTCGGCGACCTCTTCGGGGGAGGGTTCACGACCGAAATCCTGCACCAACTGCTTCTGCACACGCATCAGCTTGTTGATGGTTTCGATCATGTGAACCGGAATACGGATAGTACGCGCTTGATCGGCAATCGAACGGGTGATGGCCTGCCGAATCCACCATGTGGCGTAAGTGGAGAACTTATAACCGCGGCGGTACTCGAATTTTTCCACCGCCTTCATCAACCCCATGTTGCCTTCCTGAATAAGATCCAGGAATGAAAGCCCACGGTTGGTGTACTTTTTGGCAATCGAAATTACCAAGCGTAGGTTAGCCTCAACCATTTCGGTTTTAGCACGTAAGGCCCGGCGCATCCACAGACGTAATTCCTGATAATCGGCGAGGTATTCCTCGGTAGACATCCAAGTGGCTATCTGAAGTTCCTTGAGTTGTGCGGCTGGGTCTTTTTTACCACGGGCAAAGTCCTCACGGAGTTGCTGGATGGTCTTCACGGTTTCCTCTGCCGTCACGATGAACTCTTCGGTGACCTTCTGTTTGAAAAAGAACTTCGGGTAAGACTTCTGGATAAGCGTATGGGCCTTTTTAAACTCCTGATGAGCCTTTGAGTCCGGCCCTTTGGTCCCTAAAGCGAGGAACGCTTTATAAAGTTTGGTGCAGTCCGCAGCGGATTCCTCGAGTGAGGAGATCATTTTTGGAAGGCCCTTCATATGGCGTTCCCGGCTTTCGATTTTCTTATCCTGGATCACCCGATCAAAGCGCTCTTTGCCTTCCAGAAGCTTCTGGGCGAGATCGACGTAGGGAGCGACGATGAAGCCGTAACGATTAATGTGTTTAAGCACATTGAGCTCGGCGTCTTCAATCCGCTTGGAAATTTCAACCTCTTCTTCACGTGTCAGCAGAGGCACTTGCCCCATTTGTTTGAGGTACATCCGGACTGGATCATCCAAGATGTCTGCCCGCTGGTCGGCCGTTTTATCTTCCTCTTCGTCGTCCTGTTCCTTTTTGCCATCTTTAAGGCGGTCAACGTCGGAAGCTTCGATGACATCGATTTCCATCCCGCGCAGGCGGTTCATGATGGACTCCATCTCCTCCGGATCGTTCATCGTATCCGGGAGGGCCTCGTTGAGGTCGTCGAAGGTGAGGTAACCTTGTTCCTTGGCGAGTCGGATGAGTTCCCGAAGTTTTTCGGTCACATCAAATTCAGCGGACAGGGCCGAGGCCGTTACGGCAGGTTTGGCTACTTCTGTTCCCTTCGGCTTGGACTCGACTGCGGGTGCCTTGGGCGTAGCCGGGATCGGAGCGGGCTTGGCCGCTTTGGCAGGCTTGGGGGTCGGTTCGGGTGCTGAAGCAGGGGCGGTCTTGAGCGATGGAACCTTTACTGTGACAGTATTCGGTGCCGATGATGCTTTTTTGGCGGGAGCGGCCTTTACTGGAGCCGGGGTCTTCTTTGTCGAAGCGGCTTCAACGGCTGGGGCAACCTTGGCCACAGGCTTTTTGAGCTCTGCCTTGGGTGCTGCCTTTTTTGCCGGAACGGCCTTCGAGGAAGCAGACTTTGCCGATGCGGCCGCGGGAGAGGAAACAGCGGAAGCCTTGGCCGCGGTTTGATTCGGCGCGGATTTGGCGGCTGGTTTCTTCGAGGCGGGCTTAGCGGAAGGGGTGGATTTCTTGGATGTCACGGAAAGACGGGGATTCAAATTTTCCCCCTTGGAAAAGGTGGTCTCAGAATCGGGAGCAGGAACTGAACCAGATGGGGCCTTTGGCACAGAAGACTTGCCCGAAGACATCCCGGCCGGTTGCGACGGACGGTCAGGGAATACGGCTTTCGGCAAACCTTTTAACGGGTTATTTTTAATTTTGACGCTCGGGGAAAGGCCTGTGGATTTTGGAGTCGCAGTGGCAGATTTCGGCGTTTTTGAAGAAGGCATACCCTGAAGGGAAAAAGAGTAGGAGTTTCCGAAGTGAACAGTTGGGAGAAGTCCTACTGCGGCGGAGAAAAAGGGCGCGCAATATCTAGGAGACGCTTCTGGAGGTCAAGGATTTGTTGGTGTAGTGAGGCCGCCTCTTCCAGAGCAAGCTGCGGAGCACGTTGGCGGGCTTTAAGGCTCTCAACCAGGCGGCGAACCTGCTTTTTTTCCAGCTCGTTCCAGCAGTCGTGTAACAAGGGAAGCGGTTGTTCGGGCGGCTTCTCGTTGAGCAGGGTCGAAACGACCGACTCCAGCGACGGGCTCAGTGTGGCTAGATATCCGGCGGTGCCTCCAGGCGACTCCAGTGAGTTCGCTGCTTCCAGAATACTCACCAGAACGTCCGCCTGGGGCTCCGCTTCCAGACGCGTCCGCCAGTCTTCTTCCAGGAGCCAGTCGCGCGCTTCTCTCGAGTGCAATAACACCAGCGCGAGCAGTCTCAG
>CAMCYN010000161.1 GCA_945883955.1 Akkermansia muciniphila
AAGGTGATCACTTTGGAGGTCATCGGGAGGACATACCCAAACACCATTGAGGCACTAAACAGCCCAAGGACCAGACCCGCCGCCGCCGACAGAAGCTGGCGTGGTTGAACCCACGAGCCCCGGATGGTCTTTGCGGGCGCTTCGACAGCAGAGTCCAGCAACCCATAAACGGCTCCGGCCTGCGCCTCGAGAGCGGTCTCCAGATTGAGGTGGTCGAGATAGAGAGCGCGTAATGCAAGGTCGACCTTGAGCGCCGACTCAAACGCGGCACTTTCTTCCTGGGTCGTCTGTCCGGCCAGATACCGCTCCAGTAATTCGTTGTGTGTCGTGTTCATTAGAGTTTCTGCTGGACCAAGGCCGTTTCCACACACCCAAGCAGCGCCTGGCGAATGCGATGCAGGATCTTGTAAAGCGCCATGGCGGTTTGTCCCCGCTGAGTGGCGAGTTCATCGATGCGGGCCCCTTTGGTGTATGCAGACAGGACGAGATGGAGTTGCGCGGGGGGCAGTTTTTGCAAACAGCCCTCGAGCGCCTCCCGCTGCCGGTCGTGGCGTCCCTCGTGTTCGATGGCCGAATCCGCGAGGCTGTTGACCAGTTCGTCGTCAAAGACGTGGCGGTCTCGTTTGCGATTCTGGAGGAAGCGAAGCACCTCCAGGCGCGCCACACCGAAGGCCCATTTGCGGAAATCGGTGGCGGACTCGAATTTTTGCCACAGCACCACGGCGACATTCTGCATCACCTCCGAGGCCTCATTTCGATTTGAGAGCATCGAGCGCACAAACGTGTGTAAAGCGGGCTGATGCTCGGAAAACAGCCGTAGAAACTGATCATGCTGGGGGGCATTGATGGGCGCTGTCATAGGGGGTGACATCATACAGCCACAAAAGGGCGGCTCATTTGCCGCATTTTTTCCAAACACAAGTCGCCGCCCGTGGAACCGCACCCTGGATTCCCGTCCAGCGAGACTCCACGCGACGCGCTGAAAGCGTCGGCTTTGCTCTCCGCGCTCCAGTCGTCGTGGCGGCGTGGGGGGACTTTATACTCGGCTACGACTTCGGCGTGCTGGTTTTACAAATCCCTCACTGCATCAAGGGCGCACCAGCGGATTCCACACCCGCCGGAAACCGAGTCCGGTAAAATCTTTGGTGTTCGCCGTGGCAAATTCCGTCACTCCCTGGGTCCGCAGAGTCAGCGCCGTCCGCACATCGTACAAACGACGGAAGGCGAACCCTTCTTTGCTCGCTGTCTGCCATAGACTCTCGTGCATCGACAAACTCTCGGACGGAAACCCAATCAAACGCCACCGGGGATGGTGTCGGTACACCTGCACCACATCCGCTGCATCCGAGGCTCCCAACGGTTGCTTCAAGACGGCTGGGTTCCGCAACAACCCGTAAAACTCGGCCAGGATGAACTCTGAAATCGCCACTTCTTCCAAAGCCTGGACCGACTGTAACCACGCATAAGCCGGCCCATGTTGCGGAGAGTCGGCATTAAATCCATGCAACAAAATGTTGGTATCGATCGAAAGCATATGGCTACGAAAGCGATGCCTCAGTGGATGTCATCTGTGCCTGAGCCTTGAGTTCGGCATCCGTCAGCCCGCACCAACCCAAACTCCTCGGGGCCGGCAGTTGCCAATCAGGATCCGCATCCTGCGAATACACACTCAGAGTGTATTCGATACCTCGCCTCGCCAATTCTGCCATCGAGATTTCACGGGCTGCACACAGTTTCTTGGCGCGCGCAAACAGTTCGTCGGGCAGTTGGATTTGAGTTCTCACCATGGCGACAATCTTACATTGCAGTCGTATGATGTCAAAATGTGGGCGCATATCCCCCGGATGGCTGTGGGCGCCTTCGGTTTCTTCGCCACGCGCGGTTTGGCAGCGCGGGTTGTGGAATCACGGCAACCGCTGGATGGGGTGACGTCGCAAACGCGGGTCGGTGAGATAACCGGGTTGGGGTTTTGGGGGACGCAGTTGGGGGCGTTTACGCTGACGCCGTAACTCGAAGGCGGCCGCATGAGTGCCGCATTAACGGCCTATCCCTCTGGGAGGGACTTCCCTGGGGCTCCCCGGTCCCAGGCTCGGATTTGTCCATTCCCAGGATGTCCCAGTCAGAGAGACGCTAAACAGCGCCATTCCGCCCTTTGAGGGCTATTGGACCTGCAAGGCAATTCTACCCAGCCCGCGACGCGCAAAGCCTCGTTCAGGCTGGGTTAACCTGACGCGCGCCGTTGGCGCTTCGGGCGCCCGTGAGCCTCAAGTAGCATTGGAGGCGGTACTGGCTGCTCGGCCCGCATGGAACAGAATGGAGCGAGGTTTTGAGAGGGTGGACGGGGCGAGGCCACGCCGTGCACGGCGCGCGCGCGGTTCGCTATTTCACGCAAACGTCACAATATGACGCTGGGAGTATATTCCCAAGGGCGTATATTGATACCTGATTAAATTTCTCTCTCCTTATGGCAATACGCATCGGTATCAATGGCTTCGGACGTATGGGACGGCTCGCCTTTCGCGCAGGCTGGGCCTGGCCGGAGATCGAGTTTGTTCACATCAATGAAATCGGCGGTGATGGTGCCACCTCGGCCCACCTCCTCTATTTCGATTCCGTCCACGGACGCTGGAGCCGTGAAGTTCAGGGTGAGGCCGACAAGTTGGTGATCGAGGGCAAGACCGTTACCCATTCCAGCCACAAGGATTTCACTCACGTGCCATGGGCGGATCTCGGCGTGGACATCGTCCTGGAGGCCAGCGGGAAATTCCGTACGCCGGAACAACTGGAGGCCTATTTGAAAGCCGGTGTGAAGAAGGTCATTGTGGCCGCGCCGGTCAAAAGCGGGGCGCTGAACATTGTCATGGGAGTGAACGATCACCTCTACGAACCGGAAACGCATCACTTGCTCACTGCCGCGTCCTGTACGACCAACTGCCTGGCCCCAGTGGTGAAGGTGGTTCACGAAGGGATCGGCATCAAACATGGGATGATCACCACCATCCATGACATGACCAACACGCAGTCCATTCTGGATACTCCACACAAGGATTTGCGGCGTGCCCGTGCCGGGAGCCTTTCCCTGATCCCGACCTCCACCGGTTCGGCGAGCGCCATTGCACTCATTTTCCCCGAGCTAAAAGGCAAACTCGACGGCGTTGCAGTGCGTGTCCCCCTGCTCAATGCGTCCCTCACCGATTGTGTGTTTGAGGTGAACCGCCCGACAACTGTGGAGGAAGTGAACGCATTACTCCAGCAAGCCTCCGCGGGTTCACTCGCGGGAATTCTCGGCTACGAGGAGCGCCCACTGGTGTCTGTGGATTATAAGGACGACCCACGTTCTTCGATTATCGACGCGCCTTCCACGATGGTCACCAACGGGACCCAGGTAAAAATCCTGGCCTGGTACGATAACGAGTGGGGCTATGCGAACCGGTACGCCGAGTTGGCGCGTAAGGTCGCCTGCTCTCTCTAGGTTGGAACGCTGACTTGGGAACAATGAGCACCACCGTCGAACCCGTTGAGCGGAATGGGGTACGCAACTATGCCATCGTGACCCTCGCCTATTGGGCGGACACGTTGGCTGACGGTGCGATTCGTACGCTGGTGCTCTTCTTTTTCTATCAGCTCGGGTATTCGGCGCTGCAAGTCGCCTCGTTGTTTCTGTTCTACGAAGTCTTCGGAATCGTCACGAACCTGTGCGGGGGTTATCTGGGCTCGCGTTTTGGGTTGAAGAGTACGCTCTTCATGGGGCTCGGCACACAGTTGGTCGCGCTCAGTATGCTCGCATGGATGCCGCCAAGCACTCTGACGGTAGCGTACGTGATGGCGTCACAAGCGCTCTCGGGTATTGCAAAAGACCTCACTAAAATGAGCAGCAAGAGTGCGGTAAAACTCGTTGCGGGGGACAGTCAGGGGCGGCTTTTCAAATGGGTTGCGTTGCTTACAGGCAGCAAAAATGCCCTCAAGGGGGTCGGATTCTTTCTCGGTAGCCTGATGCTCTCCACGCTCGGATTTCAGGCTTCCGTCTGGAGCTTTGCCGGATTGGTGGCGGTGGCGATGTTGCTCGCAGCCGTTCTCATGCGCGGTGGACTGGGCGAGGCGAACAAAAAGGCGAAATTCGCGCACATGTTTTCTGACAATCGTGCCGTCAACATACTCGCGGTTGCGCGTCTATTCCTGTTCGGTGCGCGGGATGTTTGGTTTGTCGTAGCCGTGCCGGTTTTCCTCTCCTCGGTGTTGGGCTGGAAGTTCTGGCAGGCCGGTGGCTTCATGGCGCTCTGGGTCATTGGATACGGTGCCGTGCAGGCTTTCGCCCCCGTACTCATTCGGCGCAAAACTGCGGATGGAACCAAAGAGCCGGACGGGCACACCGCGCTTTGGCTGGCGTTTACCCTCGCGTTATTCCCGGCGGGAATTGCCGCCGCGTTGTTTTTTAAACTCAACGCCACGGTTGCCGTTGTCGCTGGTCTGATTCTGTTTGGGATCGTGTTTGCGCTCAATTCCAGCGTCCATTCCTACCTCATTCTTGCCTATACGGACCGCGACAAGGTCGCGATGAACGTCGGTATTTATTACATGGCCAACGCCTGTGGTCGTCTCGCTGGGACGATCTTATCCGGGTTACTCTACCAAATTGGGCTGCGCTCCAGTGCTAACGGAGGACTGGTTTTGTGCCTTCTGGCCTCGGCTGGTTTTGTGCTCACGGCTGCATTGTTATCCCTCGGACTGCCGGAGCGTAAAGCCCAGGCAGATAGCTGTATAACGCAGTGAGGTTGGCGGGCAGAAGCGTGCAGGCACTGGCATGCTCTAGGAGCCATTCGCTTAAAGCGCTCTCGTTGCTGATAGAACTTGGGCCGAAATGCCGACAGAGGCGGCGACCAACGGGCTCCTACAAAGAGTGGGCTCTCTATACAAACAGGCTGGCCGCTGTGAGCCTGACAAAAAATGGGACAGGAGCGGTGGACTCGGGTGGACTGTGCAACACCGCTAGTGTCAGTAATGGGACCTCTTAAGTTGTTTAAGTTAAGAGTGGTGGAGGTAAGGGGATTCGAACCCCTGACCTTCTCATTGCGAACGAGACGCTCTACCAACTGAGCTATACCCCCACAGGTTTCTGGACTCTTCGGAGTGAAAATCGAGCGGGCCAAGCCGTAAGCCGACCTTTCCCACAGGGTTTCCAAACAAAGAGAACCGTGTGGGAGCAAACGCTTTTGGCCCGAGGGCGACAAGAATATTTTCGAAGGCAGTCGTCTCGAGGTTAGCCCGGATGGGGCGGGGAGTTTTCGAGCGAAAGCCGCATGTCAACTTCGGGGTTCGTACGGTTGTCGGAGCGTCAAAGCTGTGGCAAACTTGTCCCATGCACGCCGTCACCAACGCGCCCCGACGTTCCCAGTCCACGCAACCGCCGCAGGCGTATGGATGGTACGTATTGGCGCTGGGAGTTTCGCTGGGATTACATGCCGCATTTTTAGTTTGGTCGAAGGCGGTTACTGTGAGCGGGCTGCGGGAATCGACGGCGCCGATGCTTTTGCCGCCCAAGTTTGTGGTGCGCCAGGTGACGGTGGACCCGAAAACTTTGTTGAACGCGGACGAGGTGGCCAAGGTGCCTGAAAAGGTGGCGCCCCCGGTGGAGGCCCTCGTATTTGCCGACTCCAAGCCCCAGGCGGTGGAGATGAAAATGGAGGCCAAACCCGTAGAACTCTCCAAGACGTTGGTGGATGAGAAACCCCAAGCCGCTCCGGTTGCGTCGGCTCTTCCTGAGATTTCCTCGACGAAGCTCGGGTCGTTGGACTCCCAACTCAGTTCTCTTTCGGGCGGGTTCCTTCAGACGGCGCCGGTTTCACGGGTGCAACCCGTGTTGGCGATGGGTAAGGGGGATCCGAACGGAAGCAAAACGGGGCCGGACGTGGGGATTCCTGGGCGCCAGAGTATTGACAAGGTGCTGGAGGGAATTGGCCAGGTGCCCACCCGGGAAAGTCCGGTGGCCATTCCGGGCAACGCTCTGTTTGGGTATGACAGCGTGGAGCTCGGCCCGGATTCGCTTCCGATTTTGGAAAAGATCGCCGATCTGCGCCGCCGGTTTCCGGATTATATCATGGTTATTATTGGGCATACGGACGGACTGGGCACCCCGGAGTACAATCAGCGGTTGAGCCAGCGTCGGGCGGAAGCGGTTAAGGAGTGGCTCATCAAGCGGTATGCGATGAATCCGGCGAAATTAGAAACGAGTGGCAAAGGGTCTTCCGAACTGCTTGTCCCGGTGACCCGTTCCGTGGAGGAACAGGCTCCCAACCGCCGCGTGGAGGTGTTGTTGCGCCCGGTCACGCCGGAGCATAAACCTGCGCGCCGGGCGAATTGACGGCTGTTCTGCAGAGCGTCGCGTTTTGACGAATCGATCCGCTCGTCTGGGCTTGGGTTCCGTTTGGGTGGAGGGAGATGTCCCCGAGCTCGGGATTGGGGGCGGCTCTGGGAGCCGTTGTTTAGGCCGACTGCAGGCCGTGTCTGGGTGCTGTGGCCAAGGCCTTTCGGAACTCTAGTTTTCGCCTGAAAAGCTTTGCCGCCGCGCTGCCGTCGCTTCCGGGGAGAGCGCCGGTTTTCCGCGAGCAGTCTGCGCTTTTACCGAGCCGGTTTGGCGGATACATGACGCTTTTACCCTCATGAACTCACGTCCTCTCCTTCATTCTATTCTGGCCATCTCCTCGACGGCTTTTGCCACCGATTTCGATATCCGTAACCCGAACGAATTTTCCAAATGTGTCGCCTCGACCGCTCCGCTCGAGCGACTCGGGACGGACATGAAGTTTCTCGAGGGCCCCCAATGGATTCCCGCCGAAGGCGGCTATCTTGTGTTTAGCGATATTCCGTCCAACGAACTCAAGAAGTGGACGGCTAAGGACGGGATCACCGTTTTTCGTCAGCCCAGCAACAATACCAACGGCAACACTCTCGATAACCAGGGCCGCTTGCTCAGCGCCGAACACAGCGGGCGCAGGATTGCGGTGGCCGATGCGGCGGGGAACCTGACCACGGTCGTGGATGGGTTTGAAGGCAAGCGATTCAATTCTCCCAATGACGTTGTGGTCAGTGCCGACGGTTGCCTTTGGTTTACAGATCCTGATTACGGTCTATCGAGTGACCCTGTGACCAAACAGAAGGTTGGCAAGGAACTCGATGGGGATTTTGTCTTTCGCTTTGATCCTAAAAGCAAAGCCCTTACGGCGGTTGCTAAAGATTTTAGCAAGCCTAACGGGCTATGTTTTTCACCCGATGGAAAACGGCTCTACGTGGCCGATTCCGGCACTCCCAAACACATCCGGGCCTTCGATGTGACCCCTGCGGGAACTTTGGAGAACGGTCGTGTGTTTGCCCAGATCGACAAGGGCGCCCCGGACGGAATCCGTTGTGATACCGAGGGAAGGGTGTGGTCGAGTGCCGGTGACGGCGTTCATGTCTTTGCGGCTTCCGGGGAATTGATTGGGAAAATCCTCGTGCCGGAATCGGCGGCAAATCTCGCCTTTGGCGGTTCGGACATGAAGACGCTCTTTATCACCGCGCGTAAATCGCTCTATGCGATTCCGGTGATGGCCAAAGGAATCCGCTGAGCTTGGACTCGCGTAATGCCGGGGGCGGATTCTTTCCCAATCCCCCCCGGCATACGTGTGGCCGTTAGAGTGTTCGGGATACGGTGTGCTTGGTAATAGCAAGCACTTCGCGGAATGCGCCGCGAACCCGGGTAACAACCCCGTAGGTGCTCCCAACCGCATCCACGTCCCCGAAG
>CAMCYN010000162.1 GCA_945883955.1 Akkermansia muciniphila
CACCCCATCGTGGGCGATAAAATCTACGGCCCCGATGAAGAGTGTTATCTCGAATTCATCGAGACAAGCTGGACGCCGTCGCTCCAAAGCCGGCTGCTTTTGCCCCGGCACGCGCTCCACGCCGAACGTCTTCTCTTAAAAGAAAGCGGCCAGACATGGCGCGCCCCCCTCCCCACCGACATGGCCGCGTTTTTGGGCGATTACTCGCCCATATTCAGCCGGACGTAATCCGTACTGAGATCGGTCGTAAAGACGATGTATTCAGCCGTACCCAGGTGCAAATCCACCGTCACCCGGAACCGCTTCTGTGCCACGGCCTGTTGCAGCTTTTCAAACGGAGTCGCGCTGGCCATCCCGCCTTTCACCGCGATCAGTCCGTCGTAATAAATATCAATCAGTTCCTCACGCACCTTGGCGCCCGAGTACCCAATGGCGTCCATGATTCGTCCCCAGTTCGGATCCCCTCCAAACCACGCGCATTTAACTAGACAAGATTTGGCAATCGCCTCCGACGTCCGGCGGGCATCCGAGAAACTAGCCGCCCCGTTGACACATACCTCCACGAACTTCGTCACCCCTTCCCCATCCTCCACAATCATCCGGGCCAGCGAAAGTGTCACGTGATCGAGAGCACGCTGAAACACCTCAAAATCAGGAGTCCCAGCGCGCAGCATTTCGTTGCCGGCCAAGCCGTTGGCGAGCATCAAAACGGTGTCGTTTGTGCTCATGTCCCCATCAATAGTGATCCGGTTAAAGGAATGCTCCACCGAAACTGACAGCGCCTGCTGCAGTTCGGCTTTCTCGATCAACGCATCCGTCGTCACAAAACACAGCATTGTGGCCATGTTCGGGTCAATCATCCCGGCTCCTTTGGCAATGCCTCCAATCCGGACGGTCTTTCCACCCAACTGGATCTCCACAGCGATCTCCTTGGGAAAAGTGTCGCTGGTCATGATGGCTTCCGCCGCAGCCTTCGATCCTACCCGAGTCACATTGGGGACCAACTGGCCAATCGTGCCTTCGATTTTCTCAATCGGAAGCGGCACCCCGATCCGGCCCGTCGAACACACCAAAACCTGGCGCTCCTTGAGCCCCATTTTCGAGGACACCGCACGAGTCATGCGTTTGGCCGTCTCAATACCGGCCACTCCGGTACAGGCGTTGGCATTTCCAGCATTGGCCACAATGGCGCGGATATCCGCATTCCGCAAATGAGCCGCCGAAACCCGCACCGGGGCTGCCTTGACACGGTTTGTGGTGAAAGTGCCCGCAGCCACTGTGGGTTGAGGCGAAACAATCAGTGCGACATCGGGACGATCCGGATTTGACGCCTTAATACCGCAATAGGCGCTTCCGGCAAAAAAGCCTTCTGGAGCGGTAACACCACCTGGGATTTCGGAATAAACGGGAGACATGGGGAAGAAAGATCCGGCTAAAATCGGACAGAGTGGAGATTAGGAAGCGGATTTCAGGCCAAGGAAAAATACAAAGTTACGCGATCGTTAAATCAGACCGCTTTCCTCAGGCCAGCCACACATGACGTTTAGCGACTGCACGGCCTGACCCGCCGCCCCTTTGACCAGGTTATCCTCGGCACTCAGCAGCACCAGACGCCCGGTCCGCGAATCAAAACGCCACGCGATATCGATGAAGTTGGTATTGGTAACGTTCTTGATATCAGGCAACGCAGCCCCCTCCAGTAACCGCACAAACCGGCACCCTTGATAGGCTCTCTCCAAGGCCTCGCCGATCCGAGCCGGATCGATCCCAGGCTTGGGCTTGGCGTAAATGGTGGAATGGATTCCGCGAGTAACCGGAATGAGGTGGGGGGTAAAATTAATGATCACCGGAACTCCGGCCGCAAGACTCAGCTCCTGTTCAATTTCAGCCAAATGCCGATGTTTGGGGACACCATACGCACGGACGCTCTCATTACACTCCGCGTAAAGATACTCGACCTTCGCCGTACGTCCCGCGCCACTGACTCCGCTCATGCTCATCACCTGGATGGAATCAGGCTCCAGCAATCCCGCCTTCAGCAATGGAATCAGGGGCAGCAAAATGCTCGTTGGATAACATCCGGGACTCGCCACAAGAGGCGCCCCCCGGAGCTGCTCCCGGTAATGCTCCACCAACCCGTACACACTGCTTGCCGCGAGTCCCGGCGCGTGATGTCCCTCCCCATAATACTCCGCATAAACGGCTACGTCCTTGATCCGAAAATCCGCGCTCAGGTCGATCACACGTAACCCAGCCTCGAGCAACGGTGCCGCAAACTCATGCGCCACTCCATGCGGCAACGCTAAAAAAACCGTCCGCGCACCGCTGGCCACAATCGCACTCACCTCGGACGGAATAAAGGGCAGCTCGGCGTAACGCATCGCAGCAAAACGGGGAAAAACGCTGCTCATCGTCTGGCCCGCAACCTGGCGCGAAGTCAGCGCAACCAGTTCTGCGTACGGATGCCGGATGAGCAACCGTACGAGTTCTTCGCCTGAATAGCCGCTCGCGCCAACAACCGCGATTTTTTCCGTGGTGACCATAAAAAGTCGAAAATTACCGATCCCGAAGAACTCTGAACACTGAAAAACACCCCCTGCTACGGGGGCGGAGCTCCGTTGGACCGGAAGTGAGCTCCAGCCAAGTGCTAACAGACTGTCCCCGGGAGGATTTCCCCGCGACTTTCCGGAGGGCCGCCGCAGCTCCCGGCGCCGGGGTTTATAACCACCGTGCGCCCGCCGTTTTCGTTTCGGACACTCGTCCCGATTGATTTCCGGTTAGATGGAAATTTCGTCGCCAGTGATCGTTCGTATACGGGGCAACAGATGCTCGAGAATCACAGCCACCGCTCCGTCCACGCTTTGCACATCGGTTTGCACCACAATCTCCGCATTGTCAGGCGCCTCGTAAGGAGCACTAATGCCGGTAAACTCGGCGATTTCCCCGGAGCGCGCCCGTTTATAAAGGCCCTTCACATCGCGCTCTTCGCAAACGGCCAACGGCGCCTCGACGTACACTTCGGCAAACTCATGTCCGCCTTCGAGCACGATCTCGCGGGCCCGTCCCCGATCCACCCGATAGGGCGAAATAAAGGCCGTGATCACCACCAGACCGGCTTCAGACATGATCTTCGCCACCTCGGCCACCCGCCGGATGTTTTCCACGCGGTCTTCCGGCGAGAACCCAAGATTGGAATTCAAACCGTGGCGCAGGTTGTCTCCATCCAGCACGTAAACCTGTCGGCCCGAGTTAAATAATTCGCGCTCCAGCGCCCGGGCGATGGTCGACTTGCCCGAACCACTCAGCCCCGTCAGCCAGATCACGCCACCACGATGTCCGTTACGTAACACGCGGTTCTTGGGCAACACGTTGCCCTCCGACCAATAGATATTCGCACTCTTGACCTTGGTCCGGTCCGCATAAACGCCGCCATACACAATCCCACCGCCGGCCACATTCCGGTCGTCCACAATCACAAACCGACCCATGAACGGATTGCGGTCCTGGTTATCCAGAACCAGCGCGCCGCGGGTCTGCAAAGTGACTTCGGCCACATCATTCTTGGCAATATAACCGCGATCTCCGGAAGCTGCCTCCAGCGTGGAAGCATCAATAATCCGATCCACGGAAACGACTTCAACGTCGAGTTCCTGGGTGGCGAGCTTGAGCTTGTAAGGCTGCCCAACCATCAGATTCCGTTTGCCCATCCAGAACAAACGGGCCCGGAAGCGGTTGGTTTCAATCGGCGCGTCCACTTCATGGGAAGCCACGTGGCCGCGTTGCACAAAGATCTGTTCAGTGAGCGTAATCGCGACCGATTGCCCCGCCACGGCGGAGGTCAGCGCCGGTCCGCTCCAGTTTTCTATGGAGGCGACCACGCTGGTTTTGTCATTGGGCGAAAACACCAGCTTATCCCCCACCCGCAAGGTGCCCGTCTCGATCCGCCCCACCAAAAGGCGGCGGTCGTCGAATCGGTAAACATCCTGAATCGGCATGCGCAGAGGCAGTTCCGTAAGCGGAGCCGGCGGCTCGAAGGTGTCCAGCATCTCGAGCACCGTATGTCCCGTGTACCATGCGGTCGGTGCGACTCCCTGGTTTTCTCCAATCCGATTAGCGACATTGACCCCGTTCCGAGCCGATATCGGCACAAACGCACGCGCCTCCACTCCGATCTGGGCCAGAAATGCCCGGTACTCCGCACACACCCGGTCAAAGACCTCCTGAGAGTATCCAACCAGATCCATTTTATTCACCGCCACGACCACCTGGCGGATCCCCAGCAAACTCAGCAGATAACCATGACGCCGGCTCTGTTCCTGCACCCCCTCATTGGCGGCAATCAAAAGCACCGCCGCATCGGCGCTAGCTGCCCCAGTGATCATGTTCTTGAGGAACTCTTTATGACCGGGAGCATCAATGATCACATACGGCCGTTTGTCCGTCTTGAACTGGATTTGGGTCGTATCGATCGTGATGTTTTGCGCCTGCTCTTCCATCAGGGCGTCAAGCAAGTGGGCGAACTCAAAGTCCATCCCCTTAGCCGCGCAAACCTTCTGGATATGCGCCACCTTCCCGTCGGGTAAGGAATGCGTATCGTGAAGAATGCGGCCGATCAGCGTGGATTTGCCGTGGTCGACATGGCCGACAAACACAACGCGAACTCGGCTGGTTTGGCCGGGGGCGATTTGAACTGGAGCAGTAGAAACAGAGGACATCGGAAAAAGCGTAAAAAGAAAAAGTGATGGATCAGCCGCACAGCGCAGCGCGGCTTTTACTGGGGCTAAACAGTCTTACATGAACCCTTTGGCCCGTAACTCCTGCATGGCTCCCTCTCTGTGGTGATCCTGCGCCCGGCCCGCCCGTTCGCTCGTCTTGGTCAGGGCAAGTTCATCAATGATCTTATCAATCGTATCCGCCTCGCTCCGAACTGCTCCAGTGATGGGGTAACACCCCAACGAACGGAACCGGTACCGAAGGCCGTCCGTGCCTTGCCGGGCAAAGTACATGTGCGGAATCGGAATCCCCTCCTTCTGGATATACAGCCAGATATCGCGCTCACTCCAATCGAGCAGTGCCTGCACACGAACGTGCTCCCCAGGGGCACACGAAGTGGTGAACTGATTCCAGAACTCCGGTGGCTGGTCTTTATAGTCCCACTCGAAATCTTTGTTTCGGGGTGAGAAATACCGCTCCTTGGCACGAGTGGAATCCTCGTCCCGCCGAATCCCGGTAATGAGCGCACTCCATTGATATTCGGCCATCACCTGTTGGAGAGCCGCCGTCTTGAGTTCATGAGTCACCGTGATCGGATCAGCGGTATCGTAACCAATCGGACCGCGTTCGGCATACGCCCCCGTCCCGGCTCGTGCGTCTTCGTTGATCTTCACAATCAGATCGAGACCGTAATTTTTAACGGCCCAATCCCGGTAGGCGATCATTTCAGGGAACTCGTAGGTCGTGTCGATGTGCAGCAGCGGATACGGAATATGCCCTCCGAAAGCCTTCATCGAAAGCCATATAAGAACATTGGAATCCTTCCCCATGCTCCACGGCATACACAGGCTCTTTTTGAAATGATGATACGCCTCGCGGATCAGGTAGATGCTCTGGGATTCCAGGGAATCCAGATGCGCGGCGTCTTCCCGACTGATTTTTTCGGGGAAAAACGCCGGAGATTCGCCAATGGGAGGCGCAGGGTATTGCTTGGCGTAAGCGGGATGGGACGAGTAGTCCGGCAGGAGGAGGTCAATGGCACTCATGGAAAGTTTGGTTAAAATCGGAAAAGGGAAAGCCCGCTCAAATGCCGCTTCCCATAAAGGTATGGATCCCGCATTCGGTTTTCTCAAAGCCGGTCCAGCGGCCCGCACGTTCATTATCGCCGCTATCGGACGGACGGGTACACGGCATGCAACCAATGGATCGGTATCCGCGATCGTGCAGCGGGTTGTAGGGAATCCCATTTTGATGGAGATAATCCCAAACGCCCTCGCGGCTCCACGCCACCATCGGATTGAGCTTCAAAATGTAGCGCTCCATCAGAGCATCGAAGAGGTAGAGTTCGAGAATACGCGTCTGCTGACGGGTGTCGCTCTGCTGACGGCGCACACCGGTGATCCAGACCGACAGCTCTTTCAATTTGCGCTGCAAGGGCTCCACCTTGCGAATCCCGCAGCAAGTGTCCGGCCGAGTATTCCACAGTTCGGGCCCGACTTCCTGAGTCTGGAGTTCCAGGGAAAGTTCCGGTTCGACGCTTTCAATCCGGATTCCCCAGAACCTCTCGAGGCGGGTTTTTAATTCCAGCGTCTCCGGAAAAAGCACGCCCGTATCCAGGGTAAAAACCGGGAGCGGTATCCCCGCTTTGACGGCGTGATCAATCATCACAAGCCCCGCACCCTGAAAACTGGTTCCGACGGCGGCGAGGGATCCGAAACGCTCCCAAACCCAACGCAAAACGTCGGTGAGAGAAGCCTCCTCGAGCTGCTCAGAGAGCGCCCGCACAGACTCGGAATGGAATTCTTGGGAGTTGATGGACATAAAGGCGACTATTCCTATCGGATATAAAATTATTTCAGCGCAGACACCCGGATGCAATTCCAAAAGCGGCCCCTTCCTCTAATCGTTCCTCCAGCGTTAAACAGTGGGGTTGTACCTCTGTAAACCGCGTTAGACACTGACCGCCCCCCCACGTGACTTGCCTGACATCCCGAGTACCGCCGATCTATGTTACCCAACCACAATTCCCGTCCACGCGACTTTGAACTGGCCACCCTGCGCGCTCTGGCCCGGGAAGTCCCGAATATCGATTTTGCCGTGGCGGAAATCGCCCGCTTCTCGGCTGAACTGACACTGCCCAAGGGAACTATCCACGTCATCAGCGACATCCACGGGGAAGACAAAAAGCTGCGTCACGTCATCAATAACGCTTCGGGAACGCTGCGGCCCCTGATCGAGCGACTCCTCAAACACAAGATGGAGCCGGCTGCATTTGAGTCGTTTATGAAACTCATCTTTTACCCGGCCGAAGTCGTCGGCGAGCTTCAAAAAACGCTCACGACTCCCGAGCAGGTCCGCGCTTTTGCCGATCACACCCTCGGCCATCTCTTTGAAGTGGTGCGTGTCCTGGCCTCCCGCCGCAGCCTCAAACACTCCACCCGGATTTTCCCGGCCGAATACCGGGAATTACTCACCGAAATTCTTCACGAACCCTCCACCGACCGGGAGCGCGCCTACATGAGTTCGATTATCCACGAGCTCGTGAACAGGGACAGGCTGTTACATCTGGTGCATTTAACCGGACGCGTCATTCGGAATCTCGCCATCGATGAACTCGTTATTGCGGGGGATTGCTGGGATCGCGGTCCCCGAGGCGATCGGGTGGTGGACTACCTCATGCAGCAGCCAAACGTTTCCTTTGTCTGGGGAAACCATGACATGGCCTGGCTTGGCGCCTGCCTGGGACATGAAGCGCTTGTGTGCCATGTACTGAGGGTTTCGCTGCGTTACCGCCGGCTTTTGCAACTGGAAGAAGGCTACGGAATTCCGCTCCAACCCCTCGAAGTCCTGGTGCGTAAAGTCTACGGAGAAGATCCCGCTCCGAGTTTTCAGCCGAAATCAGGCGGATTGCGCGAAAATAATACCATCGCCCGGATGCAGAAAGCGGCGGCTATTATGCAATTCAAGCTCGAGGGACAAATGATCGCGCGCCATCCGGAATGGGAAATGGATAACCGGCGCCTATTGCACCG
>CAMCYN010000163.1 GCA_945883955.1 Akkermansia muciniphila
AAGGCCCTTACTCCGCAATGGAAATCAGGTACTGGCGGATCGCGTCAAACTGCTTGACGCCATCTCCTTCGAGCACCTGTTTGAGCTGCGTTTTGACCTGTCCGTCAGAGTAGCGGGGCATTTTAGTATCGGGATCGACACGTTGCGGATTCAGCAACCAGCGGTCGTAATACGAAAGCCGTAGACGCTGCGACACCAAAGCCAGATTCAAAGCCGGCGCTTCGAAGGGAGCCGTGGCGGGATTCTTGCCCACGGCATGACAGACCGTACAGGCAAAGCCGCCCTGATCGCCCAGTAACACGTTCCCCGTGGCGGCCAGATCGCTTGAAGCGGAGCCGAAAGGCGCGGGTTTCTCACTGAAGCCATGCCAGTGAGAAAGGCCCTTGGCGAGTTGCTCGGCATACGCAGGGAACGCCGGCATTCTGCCAAAGACATAAGGCCGTGTTTTCTCCGTGAACTGTCCGGCTATCATCTTGGCGCTCCAAGCCGGCTGCAGCTTCTCGCCCAACCACGTCAGATTGGGAATACTCGTCGTCGGAATCGGCATATGAGCATGCTCGGGTTTCTTCGGATCACGTTTTGGCGCCCTCAATCCGCCAATCATGTTCGCCTCTTCGGTCACCGAAGACCAAACACTCTGACGCGCATCCAACTGGTGACAAGCCACACAACGCAGATCCGCCACCGCACGTTTGGCGAACTCCAACGCCGAATCATTCTCCACAGTCTGCACGCCCTCTTTCGGCGCCTTTTTCAGGAACGTCTGCAACGCAACCCGCTGCTCCTTCCCAAACTGGTAGTCCGGCGCATTCCCCCGCTTCTCAGCGGTGTCCCCCAAACAGCCAGAACTCGATTCTTTACCCGCCAACCTCTGGAGCGGAGCAGCCGTTCCGGGAACGCCCGCATGACACTGCAAGCACCCCACCGTCGTTAACAACTGGGCCCCTTTGGCCATATCCCCAGTCGGTACATTCCCAGACTGCTCTTTCGGGAACGACATCAGGAACGCCGTCACCTGAAGCGCTTCTTTCTCCGACATCGGTGTTTTCGGCATCGCCGTACCCGCATGATACTTCAGCGGATCCTGAATAAACTCATTCAGCGCGGCGGCTTTCCACTTTGAGCTGACGTGATTTAGCGAGACCCGACTGAAGTTGTTTCCAACCTTACTCGAAGGGGTGCTGTGGCACGCAATACATCCCAGGTTGGCAAAAAGAGCCCCCCCAGCGGTTGCGTTCTCCAATGTGAGCTCGGCCGCAGGAGTGCCCTGGGTTGCCAAAAACGCCGCTATATCCGCCGATTGTTGCGCGGAAGTCGCTCCATGAAACACCGCAGGCATCCGGCTGTGTTCCCGGTACTGGTGCGGATTCTGAATCCACTTCGTCACCCAATCCTGGTTAAAACGCGCCCCAATATCAGCCAACATCGGCGCCCCACGGCTCAGTTCGGGCATCGCAGCCGTGGCCTGCCCCTTCGGAGCCAGAACTCCAGCCCCATCGTGACACGCCACACAGTTGGATTGCGCAAACAACGTCCGCCCTTCACGCCATTCATTAAACTTACCCACTGGTTCCGCCAAATCTGCGGGGAGATACAATGCCGTTGGTTGCACTGGCTCCGGAGCAAACTCACCCGAGGACCACAGCAGACGGAATGTCGCGTCCCCCTTTTCCGGACTGTTGTATTCTACCTTCAAAAGGTTGCCGCCTTTGCGCAGCTCCAGTTTCCCTTCAAGCCGTTTGCCAACCTCAGACAGATCCCCGTCAAAGAGAGGCATATCGTTGACTGAAACCTTCACGTTTCCGGTCCCTTCAGCCATCAGCGTGACCTGCTTCCTGAGGGGAACCGCCAGCACACTGCGCCATTCCGCGTTAAACCGGCCCTTCGGCAACAGAGGCGAAGCGTTCGTTCCTTCCGGCACATGGATCGCCACCAAACGATCCTTGCGCACATCCATCCCGCCCCCAGCCCGCAGAGTCAGCCCCACGCCACTCCCGGCCGTCTTCGGCGCCGGGATTTTGTTGGCCGAGGCTAGTTCGAGTAACGGACCCGTCTCGCGACCCACGGCGTTGATAGTGTGCCAGATCTTCTCGGGCATCGCCTCGCCGCTGGCCGCCTTCACCCGCATCGTAATTTCGCTCTGCATTACTGGTGTAAGCCCAGCTGCCTGTAAAAACACCGACTTCCGGTCCTCGGAAAGATGCACCCCGGTGATGTCCACGGCATCGTGGCCGAGTTCCTCGGGGTTACTGGGACGATAATCCTTGGAGCCGTAATTGGAGGTCCAACGGTAGTTGTACTGCTCAATACTGTAATTGTCGGCATTGCCTGCCGTCACCGGATCCAGCGGTTCATCAAAAGCGATATGAATCCCGCGATCGGTTACCCGCAGCGCATTGGGTGCGTAGTGAGGCTTGCCGGTGTAACGCACACGCTGGATTGCACCGTCCTCGGCACCGGTGGTCTGCCAGCCGCGTTGTCCGGCCAGATACAGCTGCCCATCCACAGGCGAGAAACGTCCGCGCATGAGTCCTGTATCAAACGCTAACGGCACCTTGCTGACCCCTCCCTGCACCACTCCGCCAACCTCTTCCATCATCACGTGGTACAAGGACGCCGTCCCGTAACTCAGGTGCAAGAGCCGCCCCTTGAGCGGGCCCCATTTATCGCTGGTCACCCAGACCTGGCCCCCGGAGGAATTATCGACGGATTTTGGGAAAAAGCAGACATGCGGATCAAACGCGGTCGGGGCCGGTTCTTTCTGGGCAAGATCAGGCACACTGAGGAACGAGCCCTGTTTCACAATGTGCAGGTAACACATCGGCACCCAGGTCCCTTCATTGTCGCCACTGGTAATCACGTCGCCCGGGCCCATCCCAATCCCGTTTGGCGCACGGAATCCGGTGGCAAACACCTCGAACTTCGAGCCGTCTTTGGAGACACGCATCATCGTGCCGTTGTGTTCGCCGATAGGATCCCAGCCGCGGCCACCACCTTTGACCGGCCCGCCTTTAACAAAGTAAAAGTTCCCCGACGAATCGGTTTGGAGGTCGAACATGAACTCGTGGAAGTTCGGCGTCACCTGCACCTCGTTATTAAAGGCCTGATAAAAATCCGCCTCCCCATCGCCGTTTCCATCCACCAAACGCACAATGCCGTCCCGGCAGGTGACATGGATGATGTCATCGACAATCTTGAGCCCAAGGGGCTGATGTAAGCCGGCAGCAAACCGTTTCCACTGAATCTTTTGGAGTGAATCATCCACCCCTGAACCCACCCAGACGTCTCCGGCCAGCGTGGAGAAGGCGATCCGGCCATCCTTGAAAAAATCCAGTCCGCCAATACGCAGCCAGGAATTCCAGGGGTTCTCAACCGGGATGGCGATTTTATCCACCTGAAAGGGACCCGTTTCGACGCCTACTTTCCCCTGCACGGCAACCAATTCCGGCCAGATCGCCGGGCCGGGTTTGCTCAGTGCCAGAAGATCTCCCGCAGGCGCACTGGTGGCCAGCGCGGCAAAAGCGCCTTCGAGTTTTTCCGAAGTCCCTTTCCAGTGGCACACCTTGAAACGTTCTCCGCCTTTGAAATCGGGCAGCTCCAGTCCGACTTTGCCCGGAGCGATCAGTTTCCATTTGGTTCCCGCAGGAGCGCCCACGACTCGCAGCACCAAACGTGAGTCGGGTTTGCTGGCGTCATCGGCCAGGACCAGACAACCGTTGCGTTCCTCGAGTGTGGCGTTTTCTGCCACATCGGCCACAAACAGAATCGAGGCGGCTCCAGCCGAACGCACATCAAATGAGCGGATCAACGCAGCGTGATCGCCTTTTCCTTCCAGCGAAGGCGACTCGAGCATGGCGGCCGTGCCGACGGTGTAGGAGAGCACGACCTGTTCACCGTGACGGTAGAGACCTTTGTATTTGGCCCATTCCTGCGGAAGCGGCCCGTAAGGAATCGTACCGGCACCGAACCCCTTCCGCACCGAACGCGGATCGGTGAAGCTGCCGGCCTTGCTCCAGCCGGGCTGGGGTGAGGTACGGAACATCACGTTGCCCACCGGACCGGGGTTGCCGCCATGGGATCCGCTGAAAGCCACTCCCTGGAAATTGAGAAATCCGCCCGTCCAGCCGCCCGTACAGCGGAGCAGGTCAGTATCGAAGGCAAGAGCACCTTCCTTTTCCGAACCCACCCGTATCACGATCCCCTTGGGCGTGGTGCCGGGGTTTTCGCCGGGCATCTGGACGGTCACATTCAGGAAGGGACCGTAATCCATGTCCCATTTCTTGCGGCCACCGGCATCTTTGGGGGCTTCAGCGGCAAAAAGAGGCGCCGCTAACATTGCGGCGGACAGCACGCCAAAAGAGGACGGGAGGAAGGGGAAACGCATAGATTTGAAAAACTGGAGATTGGGAAAGGGGGACGCCGGTTCAGGAAACCGCCGCCGAGGTAGAGCTACCAAGAATAAGAACACTTCTTAGCGAAAAAACACAGCCTACGCCCGAGGATGTGCGTCGTCATAAGCCGACCGGAGCCGTTCGACGGTGACATGGGTATAAATCTGCGTGGTCGAAAGACTCGCATGCCCCAGCAGCGACTGGACACTGCGCAGGTCAGCACCCGCATCCAGCAGGTGAGTGGCAAAGGAATGCCTCAGTTTGTGCGGGCTCACCTCGAGGGCGATGCTCGTATGCCGCAGATAACGCTTCAACAGCGTCCACACTGCGGCTGCACTGATCCTGCGCCTGAGTTTATTCACAAATAACTGGCCCCGTTCGACTCCCGCCGCATGTCGGTACCGCTGAATGGCCTGCAGCGCCGGATCCCCGACCGGGACGACCCGTTCCTTGCGGCCTTTTCCCAGAACCCGGACGGTTTCCGAATACACATCCACATCGGCCACAGTAAGTTTGGCCAGCTCGGACACACGTAAGCCGCTCGAATAAAACAGCTCCAGAATGGCCGCATCGCGCAGAGGCATCCAGACCGGCGCCTGTTTTTGCTTCGGCACCAGCAGCGGCGCGCTCAAAAGCTCCTCCATCTGGGTAAGACTCAGCACCACAGGCAGTTTACGCCCCAGTTTCGGCAACTGCACGGATTTGAGAGGGTTCACCTTCAGTCCGAAACGCTCCATCAAAAAACGGTAGAAGGTCCGAAGGGCCGCAAAATGAAGCCGGACTGTGGGTTTGGACATGCCGTCCTTGGACATTTTGACCAAATACAGCCGGAAATGATCGGGCTTGAGCTCCAGCCAGCCACCGAGCGAAGTCCGGAACTCCCCGAAACGCTCCAGAGCGTGCCGGTAATTGATCAGGGTGCGCGGCGAAACCTGCCGCTCAAATTCCAGGTGTTGAAAAAATTCGATGAGATATCGATCCCGGCGGATGGGGGTTTTCACGAGCGGGATACTGAGGCCAAGGGGTCGCAGAAGCGAGCTGCGGAGTCGATTTGCGCGGACGGGAGGCGGATTTTGTCAAACTCGTTCCCCACCTCAGGGAGAATCAGGTTGCGACACCTTGGCCCTCACTTCTACCTTCCACCCTCGGCCCTCGTCCGGAAGGCCCCGTTTTCACCCCTCATTCGACCGTGTTATGGTTAATCTGATCCGCCGCTTCCAACAGCCCCTGCTCGTCACGCTGACGATTTTTGTCATTATCGCTTTTGTAGTTCTTTACGGAGGCCCGGGCGCTCAGTTGGACAAACTCGGCGCGGATAACATCGGTAAAATCTACGGCCGCAACGTATCGACCGCCGAATACCGCAGCATCGGCCGCCAATTCGAAATCACCCGTCTGCTGGGGATGTTCGACCTGATTATCCCCCTCGCGCAAAACGCCCGGACCATGCAGGAAGCCGTCGACAACTACGTCTGGAACACTCTGGTCTTGCGCCAGGAAGCCAAGAACTTGGGAATTTTGCCCACGGAAACCCAGATCACCGAAGCCATCCAGCGGATGCCCGCTTTCCAGACCAACGGCCAGTATGACCACAGCCGTTACACCAACGCTCTTCAGTCCGCTCTCGCCCCCCGCGGTATGGGTGCTGAACAGTTCGAAGAACTCATTCGCGACTCCCTCCGCCTGCAATCCATCCGGGACGTCATTAACGCAAGTTCCACCCCGGCTCCCGACGAACTCGCCGCCGCCTATCGCAAGCAGTACCAGAAGATGGAAGCGTCGGTGGTGCGGTTCTCGCGCACCGAAATAGCCAAGGCCGTAACCATCTCGGAAGAAGACCTTAAAACCACCTTCGAGGCCCGCAAAGAAACCCTCAAGACACCCGAGAAACGCAAGGTCGAATTGGTGACCTTCCCCCTGCCCGCCGTCGACAAGGATGGGAAACGTCCCGAGCCCGAAACCATCCAGAAGCTCGCCGACAAAGCGTCGGATTTCTCCGGTGCGCTGTTGGAACCCGGAGCCAAGTTTGAAGAAGTCGCCCAACGGTTCGGGGTCGAAGTGAAAACTACGGGCCTTTTCGCTCCCGGCGATCGCGTGGAAGAACTCGCCAACCAACCCCGCGTCTCCAGCGCCGCCTTCCAGCTCACGGTTGAAAAGCCCGTCTCGGAAGCGGTCGGCTCACCGAAGGGGTACTTTGTACTGCACCTTCTGGAAACGCAGGCCGCGCGCCCCCTGTCTTTGGAGGAAGCCAAAGAACAACTCACAGAAAGCCTTAAGAGCGAACGCACAAAGGAAACTCTTTCGCTCAAGGCAGCGGAAGCCAAAACAAAAATCGCCGAAGCCATCAAGGCCGGAAAAGCTTTCGGTGAAGCTGCCGAAGCCTCGGGATTAAAAGCAGAAACCCTCGAAGCGTTCTCCCGCTCAGACTCCAAGCTCACCGGACCCGACGCCACCCTGATCCAGAATAGCGCGGCCGATCTCGCCGAAGGCCAGATCAGCGCCCCCATCGAAGGCCCCGAAGGCATGTTGCTCGTTTATCTTTCGAAGCGCCTTCCCGTCGATGCGGCTGAAATCGACAAGAAAAAGGAAGACTTGCTGCCGATGCTCGAAACCCAGCGCACCGATGGATTGCTGGGCGAATGGATGGAACGCCAGCGCGCTGCCGCCGGAGTTCAGATCAATCAGGGCCGCTGAAAAAATCCGCTCGCCCAGCCATGACTCCCTTAGAAGCGCTTTTTGATGACGCAAACGGAGATCTGGCCTTGGGCGAGCTCGAGGCAGCCGTCCAGAAATACGCTCGTTGCGTCGAACTTGAGCCGGATTTCTTCGATGGTTGGCATGCGCTCGGAATGGCCCGGATGAAGCTTGGCCATTATCCAGAGGCCATCGCCGCCGGATTACGTTCGGTGGAGTTACAACCCAAAGACCAGTTGGCCTGGTCGAGCCTCTCGCTCTTTTACGTGCGCAACGGCCAGATCCCCGAAGCGGAAGCCGCCGGCGCCAAAGCCCGCATCCTCGGATGGGGCCAGCAACTCAAAGCCGCCCCTGGCGCCCCGCAACCCGGGACGTCGCCCCAGACGTAGCGCCTTCCTTGGCACTCCCGTCGGCGCCTTGACTCCCCTCACTAGCCGCCTCTATTCCTTCTTCCTGTGTCCCGCCTCTTCCGACTTCTGGCCCTACTGGCCGCCCTGCAACTGCTCGGCGGACACTGGGTCGTGCTGCAAACCGCAGCCTGGGTCGGCATGACCGTCGAATACTCGAAAACCGAGTCTCTCCCCGAGGCGCTCTCCAAAACTTTTGACGGACAACATCCGTGCAAATTGTGCGTCGCCGTAAAACAGGGCCGCTCC
>CAMCYN010000164.1 GCA_945883955.1 Akkermansia muciniphila
CGCGAAGGCTCCACGGGCCCGAAAGTGACCAAGAAAGATCACTGGGCATTCCAGCCCGTTGCCCGTCCGTCGGCCCCAACCGTCAAAAATCCGGCCTGGTGCAAAACGTCCATCGACAAGTTCGTTTTGGCCAAACTGGAAGAGAAGGACATGTTGCCGGGCGATCCGCCCGAGAGTGGCAGCGATGAGGAACGTCGCCGGAAGAAGGAGGCGTTGTTGCGCCGCGCGTATTTCGACTTGGTCGGGATGCCGCCCAGTCCGCAGCAAATCCGCGATTTCACCAACGACCAGTCTGGCAATGCCTTTGAAAAGGTAATCGACCAGCTCCTGGCCAGTCCGGCTTATGGGGAACGCTGGGCGCGTCACTGGCTCGATACCGCCCGTTATTCCGATACGACAGGCGCTCTGGATGAAGTACGGGGTGCCGACTATCGTTACGCCTACGCTTGGGCGTACCGCGACTGGGTCATTTCGGCCATCAACAAGGACATGCCGTACGACCAGTTTGTCCTCAATCAGCTTGCGGCTGACAAAATGCCTGGGAATGCGAAGGAGAATCTCGCCGCGCTCGGATTCCTGACCGTCGGCCAGCGTTTCCAGGACAAGGACGATATTATCAATGACCGCATTGACGTTGTGGGGCGCGGCTTTCTGGGGCTGACGCTGGCGTGTGCTCGTTGCCACGACCACAAGTTCGACCCGGTCAAGCAGTCGGACTATTATGCCCTTCGGGGAGTATTCGCGAGTACGGTGGAGCCCCGCGAAGGCCCGGTGATCGCCGGCGATGCCACCTCTAAAGAATATAAGGACTTCGAGCAAAAGCTCGGTGTTTTGGAAAAGCATGCGTATGCGACGCTCTTCCAGATGCAGCGGGAGTTCGCCCAGGAATTTCGCAAGGACGCCGGCGCCTTTTTCGAGGCGGCCTACCACTTGAGCGACCGCTACGACCTCGAAGGCAGGAAACGCGCCGATGCGATTGTCGAGAAATTCAAACTCAATCCCGGGCTCGGCGGATTGCTCAACGGTTCGGTGCAACGGCACTCCAACCTCAGGGATCCTGTATTCGGACCATTTCTCAAGTTGCTAGGCAGTCCGGAGACTGTGGAGCGGATGTTGGCGGGCAAATCTTCCGAGAAATATAACCCCGTGGTGTTGGAGTTCCTGCGCAAGGCCGGGAAACTTCCAAACGACATTTCAACGGTTGCGGCGCTATTTCAGAAATTCGTCCGTGAAAAAATCGATCCCATCGTGGGATCTCCGGTGGATTCCAAGGCGGATCCAGTGGTCGATTTGGCGAAGGGCGGTATTTTCGCCCGGATAGCCAATCCGGACACTGACGTGGCTAGTTCGCCCGAAAAACCGCTTATGGAATTGGCTGTATTTCCGAAGCGGCTGGTAGCCGGTTCGGAACTGAACGTGTTGCGTGTGCAGGACGAAATCGTCAACTGGGGTGTCGTCGCAGGAGGCCCTCAACTGGAGCGTCGTTCCGGGGTGAGCCGGATTAATGAACTGAAGCTTACCTTCAAAGGGGGCCCCGTGCGTGCCATGGTGCTGGAAGATCTGCCTAACCCGGTCGACTCCCCGATATATCCCCGAGGAAACGCTCCGAAAAATGACGAGGAAGCCAGGATTATTCCCCGTCGCTTTCTCGAAGTGTTATCGGAGGATGGCACTCCTGAGCCATTTACCGAAGGAAGCGGGCGTTATGAAATGGCCAAGGCCATTGCGAGCAAGTCCAACCCGCTCACGGCCCGTGTTATGGTCAACCGTGTGTGGATGTATCATTTCGGCGAAGGCCTCGTACGCACTCCCGATGATCTGGGCAACCAGGCTGGAAAGCCCAGCCACGCCGAGCTGCTCGACTTCCTGACGTCCTGGTTCATTGACGACTACGGCCAGGGCAAACCCGGCTGGTCTGTGAAAGGATTACACAAGGCCATCATGCTCTCTAACGTCTATCAGCAGAGCAGCCGCAGTCCACACATGGACCGTCAGAAGGAAATGGACTCGAGCAACAGCCTGCTGTGGCGTGCCAACGTCCGGCGTCTGGATTTCGAGTCCTTCCGCGATTCGCTGCTCACCATGGGCGGCACCATGGACAAGACCCTTTACGGCCCGGCCGTGAATCTGGTCAGCGAACCGTATTCTTACCGTCGCTCCGTGTATGGGTACATTGACCGTTCCAACGTGCCTGATCTGCTTCTGCAGTTCGACATGGCAACCCCGCTGGAACCCAACACCAAGCGCACCTCCACGATAGTGCCTCAGCAGGCTCTGTTTCTGATGAACAGTCCCTTTACCATCAGCATCGCCCAGAAGGTTGTTAAACGTCCTGAGGTTATTCAGGCGGTTTCTGTTCAGAAGGATCCGCGTGCGGGAATTCTGGCGATTTTCCAGATCGTACTGCAGCGCACGCCGAGTAAGGCGGAGTTTGATATGGCGCTGAACTTCTTGCAGGCGGAGGCCAAAATGCAGGGCAGTGTGGTGGCGGCCACCGCCCAGGCGACGGCTGCGGCCATGAAACAGGCTGAAATACAGCTGCGCCGGGATCAAAACAATACCGGTGCCAAGAAAGCCATCGTCAACGAAGGCGAGCTGGTGCAGCGGTTGACGCTCTCGCCCTGGGAAACGCTGGTGCAAGCGCTGATGTTCTGTAACGAGGCGGCCTACCTGAACTAGGACTCCCACACCTCCAGCCATCGAACAAACGCCACCGGGATTCTCTCCCGGTGGCTTTTTAATAACTCAAATGCGTGCGTCTTTGAAATTTCTCCCCTGGGTTCTCTGTCTGCTCTCAGCACCGCTTTTCGCGGCCGATTCCGCCAAAGTGAAGGTTCTGGACAAGTTCGACAGAATTGAGCCGAAAACCGTGAACCCCGGACTTTGTAAGCTTAAAATCATCAGCACGCCGGATCCCGAACATCACAAGGTGCTCGAAGTGGTGGCTGATTTCGCCAAGCCGGGTGCTGGGTACGGTTTTGGTAAATCTTTCGAACCGAACACCATTAAACCTAAAAAACACGTAGCCGTCCGATTCTGGGCCAAAAGCGATTCCGGTACTTCTGTTGGCGTCGGGTTCGGTCGGAAGAGTCCGCGCAAAGACGGCAAGATGGGAGGGTTTGGGGCCGGGGGTTTCAAGCTCACCGAGACTTGGACCCAGTACACCGTTCCTTTGAGCGGCTTGCGGCGTCATGGCGCCAAATTTTGGAAAGACGGCAAACAGGTGATCATTCAGGGAGGTGATCCTGCTGAGGACGACGATATCGAAGAGCTCACGGGCTTCGGGTTCAATTTCGATGTGAACAGCAAAGGCACGGCTCTGGTCGCTCACATGCTCATCGACGGTCTGGAGCTTGTGGAAAAATGAGGCTTGTAGGGGAAAGAAATCCGAAGCAGGTAAATTCGTACGTAACAATGAATCGTTTCCTCAAACTCCCCCTGTGGCTCGGCCTTCTGTCGGCACCGCTTTTTGCGGCTGATTCCGCCAAAGTGAAGGTCCTGGACAAGTTCGACCGAATTGACCCCAAAACCGTGAACCCGGGGAACTGTAAGCTCAAAATCATCAGCACGCCTGATCCTGAGCATCACAAGGTGCTCGAAGCGGTGGCTGATTTCGCCAAGCCAGGTGCAGGGTACGGCTTCGGCAAGAACTTCGAACCGAACACCATTAAACCTAAAAAACACGTAGCCGTCCGGTTCTGGGCCAAAAGCGATTCCGGCACTTCTGTGGGAACCGGGTTCAGCCGCAAAAGTCCGCGTAAAGATGGCAAGCGGGGATCTTTCTGGTCCCCGGGCTTCAAGCTCACTGAGACCTGGACTCAATACACCGTTCCGCTGAGCAGCATGCGGCGTCACGGAGATAAATTTTGGAAGGATGGCAAACAGGTGATCCTTCAGGGAGGTGATCCCGCCGAGGACGACGATATCGAAGAGCTTACCAGCTTCGGGTTCAATTTTGATGTGAACGGCAAAGGCACGGCTCTGGTCGCTCACATGCTCATCGACGGTCTGGAACTTGTGGAAAAATAGACGGCTTCTGCGGCCGGCCTCCCGGCCTCTCGCTCAGGCGCCCCGGATTCTCCAGTCGGTGGGAACCGGGGCGGCGTCGGCCCTCGCCAGGCCAAAACGCTTTGGCCGCCTTACTTCAGCGGTATTCCGTACGGCAGCACGTCCGGGAGCGGAGCCACCTCGCGGATCCATTCCCACAACTGGGAATAATCCCGGTTCAAATCGCCGGAGAGACAATCGGTAATTTGATCCCCGGCTTCGGGATGACGCATGATGACGTCCTTGAACGAAAAGCCCGGATCGTAAAAGGCGTACACCAGCTTGCGCATGTTCTCGACGCCCTGACGCATCAGTTCCCCGTACTCGGTGAAGCGTTGCGGGCTCAGATCGTGTTCAGAAAGCCCCGCCTGGATGGCTTCGCCGGCCAACACGCCGCTTTTGAGCGCCAGCATCACACCACTGCTGAACACCGGATCCAGAAACGCAAACGCGTCCCCGAGCAACAACAGGCCCGGGCTGGCACAATACCGCGAGTGGCGGCTGTATTCACTCGTCACCCAATATTCCCCGCAACACTCGCCCACCGAGAGGTGCTCCTGGATCCACTGGTTTTGGGCTACTTCGCGCTCAAACATCGCCCGAGGCTCCTTCACTCCGTCCCGGGACAAATATTTGCCCTCGGCCACCACCCCGACGCTGACGGTGTCGTTGTGGAGTGGGATATGCCAGAACCAGCCTTTCTCGGGTACAAAGGCGATGGTGGTCGAGCCTTCATCCAGGCCCGTTTCCCGTTTGGACCCTTTGTAATAGGTCCAGATGGCGATTTTGTTCAGATAGGGATCATTCACCCGCCAACCCTGCTGTTTGGCCGCCAGAGCTTCCCGTCCGGATGCATCCAGGGTGATCGGTGCACGCACTTCGTAAACCGCACCTGCCCGGTCGCGCACTTCCACGCCGACCACCCGGTCACCTTCGGTTAATAGCCTCGTCACCGTACTCTCCTCCCGCACTTCGACGCCGCGTTCCCGGGCGTGATCGAGCAACATCAAATCGAACTCCGCACGGGTCACCTGCCAGGTTTGAGCCACGGTCTCGCGATCGTAGCGGTTAAAGAAATAGAACGGTTGGGAGCGTTTGCCGTCCGGTTGCACAAAACTGACGCTGTATTTCTTCACAAACTGCGAACCCCGCATCTTGGGAATCAGCCCAAGCCGCTCCAGGGGCCCAAACGTGAATGGAATGAGCGATTCGCCGATGTGGTAGCGCGGGAATTTTTCGCGTTCCAATATCAACACACGCCGCCCGTATTCGCCCAGAATGGCGGCGGCACTCGCTCCGGCCGGGCCGCCGCCGATGATAATCGCGTCGTATTGGGTGTTCATAGGGATGGAAAGTTGGCTAGTGGGGTTGGTTTGGACGGCGGGGTTTCTTTACAAAGGCCGGGAGTTTGTCCCCTCCAAAAAGCCTCCCGGAAAGGGTGGCGTGGAGGGAGCCTCTTCGGGTTCAGGGATTCGCTGGTGAGCGCTTCCGACGAGCCTTTCGAAAATAGGGGAGGCCATCAGTGTGGTCACGACCGCCATGATCACGAGAGTGGCAAAGAGCCCTTCGGAAATGATACCGCGCTGAAGGCCCACGTTAATAATGATCAGCTCCATGAGCCCGCGAGCGTTCATAAGCACGCCAATGCCCATCGCTTCGCGGTTGGAGATCCCCGTGGCCCGGGCTGCCCACCAGCAGGCGACACCTTTCCCAACCACTGCCGCAAACAGGACCGCCGCGCACATCATCCAGAGGAACCCGGTATTGAGCAGGCCGATCTTGGTGTTCAGGCCCGAGTACGTGAAGAAAAGCGGCAACAGCAGCGCCACCGTCAGCGGTTGGACACGGGCGATCAGATCGCGCACGACGATCCCGCGCGGGATAGCCGCCCCCATCACAAAGGCCCCGAAGACAGCGTGTAACCCGATCCGGTCGGTGATCCAGGCCCCCAGCGCCATCAGCGCGAGTAACACCACCAGGCCCGCCTCGGTCAGCGATCCGTCCCGGAGCAGGAACTTCTGAAGGCGCGCCAGCGCAGGGCGGATCAACCCCAGGGTGACAAACACGTAGCCGGCGCCGCCAGCGATGTTCACGATCGCGTGGGACCAGTTGTTATCAAAACTGGCGAGCACCACCGCTAGAAGGCACCACGCCATGGCGTCGTCGAGGGCGCCCGCTCCGATGGCTACCGTGCCCATCGTTGTGCCGGTCAGTTTCTTAAAATGAATGATCCGCGCGAGCATCGGAAAAGCCGTGATACACATCGAGGCCCCCAGAAAGAGCATCGCTTCAAATAACGAGGTTCTTTTGGGAAACAGCTCGGTGTGATGGAAAAAGATCCAGCCCAGCGCGGCTCCCAGCACAAAGGGCACCAGCATCCCGGCGAGCGAGACGGCGATGGAGCTCTTGAGTTTCTTTTGAATGATATCCATGCGGAACTCCATGCCGACCACGAACATGTAAAGGGCAAGGCCGAGTTGTGAGGCGGGAAAAAGGTAACTTTGGGTGTCGCGCAGCGTCTGGGTTTTATCCCAGGGAAACAGCCAGTTCTGCGTCTCCGGCCAGAATAGTCCGAACAACGACGGCCCAAGCAGCACCCCGGCGATCATCTCGGCGACGACTTGGGGTTGGCCCATGCGGCCGGCGATGGCTCCGACGATCCGGCAGAAGAGCAGGATGACCGCGATTTGAAGGAAAAACTGGATGGCCAGATGCGTGTTGTTCATGCGAACTCGTTCTTTATAACGTGCCGGAGGCTTGTAACGGAAATAGAGATTTGGCATGGAGCCTATGCCTTTTCGGTATAAAGATAGGGGCCCATGGAAATGCGTCATCTCCGATATTTTCAGGCTGTCGCTGAGGAGCTCAGTTACACGCGTGCTGCGGCCCGGTTGCATATTGCCCAACCCGCCTTGAGCCGGGCGGTGAAGGAGATCGAAGACGAACTGGGGGCGCTTCTCTTTGACCGGACCCGCAGCCGGGTCCGGCTGACGCCGGCCGGGTCGGTGTTGTTGCGGGAATCGGCGGTGTTGCTGGAACGTTGGGAAGAAGCGATGCGGCGGGTGCGCCGGACGGCCGCCGGAGAGGAGGGCGAGTTGCGGCTGGGTTATATTGGTCCGCCCACCCAACCGTTTTTGGGGCGTTTACTGGGCGAATACCGGCGCCGTTACCCATTGGTGAGTATTCATCTCGAAGAAAGAACTCCCGAGCGAGTCTGGGAGATGGTCGCCAGGGGGCGTCTCTCTGTGGGTCTGACCCGCCCCGTGCCCTTGGCCGAAGATCTGGGGCTGCACACCATTTTGCTGCGCGAAGAACGTCTGGGAATTGTCGTACCTCGCGATCATCCCCTCGCTTTGCAGCCCAGTGTGAGCTGGAGCCGGCTGGAGCGGGAACCACTGGTGGTATTGGCGCGCCGGGAAGGGGTCGGCTTGCATGATGCCGTGCTGGCGGGTTGCCGGCAGGCGGGGTTTGCGCCGCGTCTGGTTCAAACCCCGAGCCTGATTGGCACGGTGCTCAGTTATGTGGAAGCGGGCGCGGGAGTGGGCGTGGTGACCGAGAGTGTAGTGGCGACCGAACAACCCCTGCGGTTTGTCCCCCTGACACCCGGGGTGACTGTGCCGCTGGTGCTCGTCTGGCAGGAGGATGGTGACACCGCT
>CAMCYN010000165.1 GCA_945883955.1 Akkermansia muciniphila
GCGCGATGGACAGCCCATCGCCAACATTCCCGAACAGCCCAAGAACCCCTTCGGTCGCCCGGTTTTTCAAGGTTTGCAATACAGCGACACACCCGCTCAACCGCTGATCAAAATGACATTTACCGATCCCACGGCCGAGGCGGGGAAAAAGTATGCCTATCGGGTGATCTCGGTGAATACGGTCGGCCTGAAATCAAAGTAGGAGTCTGCTGCGTTTGCCCGACGCACAGGATGGCTGCGGCACGTTACCCCCCCGTATCGTGCCGGTCCTGACGCACACGTTTGGAGGATGTGGAGGTTGTCATCGCTTTGAAGATCGCGGGCTGTCGCGTGGAGCAACAATCTCATCTCATCTATCAGCATCAGTCATTTAGGTCTGCTCCAAATCAAGGAGCGTACCTCAGGCGTGGCCCCCAAGGATCAGGCGGAGCAGCCAGGGACCGGTCAGAGCCAGTAGAAAACAACCGCCAAGCATGATGATTAACCCAGGTACCAATAGATCGTTTGGTCGCAGTCCACAGGCTACTGCCATGGCGTTGGGTGGAGTGCTAATGACAAAAGGCATGCCTAGTGAGGTCGCGAGAGCCAGGACACGAAAGATTAACAGCGCGGCCACTGAGCCCAATGCAACCATCCAAGATGGAATTCCGGTGAGCGGTTCGGTCAGCCACAGAACGATGGTGATTCGAAGTGGATATTTGTTCTGTCGCAGATTCGGGAAAAAACATCAGGCACCGAATGGCGGCAGTCCCGGTGCTGAAACCGCGCCGCCCCGGGCGTCAAATTTTCCAGAGCTGAGAGCCGGGGGTTTTGGGGCGCTTCTCCATACAGAAATCACGCAGCGCAAAGCCCCCTGACTAAACTGGCGCGAAACAACGTTTCAAATGCGGGTCGGTATCGAGAAACTCGATCACTTCGGGCAAACAGTGTTTCGAAGATAGAATCGTGTAGAAATCAGATTTTATCATCGGTGCCGATTGCACGGCCTGAATCCATTCCGCTCGCTCAAACGGGTCGGAAGCAATCGCATCCCAGAATCCGGTTTCTGTAAAAACACGCGAAATCACCTGAGAATTCTGCCCCTGAATCAGGCTCATCAAGTAGGTGGCCACGCCGACTTGCAACCCATGTAAGCGTGGCCGAGCGGAGATGTTATCGAGAGCGTGTGAGATCAGATGTTCGCTCCCACTGGCGGGGCGAGACGACCCGCTAATACCCATGGAAACCCCGTTGAGAAGAAGAGTGGTGCCCAACAATTTCATACCCTCCAGATCCCGAATGGGTCGCCCGGCGAACTGATAAACACTCGCATCCGATAGTAGTGCAGCGAAATCATCCACTGGGGTTCCGCACGCATGAAATGCCAATTTCCAATCCACCACTGCTGTGAATTTAGCGAGAAGGTCACCCACTCCCGAAAGCCAAAGGCACTCAGGCGCAGCGAGACAGACCGCCGTATCAATGATGACCGCTAACGGCATCGCCGCAGGCAAGGACCGGCGGCGCCCCGCGATGGTGAGACTCGATTGAGGGCTGCAAATTCCGTCGTTAGAAAGAGAAGTCGGGACGGCCACGTACGGTAGCCCGGAAAGAAACGCGACATATTTGGCGACATCCAGTGCTTTCCCGCCGCCGAATCCCATGACCGCATCTGCTGAAGATGGGACTCCACGAAACAATTCCAGCGCCTCTTCGAAGGAGGCCGACGAAACGAAAGATCGCCGCAATACTTTAATGCCTGAAGTCGCGAGTGCTGCTTCAAAACGGGCGCCCAGGGTTGGGTTCAGATCTTTGCTTACGAATACCAGCACCCGCAAATAGCCGTGCCGGGCGGCGTAGATTCCGAGGCGGTCGAGAGCGCCCGGTTTGACGCGTACTGTGGCTGGAATCGGAGTTTGTTTCAAATTTAGCATAGGAGCTTCCGGGCAATCTGAGACCAATGGTCAAAGGAGTGGAATTCCTCTCCACGAGATTGCAATGCCTCAGCCAGCCAGCCACGCGCAAAGCGGAGGGGCGTTTTCACAAGTAATGCAGGTTCGAGATCGGGACGTCCGTCCCCCGCAAAAGCGACCTGCTCGGCGCGAGCCAATGCGTCCTGTACGATTTGAGCCTTATTGACTCCCGTCGTTGCGTCGAAAAATGGGGAGTCGCTTGGGAGCCTCATTTGGAGCCCTCGCTCCGGATCGAAGGTGCCGGGATTGGAGTGGATCTGCAGATCCAGCCCTACCCTGGTGAGTAAATGTTTGATGTACCACTCACAACCGGCGGAGGCGATGACGACAGTCCAACCGGCGTCGTGCAGGGCCTGAACGGATTCGGCGAGTTGCGGGTCTAAGCCCATCTGCTCCGCTAAAGTGAGGAGTTCCTTTTCACTGGCGCGAATCCGACCAAAAATGGCCTCCAGAGCTTCGAAGTGAGTTAACCTTCCGTCGAGATAGTGCGCCCAGGGATCATCGTCTGCGGGAATGGGCCAGCGCTCACGAACGAGATCATAAAAGTCGCGTTGCGTCAGTGTGCTGTCGAAGTCGGTGACGAGGATTTTCATGGTGCCTAGTTCCTTTGGCGGAGGTGATTCTGAAGGTTCGGGATCATTGTATGTTCTGTGGATCCGACGATGAAAAAGGTGAGTCGTATGGACGGGCAGTCACAGACTCCCGCTATTCAGAACATGCACGTTTCGATATTCAACCGTTACAGCAGCGCTGGTCTCTTCCTGAGCCTACTGGTTGGATGCGGTGGTTTCGCGGCGCAGCAGGGGGAGCGTGAGGAATTGCCCGTGCTGGGAGTTGAGGTGCTTTCCATTGAGATTGGTAACGCCAAGTTGCCTCCGAACGGTTGGACATGGGAAGAGACCGCAATGTAAAGGGAAAGTCTGTTCATCAAGACCTCTATTATAGCCGCGCCGAAGCCTGGAAAAAGCAGCCCTCGCCGACCAATTCCTGCCGCATCAATCGGAGTAAATTCTGAGGAAAATTCCCACTCCAAAACCGATTCCCATCTCAATCTTTTGATTACAAACTATCTACAAAACCCTATGGGATGCTGGTGAAACTCTTTAAAAAGGACAAAGCGATGAAGGATTGTAAATTCATGATAATGTCGGCGGTGTGTTTGACGTTCCTGCAGGTGGCGGGGTATGCCGAGGTCGTACTTCCGCCGGTGTTGAGCAGTCACATGGTGCTGCAGCGTGGGATGAAGGTGCCGGTATGGGGAACGGCCGTGCCCGGCGAAAAGGTGACTGTGAAATTCCGCGACCAGGAGAAATCGACCACGGCCGATGCTCAGGGCAAATGGAAGGTGAGTCTTGATTCGCTGAAAGAAGGCGGGCCTGATGTTCTAACGGTGACCGGATCCAACACGCTTAAGCTGGAGGATGTCCTCGTTGGAGAGGTTTGGCTCGGCTCGGGGCAATCCAATATGTTTGGCGGCGCCGAACAGTACGTCAAAGACGATGAAGTGCTGGCAAAAATGGTGGCTGCCGGCCCCTATCCGAAGTTAAGGCTGATTCGTTTAGATACACCTGCTTCAAAAGGCTGGAAGGAAGCGTCCCCTGAAAATCTCATGGGATTCTCGGCTCAATTGTTCAGTTTCGGCAGCCCTTTGCAGAAGGAACTGAATGTTCCGGTTGGCCTGCTGGTCGGCGCAGCCGCTGGTAAACCGTCAGGGTTCTTTCTCAGCGAGGAGGCGTTCAAAAACGACCAAGCGTGCAAAGACTTGGTGGCCAAGGATAATTCCGATGAAGCCTTAAAGAAGTATGATGAAGCCGTGAAGAAGTATGGCGTGGCGATGGAAAGCTGGAAAAAGGACGTTGAAAAGGCCAAGGCAGAGGGAGTCGAAGAAAAAAAGCTTCCAAAGGCACCAGCGAAACCAATGAAGGTCGGCGAAACCTGGACGAACGTGATTGGTAATCTCTATGAACAAATCATAAGACCTGCTGTTCCTTACGCCATACGCGGTGTGCTGTGGGATCAGGGCGAGAGCAGCACGGGGATATCCGGTATTGATCAATATACCGTGATGGGTGCGCTGATTAAAGGCTGGCGCAAGGATTGGGGGCAGGATTTCCCGTTCATCTATGTGCAGAAGTGGAGTGGCGGCGGGTGCGCTTGGGATACCACCGATCCAGTCACGTCCAAAGGCGAGCCCCTCGTGCCGCTTCCGAATCAGGTTCCGGGTGGTGGCGAATCCCGGGAAACGTACCTGCGAATCAGGAATTATCCGGACACCTTTATGGCCAGCAGCAGTGATCTCGGTTCCGGAATGCATCCGGTCAACAAATCAGGGTACGGGGCCAGGGCGGCACGGGTAGCACTTGGCGGGGTATACGGCAAAGATGTGGAGATCTACGGGCCGGTCTATAAATCCCACAAGATCGATGGCAACAAGGTGATCATCAGCTTTGATCATGTAGGCAAGGGGCTGGCATTCAAAAAGGGTGAATCCGTTGACAAGCTGCAGGGTTTCGCGATTAGCGGAGATGATAAAACCTTCAACTACGGTAGACCTAGATATGTCTGGGCAGATGCGGTAATTCAGGGAAATACCGTTGTTGTGTCGAGCGACAAGGTTTTAAAGCCTGTCGCAGTCCGCTATGCCTGGGCCGCAGAGCATCCATGGGCCAACCTGTTCAACAAGGACGGCTTGCCGGCCTTGTCTTTCACTACGGATTAGTCAGTTAAGTTAAGTTAAGAGGAATTCCCTTATTTACGTACGCACGGGGGGAGGGACCGAATCAGCATTGAGGGTTAACCCTCCCATTCCGACCAGCCGTTTGTGGGCGGTGTTGACGCACCAAACGGCACAGGAGTTTTTGTCCTCTCGCTCCATGGCGCCCAAGGGACCGCACTCGAATCGTTTTGTGCGCGTAAGAGTTGGTTCGCCCTCAAAGACACCATTCTCTGCCTTGGCTCGGGCATCCGTAATTCGAAGGATTCGAGCGTGCAACTTACGGCGTCGAAGCCCGGGACAACTGCGCTAAAAGTGCTCTGCAAAGACGGCCAGAGCTCGGTAATCAAACTAGAAAAACTTAACGCGCCGCGGCAATGCACCCTCCCCTCCCACGTACGCGAAAAGCGAATTCAGTTACTTGAGTTTCCAGACGTGGACATCGTCCACAAGCGCCGACTTCTCGACCGCCAATCGAATCAATCGCTTGGTGGGATGGGCGAACCCCTCAGACTTCAATTCCCCAAGGGCCTTGCTATCTAAGTTTACCCGGATTGCGTCGCCTTCGACCACCACGAGCACGTCGTGCCACTGAACCGCCGCCAGGGGTTGGGGAAAAACCCGGGTCTTGGTCTTTAAGAGCGCCACATCCTCAGGCGTTTTTGTCCCCGCCATCCGACGCTCCCGGACCGCATTATCCATTTCCCCCATTTTCGTGTCAGTCACCCGCACCCCGCTCACGGCAAAGCCTGCCTTGAACAGATGGCCCGCGTGCACCGACTTGCATTGCATGTCCGCAAAATCGATGGCGAAGTTGTCCCCCACCTCCAGCTTTAGCCGCATCGCGATGGCTCCATCCTGAAACTCCGCAGCATGAGCCACGGACACGCCGTGATCAGCCACCGAGGCCTTGGTAACGCTCATCGCATTGTTAATCAGGCTGACCTGCTTGACGCCCTGGGCCCGGCTCGCACTGTTGGTGGTCCAGCCATTGCCGACTTCTTCTTTGGCAGGCTCGGATTCGGTCCGATTAAAATCGTCGGAGAAAAGAAGCGTTCCGCGCGCCTGGATGTTGGAGAGGTCGTCGGCTCCGAAGGCGACCGAAGTGATTAGCAGCGCAGGAAGGAGAAGGAGGCGTTTCATATCAGCAAATAAGCAACACCGCCCATGGGCCTCGGTTGCGAAAAAACACGCTCACGCCGGTTTTCGCTTCTATTGCCAACACACCACCGGTGTTTGTGCAAATGAAGACCGGCCCGTCGAATGCCTCCAACGAGGCATGGGCCAGTCCGCCACCGAGCACATGGGTCACGGGCGCCGTAAAGACCGGAACGACCTTCAGGCGATCGATGCCGCCCCTGTCGACGGCCCCGATTAAGACGGACTACTTCTGGTCGCGCCGCACAAACACGGCCTCCACCGAGGCTCGCTCGGACCGAATCGCCCAATGCGCAGGCACCCGTTCACTGGAAACGACTCGCTCATGCGTCTGCGGCCTCTGGGGTGGAGAAGAGGCGATGCCGCGCACTTTTTTGAATTCAAACTCCTGGAGCCTTTCGCGATAGGCCTCCCTGTCCGCCTCGGTCGGGGACACCACTTCTTTCTTCTCTGCCACATACTCTGCCACGAAGTGCCTGTCAGGATTCCGGGTGAGATTTTGCACCACAATCGCATCGGCCCCCACCCGCTTCGCGTTGTAGTCCATGGCATCCATCAGGAATTTCGAGGAGTCGGCGGCGTAGGCACGGAAATGCCCAATCACCCGATAACCTTTGGGAACAGCCTCCATCACCGGCACCCGCGCGCCCGTTGCCCACGACCGGGGCGGGTAAGTTTTTTTTCCCACGGGAAAAAAACAATACTCGGTATCCTTCACGGAGGAGGAAGGCCCTTGGGCGCATCCTGCGAGACAAACACCCAAAACGAAAAGAGCAGCCCAGACCGGGAGGAGACGGCTTTGATGCATGCGAGGTAATGGGCGGCCTGTTAGAGGTGTATCGTAGTCCTTTGGGGAACCCTATCCGTGGTAGCGCTTGCTCCCCAGGGATAGTGTCGCGGGATCTCAAGTGGGAGGGGCCTTGCCGAAGGCAAACGCCCGGACGATTACCGAATCGGCGAAAAATCGGTGGCCTTCATATAGATCGATTTCACGCCGTTGGGCTGAAGGGTCAGGGGGCCTCCCTTTTCGCTCTCCTTCTTGGCGGCAATCCAGTCCGGATCCGCTTTGAATTGCGCGAAGGACTTTAACCCCGCCTCTTTACTGGGATGGCTAATCACGTAGATGAGCTTCGTGGCTGCGTCCTGTTCGGCGTCCGTGGGTGTCCAGTAGCCGATATTGGTGATGCCGTGTTTCGTAAAGAGTCCGGTGGTGTGATCGCGGAACCGTTTGTGAAGGGCATCCAGTTTACCCTCCGGAGTCGTGTAGGTACGCATTTCAAATACCCGTTCGGCTTTGCCGAGTCCTGGCTGGATCGGGCAGGAATAATCGGTGGCTTTCAGAAAGATAGATTCCGGCTTTTTGGCCAGGATCTTGCCGTTTACCTCGCTGGCCTTGGCTGCGGCCTGCCATTCGGGATCTTTACTAAAGGCAGACCAGGACGCCTTGGCGGCGTCACGGCTCTTATGGCTGATGATATAAAGGAGAGTATTATCCGCCCCGTCATCTTTTTCGATTGGGACCCAGTAGCCGATATTCTCCATGCCGTGTTTTTCAAAAAGTTGGCAGGTGTGATCTCTAAAACGGCTCAGCAGGTCCGGCAATTTACCTTCATGCGTGGTGTAAATACGCAGTTCAAATGTGCGGGCATCTTCTGCGGCAAAACTACTGCTCACGCCACACAAGGTGGCGGCACAGACGGTGTGGATAAAAAGACGGCGTGTCAGGGAGGTGTTCATTTTTGTGGGAGCGTCGCTTGTTGGGCGACTCCCAGTTTAATACACCCCTTTGCACGGCGAACAACCCCGCCACGTTTATCTCGCCCTCACCTCTTGCGCCTCTCCTGCAACGCCGCCTCTACCGTCGGATGCCTCGCC
>CAMCYN010000166.1 GCA_945883955.1 Akkermansia muciniphila
TTGCGCCACCCTCAGCGAGGGCTGATTCTTTTGCGTCGTTGCGGCGACGCCGCCGGGAATCACGAACCCGTCATTCGCCAGTCGCACTGAAGGACCTTCCGCACCAATGGGCAAATATTCTTGCGAGGATTTGTTGTCCGGAAAATAGAAACTCCAGGGGAACAACCCTGGGTAGCCAAACCGAGTATACCAAGGCAGGAATCCATCAGGCAGTTTATCTCCAGTATTGAAGACCGTCGTCGTCTCGGCGCGGCACGCATACTCCCACTCCGCCTCAGTCGGCAAGCGGTACTTCTTGCCTTCCTTTTTTGAAAGCCACGCGCAGAACTCCACCGCCTTGTTCCAACTAATTTCGCTCGCGGCTTCATCAGGTAAACCCTTGCCTTTGCGATACTCGGGATCGAATTGCCGATACTGACCCACGGTGACCTCAGTGGCCCCAATGTAAAAGGGTTTTGAAATGAATACCTTATGAACGGGCTTCTCGTCCCAGTCCGGCCGATCCGACTCTCCCGGATGATTCTTCATCTTGTAGTCGGTCTGCTGCCCGTCCTGGCCCATCGTGAATGCGCCAGCTTCGATGCGCACGAGGTTCATGCCGATGGAGTTTGTGATCGGCTCGGTAGCATTGAGAGCCGGTGTAACAAGAAGGAAGGCGGCGAGGAATCTGAGGGGGTGTTTCATTGCTTTAATGGCGAGAAAACAGGTGCCGCGTATTTGCCGATGAGATTAGCTCATCGCAATAGTTGAGGCCCTGCTGGTGATCCATAAGCGTAATGCCGCGCAAGGCGTCGAAATGTTAACAAGAATGTTTACCACTCGAAAGTTCCACGCGTCTTTCTCAGTTTCACAGGGGCAGCGTAAAGGCATACGGCCACCAGCGCTGAACCTAATGCACCGCTGGTGATTTACGGTGGCGGCATGACCCGAGGAAAGGCTGACCGGTTCGACCGCGGCTTGACCGGCCAGTGGACCGAGAAGCAGGGCAGCAGGGAGCGGAAAGTTGGCCTCCTTACGTTCAAATCCAGGTCTCTACTTCAAGTGTAGTTCGACCTTCTCGACCTTCACATACTTCAAGGGTGGGAAAGGACCTTTGCGGTTCACGGAAATGGCGATGCTGTTGTCGCCACGCTTCAGCATTTCGGCGGGGACGAGGAACTCCAGGCGCGTGAGCTTCTGTGCGGCAAGGTTCTTCACCAGTGCACCGGGTGATACCGTGGAAGGCTGAGGATCAGGGGAAAAGATGCGAGCATCCTTCCATGTCGCGTCAACGACGTCTTGCTTCAAGACGGTACCGTTGAGTTCAACGGCAACCTCGTCGCTCTCGACATACTGACACAACACGAGTCGCACCCGCGCATCGGTTCCCGCCTTCACCGGCTCCCAGACAGGAAGTGTCAGCGTGGACGGGGTCTGGTCGTTCCTCAATTCGATGGGCAACGGCGCGGTGCTATTGGACGAGCCGTGACCTTCGTTGTGGGCATAGCCGCCGCGCCGGTCGATCGGATAATACCTCGCCCTGTCGCTCACCGTTGAAAGGCTGCCGATCGTAGAGAAGACCTGCAGATCCCTCGTATCCGTTTGTGTCAGCCCGAGATTCTTGGCCTGTTCAGGTGAGCCGATGATTCCGTTAAAAGCGCCCACGCCGTCGGCGCTCGATATCGAGGCCGTCTATGTGGCATCCCTCGATCGAATCAGGCACCCGCGCCGCGATCAGCTTTCAGCGACGATCAAGCTCACCGCACTCCCGTCCGTCGTCTGCATACAAAGGTAAATGGATGTCACCGTGTCTGTCCCTTCCGTGGTCCGCAATAATCCGATGCCGCGCATTTTTGACGAAAAACCTTAGGAACCAGACGCCAAAATCGCATTGATGATGTGTGATTATTGCTCACAATGGCCGGAAATGAAATCCAGTCCCGGACTCCATAATCGCAAGAAGCGCAATCGCGCCATTACCTCGACCCTCTGCTGTCTGACGGCGTTGGTTTTCCCGCTGTCCTCTTCGGCTTTAGCGGGACTTGCCATCGATCCCAACGGCGAGTCTACCGGCTTGGTCATGAGTATGAACCTGGCGCTAGTGGGCAACCCCGGAACCAATTTAGCCACCGCAACCATCGCTCCGGGCCAGGGGACCATTTCCGCTCCCGAGGCTCATGCCACTGGCAACCTCAGCAACACGAGTTCTCTCCTCATCTCGACGGGTTCCGTAAACCTCAGCGGGGTACCCTCTGGCTTTGTTGGGACCACCGTCACCGCCGGAACTTTGCTCCTCAACAGTGGAGCGCAATTCGGCAACACAACGGTCACCGGCGGAACTCTGGTCATCAATAGTGGGGTACAAATCGGCAACACATCACTCACCGGAGTCCCCGGTCCCGGCACGCTCACGCTCACCGGAACCAACACAATCGGTGGCGTAACAATAGGCGGCACAACACCTAGCACAACGGATTCTCTCCTGATCTCGACGGGTTCCGTAAACCTCAGCGGGGTACCTTCTGGCTTTGTTGGGACCACCGTCACCGCCGGAACTTTGCTCCTCAATAGTGGAGCGCAATTCGGCAACACAACGGTCACCGGCGGAACTCTGGTCATCAATAGTGGGGTACAAATCGGCAACACAACACTCACCGGAGTCCCCGGTCCCGGCACGCTCACGCTCACCGGAACCAACACAATCGGTAGCGTAACAATAGGCGGCACAACGCCTAGCATAACGAGTTCCCTCCAGCTCTCGACGGGTTCCTTAAATCTCAGCGGGGTGTCTCCTACCGCGAACATCAAGGTGACTTCCGGAACTCTGGTCATTAACGACTCGGGGGATTTAAACTTGGTTAGGACCACACTCTCAACCAATCCGGCAACAAAGGGCAATTATCAGGGTCTGCTCACTAATCCAGGATCGACGAACCCTCTGCCATTCAATGCGACCCCTTCCTCCGCCGGGCGAGTCACTGTCTCAGTCGCAGCCAAAGGTGCCGTAAGTGGCAGCCTCGACTACGCAGGACTCACCTACCGCTTCTCAGGCATACTGGGCTCGAATGTGGTGTACCAAAGAACCTTTACCACCGTGGGCAAGGAGACCGTGAAGCTGAAACTTCAATGGAAACCTGCCGCCAGTACAATCGAAGCCGTCGTCACCGGCGGAAAATTCGGAACGGATGTCGTCAGTCAGGGGACCCTCGCGTTCATTGAATTCAATGCGAAAACTAATCCTGCACCGCAAGCAGGCAAGTACACCCTCACTTCGCATTCGCCCTCGGATGACGGAGCCACAAATGGATATGCCGCCACCACGGTCTCCCCGGCAGGGATCGCAACCTTCGTTGGCAAGTTAAAGGACGGGCAGCCTTCTTCCTCCACGTCGATGGTGTTGAAAGATGGGGCTTGCGTACTCTACCTCCCCACTAACAACACAGGTCAACTCGCGGGAGTCGTCGACTTCGAAAAAAACGGAGCCTACGGTTCCGTCTCCGGACGGCTCGAAGAATACACCCAAGGTCGCCCCAGCGCATCGGGCTTGATGCTTCCGGGAAGCGTCGAATCCATCGAAGTTGATGGAGAACTCTACACCGAACCGAAGGCTGGATCCCGCGTGATTGATCTGGATCCCAGCAGCGGTAAACTCACCCTCAACGTTCAGTATGCCACAAAAGGAAGCGCCCCTCGGATTTTGACGAAGCAGCTGACGCTGAACGCGGAAAACCTCCTGAAGGTCGTTGGCTCGAATCTCGAACGTGTCAGATTTGGGTTCGCCACGAAGACAGGGATCCTCAGCGGCTCCTTTTACGATCCCAAGGGAGGACTGACGTGGCGCCTCGAGGGCATCGTATTGCAGGACAGCGGACTGTTCGAAGGCGTTGTCCTTGGAAACGGAGACTTCGGCAGCTGGAAGGTTTCACTGCCCGCTCAAGACTAGAAATATACTCGGCGTCTTCATCGACGCCCCGTCGATCCGCGCGCTGGCAGGTTTCCGTTCAAGGAACCTGCCAGCGCTTTTTTTGCCCAAATGGAACTGATCAATGACGTGAGGCTGGTGAGCCACGGGAGATCCCGCGAATAGGCTGCGAGGGTCTCCTCCGCATCCCCCAAACCCACTGCCTCCTACGAAGCGATCGGGCTCGGCATCGACGCCCACGCTAATCACTACTCAGCGACTACTCGAGAAGCGGGACTAGGACCGACGCTAATTTGGATTAACACCTGCATCGGTTGCGCCCTCCGCTCGTTTTGTAGGTTAACACAGGTCGCATCACTGCAACGACCTGCACCAGTCCCGCATCGACAAGATCCTGAATGACCCGGCCTATGTCTTTACACGCTTCGAGAGCTTCCTCGGATTGATCCGGCAAACCGCTGCCCCCGTGACCATCTGAGTGACAGCGAAGAATCACTTCTCCGAGCCCGCGAGAACCCGAATGCACCATGAGTTGCAGATGATCCGGATTGAGTCCGAGTCGCCGTCCCAACTCTGGTTCTAGGATCTTCTCGACACTTTGAAACTCGGCAAAATGATAACCGCTCCCAATGGTTCCGAGTGCATCCGAGAGCGTTTTACTTTCGCGACACACCTCCAGCACGTAACCGAGCTTCGCCAAATCAAACGGATCGACCGCACCCTTTTCGCCCTCTGTAAAAATTGACGCCCCTATTTTTACGGACTTACCTCCCACATCGCGCCACGCCTCCCGTGAACGCTCCAACTCCGCCTCCACTCCCGCAAGCGTAATCCGGCCTTTTGTCGCCGAAGTCGCCACACGTGTCACCGCTGCGTTGAGATCCCTGAAAACGCAGTCCATTGGGCCTCTGAGCTCCGGCAGACTACACCTTCAGACACGGTGGCGCATGACGCAGTGACCGCGCGGGCCTCGGTCCTGTCGTCGGCTGGGTTCGTCCTGAACTTGGAGTTGCAGGTAAATGGCCAGCTTGAACCAAAAGGCGCGGGCCAAGACGGCCCGCGCCTGAAGGTCAATTTGAATCAGTTAGAAGGTCACTACCGCCTGGAGGTAAAACCAACTAGCATCCGCCGCTCCGCCGACGTTCTGGAGTGACTGCTCCTGATACTTGCCGACGAAATAGTGTGAGTAGCCAGCCTCGAGCGTGGTCGCTTTGTTCAACGCATAGCCGGTCACGAGATTGACTTCCGCCCCGAGGGAGTTGCTGAAGCCAGGGACGCCGCGATAGCCAGCTCCCACGTTCGGCGTGACAAGCGACCCGGGAATGCCGGCGCGGGGAATACCGGCGACGTTGTAGTAAACGTCCGAGGTGTCCGCGAGCCAGAACAAGTGCCCTTCCGCGGCGACGTTCCAGCGCTTGGTAGGCTTGGCGGTCAGGCTCAGGCGCAAGTTGTGCATGTTCTGCCAGGACATATAGTCCCCATAGCCATAGAACTTGTGGTTCGTAGGATAGAGGTTGTCGAACGTGCCGTGTTTGCCATCGTTCGGGTCCGAGTCACCCGAAGCGTAGTTGTATTCCAAGGCGACCCGGGGCTTGGCGAAGACATCGGTGAACGTGTAGCCAATCATGCCGGTGAAGGCCATCGCCAGATGTTCGAGCCGGGGTGCGGTGGCCGAACCATTGGCGGGTTTGCCGGCCTGCGTGCCGGCGCCGCCGGTCAGAGCCGCTCCGGCATCAGGCCGGTCGTTGATGTAGTTGCCGAACTGGAAGTTGAATTCCGCGCTGTAATCCCACTTGCCGAGCTCACCGGGGTTCGATTTCCAGCGGTTGCCGACCGTGTAAACGTCGCGGCCGGAGAAGTTAAACGGCGCGGGTGAAAAGGCACTGCCTGCTGCTTGTGTGGTGCCGCCGAACTGCCGAGGGTTTTCGCGGTCGATGTTCCGCGAGAAGAAATACAGCTCAGCCGTGTGTTTGGGCACCAGCTTCGTGGTGATGTGCAGACCGGAGAAGGACTCGTAGTCGCTCGGCATGTTGAAGTTGTTGTCATCCGGCACCACGAGACGCGTGGCGAATGCCTCGGCAGTGAAGGCCTTATTCTGCCAACGAACTTTCGCGCCATCGAAGACGCGGCCGATGTTGTTCCACGCGAACGCGCCCACCAACCGCTCGTCTCCGTAGCTGAGTTCCTGGCGACCCAACTTGATGGAGACGGGAAATTCCTTGTGGTTCCCGAGGGTAAAGTTGGCCTGGTGCAGCTCGGCCGGACCGTCGGAATCCGGGCTGGAGCCCAGGTTGATGTTTGGGGCGGAACCGCGATTGTCACCCGAGACGAAGCTGCTGCGGCCCACAATCATCCCGCTCCACCACGTGTCGGTGTAGGCAGCGCGGAGTAGCAATTTGCTGGCGAGAAAGCGGTTGTCGTTGCCTTTGCCGTTGAGCACCCCGGCGGCGGGGACTCTGGCTTTGAAGTCGTGAAACGGCGGGGCGATGAGCGCGTTCTCGCGCGACTCGTAACGGGTGCGGAACTGGCCGCCGATATCCCATTTAGACCAAGAGGGGTCTGTGGCGCGCAGCTCCTGGTTCAAGAAACCAGCAAAGGGCTGCGTGGGCGGCGGCGGCGTGTATTGCGCGCTGGCAGAAGTGACAGCCGCCAGCCCAATGCCGGCGGCGGAGAGGAGTTGCAGGGTTGGTTTCATATGCGTTTTGGGTGACTGAGACTGATAGAACTTTTGGTTACGGAACTCATGCTTAAGTCTGCAGGCTCCTTTAGCTGCCCGCATGCCATGGAGGTGATTCGGCACCTATAAGTAGTACTCAACATTTTTAGCGATTTTATGAATTTGATTCATGCCACGTGTAACTGCCAACTTTTAGGCTACTTAAGAATCGACAACTTCAGACAAAAACATCTTCCCTCACCCCAAACCCCCACCCCTGGCCACCCTCCTATTCATCCGCGGCACCTTTCGTCAGGCTTCATTTCAGGTGTCTAAAAAGAAACACCTAGTCTCGCCTTCTGGCTTTTTCGGGCTCCTGGAACGTCTACCCAGTCCGACAACATCTCCCCGTCTCACTCAAGCCCTCTTCCAAATCAGCCTCGCACTTCATCCGAGTGATAGCCTCGGAAAGGAACCCGAAAGCTTCATCGCGATGCGCTGCTTGCACACGAATGAACAACGAGGCTTCGCCCACAGGTACCCAACCCATCCGGTGCACAAAAAATACAATATAAGCCGGATACGACTCTTCAATTTTCGGAAAACATCCTTTCCAACAAACGATGCGCCATCGGTTCGTACGCCTCGGACCACAATCCTTTGGAACGGTCGAGGAGGAGCAGCGGGTTACTCAGCCGCCCCTCTCTGGGGACCGGACTTGCGGGTCACGCATCCGGCTCTTTGTTTGATCGTCTCCAGAACGCGAAGCTCATTTGGCTTTCGCTAGAGACCATTGGAGGGGGGGAACCTCACCCATATCATTCACAGCGACTCCGTTCGCTCATGGAACCAGTCGTTAGGGTACGTTGGGGTAATCGCGCAACGACAATTATAAATCGCTTCAGCGACAGTTATAAATTCCACCCGCTGGCGGCAGTTTTTCGGAGTGTTTTTTGTTGTTCCAGCTAGGGACAAGCCCGGGCCCGCAGGGCTGCTGCGTAGCAGCAAGGGCGCTGTTCCTGG
>CAMCYN010000167.1 GCA_945883955.1 Akkermansia muciniphila
AAAGCCCCTGCACCGGTGCCCTTGCGGGCGCCGCTCTTAAAGGTAACCCGCCGTGTGCAGACGACTGGTCAGTTCGCCCTGCCGGGACAACTGGCGTTTGTACAACTCGGTGTTATCGCTCACAGGCTCACAACGCGTCTGCGTGTCCACCTCCACAATCCGCTGGCATAAATCGCGGAATGTCACCGGTTTACCCTGCGCCGAATGCCACGCATAAGCCGCCTGCACGGCCGATCCCAACGCGGCCCCTTCCGCGCTCTTGAGGCAAATGGTGGGCACACCAAAAATATCGGCGCAAATCTGACGCCACAAAGCGCTCTTGCTGCCACCGCCGGTCAACCGGATTTCAGTCGGGCGGATTCCCAGCGACCGGAACCGTTCCAGCCCGTAGGCCAGTCCGAGCGTGACGCCTTCCATCACCGCACGGGCCATAAACGCAGGCGCCATTGTCGTGGTGGTTAACCCATGCAGCACGCCGGTTCCGGCAGGCAGGTTCGGGGTACGTTCTCCGTTGAGATAGGGGAGGAATAACAGGCCGCCTGCACCCGCCGGGGTCGAGGCAATCTGGCTTTCCATTTCGTCGTGGTTCCAGCCGAAGGTTTTGCGAGCCTGCTCGGTAGCCACGGTCACGTTCATCGTACAAACCAAAGGCATCCAGCGGTCGGTCGAGTCACAGAATGCCGCGACCTCGCCCTTGGGATCCACAACGGCCTCTGCGGCGTGTGCGAAAACAGTGCCCGAAGTCCCAAGGCTCACCGTAACCACCCCGGGCATCACGTTGCCCGTACCAATGGCGCCCATCATATTGTCGCCTCCACCCGCACTCACCACCGGACTCTTTTGCAGGCCCCACTGGGCTCGCAGATTCTCACGAAGCAACCCCACCGCTCGGCGCGAGGACGAAATCGCGGGCAACGCCCCAGCCAGTTCCGGATCAATAAAGTCCACCAGCGGCTTGCACCATTCACGCGTGCGCACATCCATGAGCCCTGTCCCGGACGCATCGCCATATTCCATGGAACGTTCGCCGGTGAGGAAAAAATTGATGTAGTCGTGGGGCAACAACACCGTTTCGAGCGCCTTATAGTTGTGCGGCTCGTTCTGCTTGAGCCAAAGGATCTTGGGTGCTGTGTAGCCGGGCAACATGGCGTTTCCGGACAAACGGATAAGTTCCTCCGCACCGCCAAATTCCGCCTCGAACTGTTTACACTGCTCGACCGTGGAAGTGTCGCACCAGAGTTTGGCCGGCCGGATCACAGTCCCCTGCGCGTCCAACGGCACAAATCCATGCTGCTGCCCGCTAACTCCAATGGCCGACACCTCCTGCTTCCTCTCCCCCAAAGCATGAAGCACTTCCGCCACAGTACTTTCCACCGCATCAATCCAGTCCTGCGGATTTTGCTCGAGGTGCCCCGCTGGCAGCCCCGGAATCAGACCATACGCTTTTTGGGCGGACGCCAGAATCCTGCCCGTGGCCACATCCAAGGCGATGGTTTTGGTGGATTGAGTCCCGCTATCGATACCAAGAGCAATCATACAAAATAGAGATTCAGACCGTATTTGCCCGCCAGGCGGACGGCCACCATGGATAATGGCCCCCCGCTGAAGCGGAAACCTGAAAATGAACCCTTCCATGATCACACGCCTCCTCCACACCCGTTACCGCGTCCAGGACCTCGAACGCACAACCTCCTTTTACACAAAGGTTTTAGGCCTCGAAGAAGTGTCCCGCCACAGCTCTCCACGAGGCTCTGAACTTGTTTTTTTCAAAGCCCCGCAAAGCGAGGAATTGATCGAAATCTGCAAATATGACGCCTCCGGACCTGTGGTTCTCGGCCCCGATATCACCCATCTCGCCTTTCAAGTGGATGATCTGGAGGCTTTTGCCGCCCATTCCGCCGCCCTGGGCTATCCCCTCTCCGACGGCCCCACCAAAACCTCCTCCGGTAGTGTGATCGCTTTTATCGATGCCCCTGAAGGTTACGAAATTGAGCTAATACAGCGTCCCTAACGTTAGTTTAACGGGTTTGCCATCGGAGTCCGCTTGCCGGGCGGACTCCGAGTTGGTTCTCTGTCTCTCATGCGTAAGACCAAAATTATCGCCACTCTTGGTCCTGCCTCCGAGTCAGAGGAAGCCCTCCGCTCCCTGATTGCCGCTGGCACGAATATCTTTCGGCTAAACATGAGCCACGCTCCCCATGACTGGGTGCGTGTTGTTGTTCCCCGAATCCGGGCGCTGGCTGCGGCCATGCACTCGGCCGTGGGGATCCTCCTCGATACCCAGGGACCCGCCATCCGTACCGGCGATCTCCCTACCAAACTCGACTTAAAAATCGGCGACATTTTCGAATTCACCGTCCACGGCGAGCGCAGTGAGGAAGCTTATTCCGTCGATGTAAACTACGACGGCCTCATCGACGACATCTCCGTCGGCGATGTTGTTCTGGTGGACAACGGCGTCATCCACATGAAGGTCCTCGCCAAAAAAGGCCATCGGATTCGATGCCAGGTTTTGACCGAAGGCAGCATGGGCTCACGGCGCCATATCAACCTGCCCGGCGTACGCGTCAACTTGCCACCACTCACCGAGAAGGATCTCGCCGACGTCGCCCTGGGCTGTGAACTGAACGTCGACTTTGTCGCCCTCTCGTTCTGCCGCGAAGCCAACGACGTCGAAATTTTGCGCAGTGTGCTCAAGGGGCATGGCAGCAAGGCGCACATCATCTCCAAAATTGAAGATCAACTCGCCGTGCGCAATCTCGACGAGATCATCCGCAAAACCGATGCCGTCATGGTCGCCCGCGGGGATCTCGGAGTAGAATGCCCAATGGAAGATCTGCCCATCATCCAGCGCCGTATTGTAAAGCGCTGCATCAAGATGGGATGCCCGGTCATTGTGGCCACTCACATGCTCGAATCCATGATCGTCAACCCGGTGCCCACGCGGGCCGAGGTCACAGACGTGGCCAACGCCGTGTTTGAACAGGCCGACGCGATCATGCTCTCGGGGGAAACCACTGTCGGGAAATATCCGGTCAAATGCGTCGAGGTTCTCGACAAGGTTGCTCGTCGTATTGAACGCAGCGGCGGGGCGGGATTTTCTTCCGAAGCCCTTCTGCACGACGACCGTCAGAAAACCGTCCATGCCGCGGTGACACTGGCAAACTCATTACCGGGCTCGAAGCTGCTCGTCTTTACCCGGACCGGAGTTATGGCCAATTACGTTTCCGGCCAGCGCCCCAACCACGCGCCGGTATTTGCATTCGCGCCGAATGAAACCGTGGCCCGCCGCCTGAGCCTCAACTGGGGAACCGTCCCCTTTGTCGTCCCCTTCATGGCACCGTCCGATCAGGCCATTCCGGCGGCGGAAGCCTTGTTACTCCAGCGCGGGCTGGTTCACGCCGGGGACCGACTGGTGATCGTAAGCGACGCTCCGGGCGGGGAAAGCCTCTTTGACGCCATCCAGTTACGCCAGGTCGGCGCGCCTTTAAAACACACTTAACAAAACGAGGCGGGCAAGAAGTTCAACAAGCGGGCTAATGGAGGCCCGCAGCGCCTCCCCGCCTGCGTCTTCCCCACCCAACAGCCCCGCGCACCGCTGTATTGGTGGACGCAACTCTTGGCCGGGGAGGAGCTGCGGCAATGAAGCATTCAGGGGCGTAGCCTTGCTGCGACGGGCTGGAAGGAGTAGAATCTTCCCCATGAGCACGACCGAAATCCTAGAGGAACTGCCCCGGCTCGCCCGCGAGGAACGCGAAAAGATACGGCAGCGTTTGGAGGAAATCGAGTTGGAGGAAATGAACGAAACGCCCGAAATGCTTGCAGCCATTGACGCAGGTCGCCGTTCTATCCGTGAGGGCAAGGTGGTGAGCCTCGAGGAGGCGCGCAGACGCATGGACCAATGGACTATAAAGTTGTCCTAAGTGAGGACTTCCTCGCTGACCTTCAGGAAATCGTTGAAAGCCTGATTGAGCGGGCGGACTCGGAACCGGCCTTCCGAATTGGCAATGAATTGCTGGATCGTGCTGTCGAGATCGGACAAAGCCCGTTTATCGGTCAAATCGTCCCGGCGCGAACGAGAGTGCGCAAAGTGCTGCGGTATCGATATCAGATCTATTACGATGTAAACCAAGACTAGCAAACGGTTGAAGTCCTGCGCGTCTGGCACGGAGCGCGTAATCCAACAAGCCTCCGGTGGAATTAGAACCTTCCGTCCGTCCCTCGGCCCTCACACCAACCCAGCGGAGGGTTGCATCTTTGACATGCCCCCCTTGCTTTTTTAGCCGCCAGAACTGCTTCACTACTGCTCCGGCGCGCTGACTTCCACAGGAAACAATTTCGCTGCGGAATAACCTCCGCCGCGACCCTTACCCCGCCGCACCCCCTCCCTAACCGCCTTTCCGAAAACAGAAGGACCGATAGGAAAGTGCGCCGTCCTTCAAAGCATCGTAAACCCGGGACCCTGGGATTCCGGCAAAATCACTTCCAAGCGAGTGAAGAAATGCGGGCAACCTCTCCACAATCAACGCCCGGCTCCGCTCTGCGTTACAGTTCATACCACGCAACACTTCCCGGTTAATCTCCCGCGTCTGGCACAACTCCATTGCGGTTGAATCCAGCGCCCGTTCCCATTCGAGCACATCTTCGCCGAACCGAAAATCAGCGTACAAAAAATGCCCCCCGGGCCGCAGCACCCGGGACACCTCGCGCAAAAATCCCGGAAAATCCGGATAACAATGGGACGCCTCAACATTCAAAACCGCATCCAGCGAACTGTCCGCGAAGGGAAGCTTCTGGGCGTCTCCCTGGACAAAATCCAGACCCGTCATCTGATGCCGACGCCGGCAAAACTCGATCCCAGTGGGATTCAGATCCAGCCCGGTGTAACTGGCCGGGTGCATTGAGCGCGTAATCCAGGAGGCACCGCCGCCGTGCCCGCAACTCACTTCGAGCACGTCCCGGCCTTGCAGCTCCACCTGCGAGGCCACGTGGTGATACAACTGGATGCAGGCCCGGTTAGGTTCATCGACCGGATCTAAGGACAATCCAACCGGCGGCTCGGTTTCAAAGGCGTAATTGAGAAACAACACCTCCTCGGCCCGCAAACGCTGAGTGAGGAAAGGGTACCAAAGCCGCCAGATGAACTTGCGGATACTGCCGACGGAAAAAAGGCTGGAAAGAAGGGACATACAAAGGGTTTAGGCTGCTCCCCGGCCTTTGCATAAGCGGGGACAGACACCCAGCCATAATGCCTAAGGAATGCGACTGGCGGAAAACCATTTGTCGCAGGTCTACTCCGCTTTGGCCGCAACTCCCCACACCTTTTGGAGCACCTCAAGTCTCCCGAAGCTTCCGATGCATCCGCAGGTCCCAACCCGACACCGACCGCCAATCGAATTGCGCCTCAGCCGAAGCCGGAGCGCTCCCTTTCAATACTGCGGATTCCGCCACCGCATCGCCTGGGTTGGCCACGGCGGCGAGTTGTCAGAGAACCGCACAAACACGGAAACAAACGTGCTGGAAAGGCTTCATATCTCTCGAAGCCCAGCACACGTACTCCCTTCCCGCCGCCCGATCCATCCCGCTCAAGTCAGGATCGCCTTCACGATCTCGCCGTGCACATCGGTAAGCCGAAAATCCCGGCCCTGGAACCGGTAGGTCAGCCGCTGATGATCCATCCCCAGCAGATGCAGCAACGTCGCGTTCAGATCGTGCACGTGCACCCGATCCTGGACCACACCCATCCCGAGCTCGTCGGTCTGGCCAAACAAAAAGCCGCGTTTGACCCCGCCACCAGCCATCCACAACGTGAAGGCGTCGATGTGATGATCGCGTCCGATGTTCTTCCGGACCTCGCCCATCGGGGTCCGGCCAAATTCGCCGCTCCAAACCACAACCGTGTCGTCGAGTAATCCGCGCTGTTTGAGGTCGAGCACCAACGCCGCCGAAGCCTTGTCCACCTCGCGACAACGGGTCTCGAGGGAATCATCGAGGTTATTGGTCTGATCGCCGTGATGATCCCAGTCGGTGTGGTACAACTGCACAAACCGCACTCCACGCTCCACCATACGACGTGCAATCAGGCAGTTGCGTGCAAAACTCGGCTTGGCCGGATCCGCGCCGTAAAGCTCCAGGGTTGCAGCACTCTCCTTGGTCAGGTCGGTTAATTCGGGCGCGCTCCCCTGCATCCGCGCCGCCATTTCATACGCGTTGATCCGGGTCATGATCTCCGGATCCCCCACTTCCTCGAGGCGGCTCCGGTTTAGCCCGTTGACCGTTTCGTAGAAATCCGCCTCGCGCTCGGTCCCAATCCCTTTGGGGCTTTGCAGGTTCAGGATTGGATCGCCACTGCCACGCAACGGAACCCCTTGATACGAGGTGGGCAGGAATCCACTGCTCCAAAGTGAGTTGCCGCCACGCGGACCGCGCGGACCGCTTTGCATCACCACAAACCCGGGCAGATTCCGCGAAACACTCCCCAACCCGTATGTGACCCAGGCTCCGGTGCTCGGACGGCCCGGGATCTGGAACCCGGTGTTCATAAACAACTTGGCCGGCCCGTGATTAAACACGTCGGTACTCATACCGCGCAGCCAGCAGACTTCGTCCGCGATCTTGTGATGATGCGGCAGCAACTCGCTCAGGCTCATCCCGCACTGGCCTGCGGGCGAGAATTTGCGTTTGGTGCCCAACAGCTTCTCGTTGCCCTTGAGAAACGCGAACCGTTTGCCCTCGAGAAAACTCGGTGGCGGCGCCTGGCCGTGTAATTCCCGGAGCTTGGGTTTGTCTTCAAACAATTCCAGCTGACTGGGTCCGCCCGCCATGAAGAGAAAGATCACGCTCTTAGCCTTGGCCGGAAACTGAGGCTGCCGCGCAGCCATCGGATTGGCCGGATCGACCTTCGCATCGGCCGCCCAGCCGTCCTGCTTCAAAAGGTCGTTGAGCGCTATGGCGCCCAGGCCGACAGCGCTACGTTCAAAGAAATGACGCCTGGTAAGATCATGCGCCCAAAGACGTTCGGATTCGGTGCGAGGGGGAATCATAGAGTTATTCGCGGGTAACAAAGGTATCGGTGTTGAGGATGGCGCGGGCGACACACACGAGGGCGGAAGCGTTCCCGGGAGCCGTCCCGCTCGCGCGCAGATCGGCGTTAAGGAAGGCTTCGCCGGAGGCCGGTAAAGCGGCAAACGCCTTGCGCTGGCTTTCATAATAGGCGCTCAGGATGCCTTGCTCGCGCGGAGTCAGTTCGCGGGAGAAACCCAGCCAACCCGCGCGTTCTATCCAGCGTTCGGGAGTCGCGTCCTGCCCGACTTCGCGCAGCACCCTCGCGGCCAGAGCCTGGGCGCTCTCAAAGAAGGCCTCGTCATTGGCCAGACTCAACGCCTGCAACGGCGTATTCGAACGAGTCCGGCGCGTACACACAGACTGGAAGTCAGGAGTGTCAAAGGTCGTAAAAAGCGGATGGGGCGCGCTTCGCAAAAACAGCGTATAAAGCCCGCGCCTATAACGATCCGGGCCGGTCGCCGTTACCCAGGCCCTACCATTTTGGGTAAACGACGA
>CAMCYN010000168.1 GCA_945883955.1 Akkermansia muciniphila
AGTTCCGTGGCCAAAGGCGAATTATTGATCACCCGGTACGGGCTGGAGGGAGGGGCTCTCTATCAACTCGGGCCAGCGCTGCGCGCCATGAACGCTCCCGAGATTGCGATCGATTTTAAACCGCACTCCACGATTGCCCAGCTTGTGGCAAAAATGGGCCCGATCCGCCGCAACTTCCTCGCGGAAGCGCGCCAGCGCTGGCGTCTGGCAGACCAGATTGCAGCGCTCCTGGAGGGATTTTCAACCGACACCGCACCGCTCAATTCCGCCGAGGCTCTCGCCGGGCGCTTGAAGCATTTTGTCATCCCACTCCACAAACCGCGCCCGATTGAGGAGGCCATTTCCAGTGCCGGTGGAGTCGCGCTTTCGGAACTATCCGACGAGCTGATGCTCCACGCGAGACCCGGCGTTTTTGTGGCGGGCGAAATGATGGATTGGGAAGCACCCACCGGCGGTTATCTGCTCCAGGGCTGTTTTGCCACCGGCACCCGGGCCGCTGTTGGGGCGCTCCATTTTCTGGGGTTAAATACGCAGCCGCCGCCTTCCGTATAATCACGTCTGGACCGGCAGATTCGCGGCCATTTCGACCGCCCCTGCTTTACGCGTCCCCCTTCTCTGAACACACTTTCGGAGTGCCTGCCGCCACTCCCGAACCCCAGCCCAATTCGAGTTCTCCGCCGGAAGACGGACGCAAGCCGCTCTTCTCGGCGCGCGGCCTCGAGAAGGTGTACACCTCAGGCGCCGGCGAAGTGCGTGCCCTCAACGGCGTGGACCTCGATCTTTACCCGGGCGAACTGGTCGTCCTGCTCGGCGCGTCAGGCAGCGGAAAATCCACCCTGCTCAACAACCTCGGCGGCCTCGATCTCCCGTCCGCCGGCACGCTGACCTATCAGGGCCGCGATCTGGCGCATGCGGACGAAGACACCCTCACGCGGTTTCGTCGCGACTCGGTCGGGTTCGTTTTCCAGTTCTACAACCTCATTCCCAGTCTCACAGCGCGCGAAAACGTGGCCTTGATCACCGAAATCGCGCGCAACCCCATGACACCCGAGGCCGCACTCGCCCTCGTCGATCTCGCCGATCGCATGGACCATTTCCCTTCCCAGATGTCGGGCGGCCAGCAACAGCGGGTCGCCATCGCAAGAGCCATCGCCAAACGGCCCGAGGTTCTGCTCTGCGACGAACCCACCGGAGCGCTCGACGTCAAAACCGGCATCACCGTGCTGGAAGCCATCGAACACGTGAACCGCAACCTCGGCACGCTCACCGTCCTGATCACCCACAACGCCACCATTGCAGATATGGCCGACCGCGTCGTGCGCCTTTCCGACGGCAAAATCGTGGACATCCAGCGCAACCCCAACCGGCGCTCGGTCCGTTCGCTGGTCTGGTAAACCCGGAAGCCTTGTTCTGTTTTCCATGCGTGCGCTGCATCTCAAACTCCTGCGCGACGTGGGTAAAATGAAAGGCCAGATGATCGCCGTCAGCCTCATCATGGCCTGCGGTCTGACCATGCTGATCATGACCCGCAGTCTGATCCAGTCGGTGGAATCCACCCGCAACGCCTATTACGAGCGTTACCACTTCGCCGACCTGTTCTGTGACCTCAAACGCGCGCCAAACGCGATAGGTAACCGCCTCGCTCAAATCCCCGGCGTGGCCGCCGTCGACACCCGCGTCGTAGGCCGAATGACCCTCAACCTTCCGGGCCTCGCCGAACCCGCCGACGGCCTCATCCATTCCCTTCCCGAAGGTCGCCCCTCGCAATTAAACCTTCTGTTTCTGCGGCGCGGCCGTCTGCCCGAAACCGGGAGTCGCAACGAGGTCGCAGTCGGGGAGGCTTTTGCCAAAGCCCACGGTTTTGAACCCGGCCACGAAATCGCGGCCGTGATCCACGGCGCCAAACAACGCCTCACAATCGTCGGCATCGTACTTTCGCCGGAGTTTGTTTTTGAATCGCGGCCCGGCGAAACCCTGCCGGACAACCGGCGTTTCGGCGTGTTCTGGATGAACGAACGCGAACTCGCCACCGCCTTCCAGCTCAGCGGCGCCTTTAACAACGTCCTCGTCGATGTCGCGCCCGGACAGCAGCCCGCTCCGGTGATGGCCGAACTCGACCGGGTTCTCGCCCCGTACGGCGGACTCATCGCGTACACGCGCAAGGATCACGCCTCCGCCAGCCGCCTCAACGACGAGCTCCGGGTGTTGCACGGCCTGTCGATTGCGTTCCCAACGGTCTTCCTGAGCATCGCCGCCTTTATGACGAGCGCCATGCTCACGCGCCTGATCCGGCTTCAACGCGAACAGATCGCACAGCTCAAGGCGTTTGGTTATTCCTCGCGGCAAGTCGGCAGCCATTACCTTCAATTTGCGCTCGTGATCGTACTGATCGGACTCAGCACAGGAACCGTGGCCGGCATGTGGTTTGGGGGCAACGTCGTGAGCGTTTACAAACGGTTCTTCCAGTTTCCCGCCCTCACGTTCCATCCCGATATCTCGGCCATTGGACTGGCGTTGTTGGTCAGTTCCGGCGCCGCCTTTGCCGGGGTCATTGGAACAGTCCGCCAGGTCATGCGCCTGCCCCCGGCCGAGGCCATGCGGCCCGAACCTCCCGCCGAATACCGCACCTCTCTTTTGGAACGTCTCGGCCTCGGCAAACTCGCCTCCCCCGCGTTTCGCATGATCCTGCGTAATATTGAACGCCGACCGGCTCAGGCCCTTTTCACCGCCCTCGGACTCGCCCTCGCGACCGGAATCCCCGTCGTACCCGGGGCCATTCGGGACGGCATCCAGTTTATCCTCAACTTCCAGTGGGACTATGCCCAGCGCCAGGACATCACCCTCGGACTACTCGAACCCGGCTCGGCCTCGGCATTAAGCGACATCCAACACCTGCCGGGAGTGCTCTCCGCAGAGCCTTTCCGCAGCGTACCCGCCAGACTGCGTTTCGGGCATATCTCGCGCAAACTTGGCGTGATCGGCTTGCCCCGCGACGCCACTCTAAACCGCGTTTTGAATGAACACGGACGCCCCATCACGCTGCCGCCGCACGGATTGCTGGTGTCGGCCAAACTGGCCGAAATCCTCGGCGCGAAGGTGGGCGACAACATCACGCTGGAAATCCAGGAGGGAAAACGGCCCCGGCTCGAAGCTCCCATCCACGGCGTGCTCACCGACTTTGCGGGCCTGGCGGCTTATATGGACCTCGAAGCGCTGCACCGCCTGATGCGGGAGGGCTCAACGGTCAGCGGAGCCTATTTGAGCGTCGATAGCTCGCGGCTCACAGACTTCCTGTCACGGGTGAAGGAATGCCCACGGATTGCATCGATGGCGGTCAAAGACGCGGTCCGCGGCTCTTTCCAAAAGAGTACGGCGGAAATGATCGGGATGATCCAGGGGCTCTATTTCAGCTTCTCGATCGTGGTAGCCTTCGGCGTGGTCTACAACAGCGCCCGCATTGCCCTTTCCGAACGCAGCCGGGATCTGGCCACGTTACGCGTCATCGGATTTACCCACCGGGAAGTCGTGGGATTGATGGTGGGTGAGATCGCGCTGCTGACACTTGTGGCATTACCCTTTGGTTTGGGAATAGGCAGCCTGCTGGCCAGCGGGATTATCCACACGGCCAGTACAGAAAGCGTCCGGCTTCCACTGGTCTTAACCTCCCGCACCTACGCCACTGCAGTCTTGATCGTCCTGACTTCGGCCGTCATTTCCTGCGGGGTAGTCAGTCGGCGGATCCGGCATCTGGATCTGCTCGCAGTGCTCAAATCCACGGAATAACCCCACATGACCTCACCCCGGCTTCTCCATTCCACCTTTCTCCGACCGCACAACGCGGTCTTTGCGGGATTTGTGACGGCAGTTCTAAACTCATGAACGAACTGGATTCGCATTCGAATGCGCCGCGGGGTTCCTGGCGAAAAGCCCTCCCGCCCATCCTCGGACTCACCCTGGTGGGAGCGATTATTATCGGCCTTCTGCCAAAGCCTGTGGAGGTTGAAACCGCCCGAATCCAGACAGCCCCGCTGACTGTTTTTGTGCTCGAAGAAGGCAAAACCCGGATCCGGCATCGCTACGTGGTTTCTCCCACTTTTGCGGGTAATTTAAAACGGATCAAGTTGCGGGCCGGAGACCGGATTGAGGCCGGGAAAACCGTGCTGGCCGAGTTGCAGGCGGAATGGTCCGGCTTTCTCAATCCGCGCGCGCAAGGCGAAACGGAGGCTCGGGTCAAAGCAGCCGAGGCCGCATCCATGCGGAGCCAGGCCGGGCTCGAACGGGCTCGCGCCGCCCTGGATCTAGCCACAAAGGAATGGGCACGCGCCCAGTCCCTCAAAAACAGCGGTGCCATTGCGGCCCGGGATTGGGAGCTCGCGCAAAATCAGGTGGAGGTCTTGAGCCAGGAATTGCGGGTGGCGGAATTTTCCAGGCAGGTCGCCGAATTTGAACTCGCCCAGACTCAAGTGGGTCTCCGGCAGGTTCAGGCGCCCAACAGCGACGGCACCGAGCCGTACCGGATTCTGTCGCCGGTTTCAGGTTTTGTGCTGAACGTGCTGGAAGAAAATAGCCGCTTTGTGGCCCCCGGCACCCCCCTGCTCGAAGTGGGCGACCCGACGGATCTGGAGGCGGAAGTCGAACTACTCTCCAGCGATGCCGTCGGGGTCCGTCCCGGAGCCCCGGTTTTGATTGAACAATGGGGCGGCCCGGCCCCGCTGCAGGCTCGAGTGAGCACAGTCGAGCCGGGCGGTTATACCAAGATCTCCGCGTTGGGCGTGGAAGAACAACGCGTCAAAGTTCGCGTGGAGTTCACCGATTCGTTGCCGCCGGAATTTCCGCTCGGCGACCGGTTCCGGGTCGAAGCCCGGATAGTCACGTGGAGTTCGGAGAAGGTGCTCCAGGTTCCTACGGGCGCACTGTTTCGCCGGGGCGGCGAATGGCTGACTTTTCTGGTCGAGAATGGACGCGCCCGGGTGGGCGCTGTGGAAATTGCCCACAACAACGGAGTCTACGCCGAGGTGCGTTCGGGGCTACAGGCGGGGCAGACGGTCATTTTACATGCGCCTGATTCCTTATCCGAAGGCAAAGCCGTACGCGCCCGAACTCCCGCCGGCCATTAATGGAAGCCTGAATTGCGACCCTTTCGCCGGGACTGCGTGGGAACAAATCATTAGTGTCCCCCCGATTTACGGAAATTTTAGAATTTTGGGCTGATCATCCTGAGTTTGACATGAACAATAACTCCAGTCCCGGTGTCCCAGTAATTCGTAGCGCCGCCCCCGAAATCCTTGGGAACAGAGCCCTGTTTCATGTCCAGTTTGCGTGCTGAACCGCGGCCTCTCCCCTACAGCCCCCCTTTCCCCCACCCAATCCCAGTTGCGTTCCCCTGCCGTCACTTTTCTCATTTCGTCCGCCCACCCGAAGAACCCTTTGTTTATGAACACCCGAATTGCGGCCTGTGCTTTCCTCTCCATTTTAGCGCTTCCTGCGTGCGACCGAATCGCCCCGGCCGCCAGACAAGCTGACTTGGAACAAAAAGAACGCGAACTCGCAGCCCGCGAAGCGGCCCTGGCCCAACAGGAAGCCGAACAAAAACTCACCACCGAAAGGGCTGCCCTCGAAAAAGAGCGCGCTGCGTTTGAAGCCGAGCAACTCGCCAGGGAACAGGCTGCGCAAACCGCACAGGCCGCACAGGCTCAAACCTCCGACGCACTGGCTAAAACCCTGCAGGAGACCGAAGCCAAAAAGGAACAACTCGCCCAACGCGAGGAGAAGCTCTTCAACCGTGAAATTCAGGCCGCCAACAAGGAACGAAAACTCTCCCGGAGCGCCCTGGATTCCGCCGGACGCGAACCGGTGCCGGATTACAGCCCTATTCCCGACTACTCGGCCAGCGAGGTCGCCCCCACGGCGGATTACGGAGTGTTTTACGAAAACCTCAGCCCCCACGGCTCCTGGTTTGAGACACCTGAGTTCGGTTACGTCTGGCAACCCAGGGCCGCCGCCCGTTCGGAATGGCGCCCTTACACGCGAGGACGCTGGGTGTGTTCCAACCGGGGCTGGACCTGGATTTCCGATGAGCCGTTCGGTTGGGCCTGTTATCATTACGGACGGTGGGCTTTGTTGCGCGGGCACGGCTGGATTTGGGTGCCCGGCGATGAATGGGCTCCCGCCTGGGTGGCCTGGCATGAAACCCCCGAACACGTGGGCTGGGCTCCGCTCCCGCCCGAAACCCTTTGTTATCGCGGTCGGGACTGGTCGTCGGTTCGCTCCAGCGACTTTCGGGACGGAGCCAGAGCCTTTGTTTTTGTCGCGACCCGTTTTTTTGCATCGGCCCTGCAACCACATTGCCTGCCCGTGGAAGACAACCGGCGACTCTTGAGACAGGGCAGCTCCTCCACCCAGATCACCGTCTTTAACAACCAGGTGGTGACAGGTGGCCCCCGTTATCGCTCGGTTCAGGAAGCTGTGGGCGGCTCGCTCCCTTTTGTTTCACTCAATCTGGATCGCTCGCACAAACCCGACCGCAATTCCTCGCTTCGCGTCAAGGCGGGTGAGGTTCAAGTTTTTGCGCCGAATGTTTCCGCCCCGTGGAACGCGGGCCTTAAGCCACATCAGGTATCCGGACGCTGGGAACGGGCCGAACAGAACGAAGAAACGATCCAGATGCCGCAGCGTCTTCCCCAACAGTACCGTCAGGCTCGGGAGGCCCAGTTGCAGCAGGCCCAAGAAACCATCCGTCAGATGGGCGGCCAGGAGTCTCTCATCCAGAAACGCCAGGAGGTTCTCCTCGAGAATCGCCGGCAGGCCCAGCAACGGATCGATAACGCGCCGGCTTCGGCTATTCCACAACCAGGCACAAAAGTCGGGACCGCACCGCAGACTCTCCCGCCAGAAACGGAACGCCCCCAACGGCCCGGCACAGTAACCATCCCACAACTCGGCGACGGTAAACCCGCCGCTCAAACGCCTCCTTCCATTCCGACCGACACAAAAACTCTCGCGCCGGAAGTGGAACGCCGTCAACGGCCCGGCACAGCAACCGCCCCACAAGTAGGCGACGGTAAACCCGCCGCTCAAACGCCTCCTTCCACTCCCACCGACACAAAAACTCTCCCGCCGGAAGCGGAGCGCCCCCAACGGCCCGGCACAGTAACTATCCCACAAGTAGGCGACGGTAAACCCGCCGCCCAAACGCCTCCTTCCACTCCCACCGACCCAAAAACTCTCCCGCCGGAAGTGGAACGCCGTCAACGGCCCGGCACAGCAACCATCCCACAACTCGGCGACGGTAAACCCGCCGCTCAAACGCCTCCTTCCACTCCGCCCATCCCGCAGACTCTCCCTCCGGAGGCAGAGCGCCGCCAACGGCCCGGCACAACAACCACCCCGCAACTCGGCGACGGTAAACCCGCCGGACGAGCACTGGAGCCTTCGGCCCCTCCCCAAGCGGCTACGATTCTTCCAGTCGAACCACAGCGGCCTCAGCGCGACGCCACCGATCAGGCCGCCGCCGAACGTCAACGCGCTCAGCGTGACGC
>CAMCYN010000169.1 GCA_945883955.1 Akkermansia muciniphila
ATCTGCGCGACAAGGCCAGCCTTACCCTGAGTCTGGAGCCGGTTAAACCACTGGTTGTGTTTGGAAAAGACGGCGTTTCCCGCAAGGGAAACTCCAACACGGCCGCCAGCTGGTACCTCACCTTCCCGAGACTGCGTACCGAGGGCGAAATCCAGCTCGAAGGGGTCCGTATTCCCGTTCATGGGGAAACCTGGATGGACCACGAAATCAGCAGCAGCCAGCTCACCGGCGAACAATCGGGCTGGGACTGGGCGGGAATTCAGCTCGCGGATGGTCGAGAAATCATGACTTACCGGCTGCGGCACAAGGACGGCTCCACCGATCCCGCCTCGGCGCTGACCTGGGTGTCGGCCTCGGGTCAGACCACCCAGTTTGGGGCAGACCAATTCCAGTGGAAGGGACGTGGCATCTGGACCAGTCCGGACACGGAGGCGCGGTATCCGCTGCCGGTGGTGTTGAGCTGTCCGGATCCCGAGACGGGTAATCCGGTGGAACTTACCCTGGAACCCCTAGCCTTGAACCAGGAGCTTGGCGGAAAACAAAACGGCCTCGCCTATTGGGAAGGTGCCTGCCGGGTGCTCAAAGCCGGCAAGGAAATCGGATCGGCCTACGTGGAACTGACCGGTTACAGCGGCGACCTGAGTCAACGCCTGAAGTAACAGACGCTCTCCCCGGACGGGAGGCCGGAGGGCTGTGCCCCGACGCAATCCGAGGAAAATCCCGTTCAGCGAACGGGAATTCCCCGGAACGTACCGAAGGGGCCGGTTAGGCGGCCTTACGGCCCGCGCGGTAGGCGAGCAGATGACGCGCTTTGGCTTTGCGCATCTGTTGCGCGATTTTTGCAAACGTCAGATCCAGCGACGCATACAAATCGTCTGTGGTCTCTGAGGCTTCCAGGGTGATGTGATCAGCACAGCGCAGGATCACTTCACCGAAGTGACGATTGCCGTGCCTTTGAACGTCCACCACCACGTGCACCTCAATGATGCGCGGGTAATCCAAATGTAACTGACTAACCTTGTGCTCGATGTGCTGACGAAGCGCATCGGTGACCGTGACGTGACGGCCGTCTACACGAACAGGAACATTAACATTAACAGTTTGCATGGTTCTCTTTTCGGCAGGCACACGCCTTTTCTGGGGGAGGTGTGTGTCTTGGTTTGGTTGGGTTAACTAACAACTACATCCGGAAGCCCTCCCCGAGATACACCCGGCGGGCTACCGGATCATTCACCAGAAATTCTTTGGTGCCCTGCGTTTCTACGCGTCCTTCAAAAATCATATAAGCCCGGTCCACAATCGCCAGAGTCTCGCGTACGTTGTGATCCGTGATGAGAATCCCGAGCCCGTCGTTTCTCAGTTTAGAGACAATCCCCTGAACATCCGCCACGGCAATGGGATCCACTCCACTAAAGGGTTCATCTAACATCAGGAGACTAGGATTGGTAACCAGCGAACGAGCTATCGTTAAACGCCGTTTTTCTCCCCCCGAAAGAGTCAGTGCCAGTTGTCTAGCCACGTGTGTTATTCCAAACTGCTCGAGCAGTTCTTCGCAACGTTCTTTTCTCTCTTTTTTGTTTAGCGATGTTATTTCCAGAATAGCCAGAAGGTTCTCTTCCACAGTCAGTTTGCGGAAAATAGATTCTTCCTGGGGCAAATATCCCATCCCCATCCGCGCCCGCTGGTGCATGGGCAAATCGGTAACATCTTCGCCCTGAAAAATAACACGCCCGCTATTCGGCCGGACCAGGCCGACTATCATGTAAAAACTCGTCGTCTTCCCGGCGCCATTCGGCCCGAGCAATCCGACAATTTCCCCGGGCGACAACTGGATGTCCACGCCGTTGACTACCGCTCGGCGCCCGTAAATTTTCACCAGTTTCTCGGTGCGCAGAATCGGTTGGGGCCCCACCGAAACGCTTCCCGGAATAACGGAGGTTTCAGCGGCCATCATCCACGCTAGTGTTCCGGAGAACGGTTTTGGATTGACCCTGCACGTCCAACGCTCCTTTCCGGTTCAGGACAATCACTGTGCCCTCCTCCAGAGCGACGATCGTGTTCGTCTTCTGTTCCAGTTGTGGCCATCCGCTCAGAGTGATGTCGCCGCTGTCAGCGTCATAAACGGCCTTGTGCGCACGGCCCACGCTGCGTTCCGATTCCCCCTTGTCGTTGATCTTCTCCTGCGCGATTACCACATTTCCCTCGGCAATCGCCTTTTCGATTCCACCGGCCGACGGCTTCGGGTTCGCACCGGGTTTGGCCGCTTCCTTGGACACTTCCCGTCCCGGCTTCAGCGGCGCAGCCCCTTCTCCCTCTTCCTTTAAAGCATCTTTCAGCGAACGCCTTAGAACCGCCGTCAGCTTGTCGCAATTTAACGAAAACCGTGAATCCGTCACCACCACGTCCCCCGTAAACGTCGCCTGACTCCCCTTCTGGTCAAATTTCAGCCCAAGCGTAGAGGTGATTTCCGTGAACGATTCCGGCCCTCCTCCTTTGGACGTCCCAGGCTTTTTGGCCCCCTTCTCCCCGATGGGCGGCAGAGTCTTTTTGGCCCCGTCTCCCAGAGTAATAGACGGCCCGGTTTTTTGTTCGTCAGTGACTGAACGCCCAAAGGGATCGGCCACCTGAGCACTGAGAGATAAAGAAAGCCCGGCCAGACAAACCGGCAGAAGCAGCCCGGAAGAAACACGGAACTGAGAATTTTTCACAAATACAGGGGTTAAACAAAAACGAGCTTAGGGATTGGAGGTCTTTTCGGACTGCGCAGTCCCCTCCCCATCCACATCCAAATTATAGAGCAACATCCGGACCGGACCGCCCAGTCCCCCCTCGCGGGTCAGCGTGTTAAATTCCATCGTCGCGCCTGTCACTTCAAACTCTTCGCGACGGATCGTCACAGGCACATGCGCTACCAAAACTCGCGTCACCCGATCCAGGACGGCCTCGGGCAGTTCGATGGATATCTCCCGGCTGCCATCCTCCGCATACGACTCCACCAGACTATCCTGAATGCGCACCTGCCGGTCATCGACGCGCGAGACAGATCCGATCACAAACAACGAGCGCAGTTTACCGTTCTCATCCAAATCAGGAAGCCTCAGACCGAAACTCGGAAAGCCTTCCACCAACGGAATAGATAAAGGCGCCGGTGCCGTCTTGTCCCCCGGCGCGACCGCCGGGAGCGGATCGGGAAGAGCGCCCAGAGGGGGCACTGCGTCCGCAGGTTTTGCCGGGACTGGCTCGGCGGCAAACAGCGCCCCGGCCCACAGACCACCGACCGCAGCAACCCTGAAGAGAAGCGAACTATTCATTTACAAGACTATGAATTCTGGTGAGTTGGCTCAGTAACGCGGGCAATTTATCCAGCGGCACCTGATTGGGTCCGTCACTGAGTGCCACTGAAGGATCCTCGTGAGTTTCAATAAACACACCATCGCATCCAGCCGCCACCGCGGCCCTCGCTAATACCGGCGCCAAGACGCCGTCCCCCGAGGTCCGGTCGCCGCCACCACCGGGACGCTGAACGGAGTGTGTGGCGTCGAAAACAATCCGGTACCCTAACTCACGAATCCAGTAGAGAGAACGCATGTCGGCCACCAAATTATTGTAGCCAAAACTCACGCCGCGTTCGGTGAAAAAGAAACGCTCATTGCCGAAGGCCTGCAGTTTGTCAGCGATGTTTTTAACATCCCCCGGAGCCAGAAACTGGCCCTTCTTCACATTCACGACGCGTCCGGTTTCCGCGGCGGCCTGAATCAAATCCGTCTGACGGCATAGGAAAGCCGGGATCTGGAGAATATCGATCCATTCAGCCGCGATCGTCGCCTCCTCTGCCGAGTGCACGTCCGTTGTTACCGGCACCCCCAATTCCTTGCCGATAGCCCCCAGAATCTTGCATCCCTCCACCACTCCGGCCCCCCGGAAAGACCGTACCGAAGTCCGGTTCGCCTTGTCATAGGAGGCTTTGAAAACAAAAGAGGCCCCCAAATCCTTGCACAGGCTTTGTATCGAACGCGCCATCTTCCACACAAACTCCTCCGACTCAATGACACACGGCCCCAAAATAAACAACGGTTTGGGCCCACCCAGAGTCACCGAACCAATCTGCAGCGGCTCGTTATTCATGAGTTAACCCTCCGGCAAAGATCACACACTCCGTCCGAACGCCTTCACACAGAAAACAACGAGTAAAAGAAGAAGCCTCCATAGCCATCTCAAAGCTAGTACAGGCCATGCGGTTTCAAAGCAGAATTCTGCCCCTTAGGCGCATCCACCGAGGCACAAATTCCCGAGCAAAACCCGCCGCCGATCCCCGCCTAGGGAATCAAATTATACCGACCCGGAGCAATAATGTGGTTCGGATCCAATGCGGACTTCAGCTCCGACAATATCTTCCAAAAAAATATCCTCGGGTTTGATAAAATGCTCCATGGATTGAATCCCGACCCGATACGGATACACCCCGCATCTCGCCCATTCCTCAAATAGCCTATCGACGCAATCATGAGCCCGGGCAACCCGTTCTTTATCCGAACGATCAAGTACCAGGTTAAGCACACACAATAGGGCCTTCGTATTTACAATTTTAACGGTTACACGCGTTATAATCCTGGCTCGGCAACATCAATACGAAGCTGAGCAGGCCCCTATCAAAATACACTTCCCGACTGTGGATAAAAATTGGCCCCTCGTGGACGCTTTGCTTCTGCTACCCGCTGAAATAAAGCGACATTTCTGTTAGTCGGAGCCGTTGGACGAGCGATCTTCGAGAACAAGACCCGGCTAGCAATGCTTTAGCCAAACCCATTCCTCCTCCTACAAAGACAACCTCGCCACAGTAAATTTATACCCACATCCAGATACGCATACGTATCCAGATATAGATAACACTTCGCCGGGTCGCCTCCCGCCAGAGAGCTCCCGGCGGAAGCCTGCCAGTCACTCGGAGCGCCAAACTTGCCGACGATGCCTCATCCCCGTCCCTTTTACTCAGGCCCGACACACACGACTACAGGCGGTTGCTTTGCAAAATACCTACCCGCCACCTCCCGCACCTCTTCGCTCGTCACCGCCCGGACTCTCTCGCGGACCACTCTGTAATGTTCCGCGCCCAACCCGAACAGTTCGTCGAGGGCGCATCCGGCGCCGAGCGCATCCAGACTCTGGTTCCGAATCTCCATCGCTCCCAACATCTTCTCCTTGGCTCGCGCGAGCTCCGCGTCGGTCAAGCCGCCCTCGGCGAGCTGTCGGATTTCGTCCTGTAACTCTGCAAGCACCGCAGTGCGTTTAAGCGGGTCCGTCCCCAGATAGAATGCAAACGCTCCCGGCGCCAGCCCAGCAAACTGGCTGGAACCCACAAAATACGCGAGTCCGAGCTGTTCGCGAATCCGGACGAACATCCTCGAACCCAGATCACTACACGCCTCGTCTAACAAATCGAGCGCCGTACGATCCGGGCTAAAAATGTCCGCTCCGCGATATCCCACGAAAATCACGGTCTGCTGTTTCTCCAGCACCCCGGTCACACTCAACGGATCGGTCAGCACCGGCGGTTGGGGCGGAGTACGGAGTGCCTCCTCGCCAGGCCGCAGCGAACCGAGAACCTTTTCGACCAAAGCATCGACCTCGGCCGGATCCACATCGCCAAAAACGGAAAGTACCCCATTGTTTCCGACCAGAAACTCGTCCCGATACTGAAGAAAATCCTCCCGAGTGATCGCGCTGACACTCTCGGGGCTTCCATTTCGCCTTAAGGCGTAAGGGTGTCCCGCCAACAGGTTTTCACGCATCAAACGGCCACCGACCGACACCGGTTCCTCGTCCTCGGCCTTAATCCCGGCAAGCTGCGCCTCCTTTTCCCGCGCGATGACCGTCTCGGGGAAATTGGCGTTCAAGAGCACGTCCGCCAGGATTTCCATACCCAGCCGGAGCTCGTTGCGCATCACGCGTACCGACACCGACACGCTATTGTTGCCACCATCGGCACCAATACCGCCCCCAACTGCTTCCAGCTCCTCGGCCAGCCCTTCGGCCGTCCTGGTGGCCGTTCCCTTAATGATAACCCGCGAAAAGAGGCGCGTTATCCCGCTCTTGGCGGGCGTTTCCACCAGCACACCAGCTTTAAAGACCGCCACCAGGGTCACCAGCGGCAGTTTTTTGTCCTGACAAACCAGCGTACGAAGCCCGTTCGCCAGAACCTTTCGCTGAATAGGCCCCCGCAACGAGGCACTGGCCGCTGGCTTATCCTTGGCAAGCGTCCCCTTAGGATTGAGCGAAACCACCGTGGCGCCCTCGTAAGTGACGTATTGTTCGAGAACCCGCTGAATATCGCAAACCTGCACCTTCTGGAGCTGCTCCAGATAATACCGCGACAAATCCGGGTTCCTCGCCACAAGCCAGTTCCCTCCCAGATCCGACGCACGCCCCCTCGCTGTCACCAACGCGCCGAGCTGCCCACTGAGTGCCAATCGGCGCACTTTCTCGAGTTCCGCAGGCCGCACTCCGTCCGTTCGAATCGCGTCCATTTCTTCCTCGATCGCCTTTTGCGTGGCGTGACGCCTTTCGGGATCCAGCACGGCATCCACCCCGAACAGACCGGGCTCCGAAGGACTGTAGGTCCAGGCATCAATTGAATGCACCAAGCCCTCCTTCTCTCGCAAGCGCTTGTAAAGACGCGAACTCCGCCCCTGCCCCAAAATTCCCGCTAGCAGATCCAGCGCAGGAATATCGGGATGGGTCAGGTCAGGCACATGCCAGGCCATATGCAGACGGGTCAATTCCGTGGTAAATTCCTCGTGGTTTTCGCGGCGGCCAATCTGCGCCGGCTCCTGCGGAACCCACACGGGTTCCAGCGCCAGACGCGGTTTATGGGCCACCAAATCAGCGAGTTGATCCCGCACGGCCTGCGCGTCCACATTACCCGTCACGACGAAAAACACGTTATTGGGTGCGTACCGTTTGTGGTAATACGCGAGCACATCGTCGCGGGTCAGAGCATTAAAAGCTTGGAGATGCCCGATGACCGGATGCCGGTAGGGATGCACGCGGTAGGCGGTTGAAAAGAGTTTCCGGCCCGCCATTTGATCGGGGTCGTCAAACCCCATCGCGAACTCGCGCCGGATCACCTCCTGTTCCTTGGAGTATTCCTCCTGAGGCAGCGTGGAATTGAATACAGCGTCCGCAAGGAGTTCCAGCGCTACAGCGAACCCCTTGGACGGCAAATCCATCCAGTACACGGTGCGGTCGAAGGATGTGTAGGCATTGATGTAGCCGCCGACGTCCTGCACCTGTTGGGCGAGCTGACTGCAGTTCCGTTTATCGGTTCCCTTGAAAAGCAGATGCTCAAGCAAATGCGAAATTCCCGCCCCAAGAAAACGGCCTTCGTGGATGGATCCCGTCTGGACCCAGGCCTGAATGCTGACTACCGGGGCGGAATGGTCTTCCTGAACTAGCAGTTCAAGTCCGTTTTCCAGTGTAAACACACTCGTATCGAGTGTCGGCAGGAGCGGGGTAGCCGCTTGGGAAGATGGCATAGTTA
>CAMCYN010000170.1 GCA_945883955.1 Akkermansia muciniphila
AGGGCCCGGGTAATTTTCCTGCGCCCCTTGTATTTCCGCAGAAGTGAACGACCTTTTCCATGGGTGCGCTCCCCTGGCGCTCCGGGGATCGGCTATGAAGGAAAAGCCATTGAGTTTCATCCACTATCGGGAGAAGTCGCGCGCCTGCAACTTGGCGCAGTTCGGTGCCGCTACGGTTGTGGTGTGCGCAACGCTTGCCCTGCTTGGATGGATAGCGGGAATTCCCTCCCTGGCGGCTTTGGGCACGGGCGGCCCCCCGATGAAGGTCAATGCCATCGTGGGCTTTGTCGTCAGTGGGATGGCGGTTTTATGGATTTGCTGTCGGCCAAAACAGATGGCTTCCCCCTCAAAGGGTTGTATTTATGGGGTCAGGGCTTGTGCGCTGGGCGTAGCGACGCTGGCGAGCGCCACCCTGTTTGAACATCTCACGGGCCAAAATCTGGGCCTTGACGAATTCCTGATTCGGGATGTTCTCCCGAGCGCTTCGGGGGCTCCCGGCCGCCCCGTCGCCAGCACCTGTCTCAATTTTCTCCTCACCGCCGCCGCCCTCTGGATCATGACGTGGCCGCCCTCACACCCGCGCAAGGCCCCTCGTCTGGGCTGGCTGGGCAGCCTCATCATCACGGTCGGAATTGCCAACGCCATCGTTTATCTGATCGCTTTTAAAGCCACCAACGCCTGGTGGGATTTAACCCGGATATCCATTCCCTCAGCGTTACTTTTTATTCTGCTCGGGAGCTCCATTCTTTGGTCCGCCACCCAGGAAACCTTCAAACGCTGGCTCATCCCCCGTTGGGTCACCGTCAGTTTTGCCTGCGAACTGCTGATCCTCGTCACCATTGCCTCCGAGTCTCACCGGAGTGTCTCCAGGCTAGTGAAGGAGGCCACTTGGGTTAAACACACCCATAACGTCATCTCCAGCATCCGCGATCTGCGCAACAGCCTTTGGCACCTCCAAAACCAGAGCCGTGTGGCCGGGCTCGATGGCGATGCCACCTGGCTGGCCCCCCCCATAACCCTGTCCGATCTCGCCATCTCCGAGGCCGGTAACGAAGTGCTCCAACGTTTGGAAACCCTCGGCAAGATCGCCGGGAACGATCCTCTGCAGCACTCGCGCTTTACCAACCTGCAGCAACCCGTCGCGGACTGGCTGGAATATACCCGCCTGAGTCTCGCGCGGCGCAGCCAACCCTTGAGTGATCCGAGTGCACAACGGAGCCTTTTCGAAAGGCGCCACCAGCGGATGACTGAGATCCTCAATGGGCTGGCCATGATGGAAGTGGAAGAAGAGCACCGGATCGAGCAACACCACGCCACCGAACAGGGAATTATTGAGCGAATTTTTGCCATTTTGCCCGTCGGGGTCCTCTTGAGTATACTGTTTTTGAGCTACGGACTGGTGCGTTTAAACGACGAGTCTGTCAACCGGCAGCGCGTCGCCGAATTGCTCGCCTGGGAAATCGGGGCGCTGGAACTCGTGGGCCGGGAGCTGACCTTGCCCGAAGTGCTCGACGGCCTGGTTCGGGGTCTGGAGCGGCTCTCGCCCGGAGCGATTTGTTCAGTCCTGTTGCTCGATCCCGACGGCGTACACCTGCGGCACGGAGCGGGACCGAGCCTGCCAGACTCCTACAACACAGCTATTGACGGCACGCCTATTGGACCGAAAGCGGGCTCCTGCGGCACGGCTGCTTACAAAAACCAGCAGGTCATCGTGAGCGACATAGCCCACGACCCGCTCTGGGAAGACTACCGCGAGCTAGCCTTGTCACACGGACTCCGGGCCTGCTGGTCCACCCCCATTCACAACATCCAGGGCCGGATTCTGGGCACCTTTGCCATCTATTATCGCGAACCCCACGCTCCCACCCACGAAGAGCTCGAACTCATCCAGCGCGGCGCCCATATCACGCGCATCGCCATCGAACGCAAACACTCCGAGGACGAGATCCGTCAACTCAACGCCACGCTCGAACAACGCGTCGAGGAACGTACCCGAAAGCTCGAACTGGCCCTCAAGGAGATGGATACGTTTTCGTATTCGGTGTCGCACGATCTGCGCGCTCCGCTACGGGCCGTGGACGGCTTCTCGCGCGTGGTGCAGGAGGAATACGCCGGGGCGCTGAACGAAAACGGGCAGCGTATGCTCGGAATCATTCGCAGCGAAACCGCCCGGATGAGCCGGCTCATTGATGATTTGCTCACCTTTTCACGGCTGGGCCGGCAGCACATCGAATCGGAAGAAATCGATATGTACACGCTGGCCGGCAGCGTTTTTCGGGAACTGACGGCACTGGAACCCGAACGGCAAATCCGGTTCACCCTCCAACCCCTCCCGCCCACCCGAGGCAGTCTGGCTATGGTACGGCAGGTGTGGGTGAACCTGATTGGCAACGCGCTCAAGTTCACCAAAAAGCGGCCGGTGGCCGAAATCACAATCCGGTCCGAGCCCACAGAAAACGGCGAAACGGCTTACGTCATCGAGGACAACGGGGTCGGATTTGATATGCGCCACGCCAGCAAACTCTTTGGGGTGTTTCAGAGGCTCCATAACGAACAGGAATTCGAAGGCACGGGCGTCGGCCTGGCCCTGGTCCACCGCATTATCACCCGGCATGACGGCCGGATCTGGGCGGCGGCCGGGGTCGATGCCGGGGCCACTTTTCGTTTCACCCTCCCCTCTTCCAGCTCATGAACACACATCCGGACATCCTGCTCATTGAAGACAATCCGCAGGACGCGGAACTGACCATTCGTGCGCTCAAAAAGCGTAACCTGGCCATTAATATCGTCCACCTGCCCGACGGTCAGGCAGCGCTGGACTACCTGTTCGGGGCCCGAGCCACGTCCTCGGACCGGTGCGTAGGCCAGCCCAAGGTCGTGCTTCTGGATCTCAAACTGCCCAAGGTGGACGGCATTGAAGTGCTGCGGCAGATCCGCGCCAACACGCTCACCCGGCTGTTGCCGGTGGTGGTTCTGACCTCCTCCCGGGAGGATCAGGATGTCCTCGAGACGTATCAACTCGGAGCCAACAGTTACATCGTCAAGCCCGTAGACTTTGAGAAGTTTTCGGAAGCGGTGAGCAACCTGGGATTGTACTGGCTGCTCCTAAACGAACTCCCCGTTCGCAAGCCATGAATACCCCCGACCTAACCCCATTGCGGGTCCTTGCCCTGGAAGATTCCGCCCTCGATGCCGAACTCATCCTGCATGAGCTCAAACGGGCCAACCTCCCGTTCGAAGCGCTCCGTGTCCAAACCCGCGTCGATTTTGAGCGCGCCCTCCAGGAGTTCGGCCCCAGCATCGTCCTGGCCGACTACAAACTGCCAAACTTCGACGGCGGCCAGGCGCTCGCTATTGTGAAGGCACATTGGCCGGACCTGCCCGTCATTGTTGTCTCAGGCGCTGTGGGCGAAGAAACGGCCGTCGAACTGCTTAAAAACGGCGCCACCGATTTTGTCCTGAAGGATCGTCTGCCACGCCTTGCACCGGCGATTCGGCGCGCCATGCGTGAAGTGGAGCAACGTCAGGCCAGGCGCGCCGCCGAAGCCGATCTGCGGGCACTCAACGAAAGACTCGAGCGCTTGGTTCTGGAACGTACCCAGGAACTCCACGCCAAAAACGCCCTCATCGAAGAGGACCTGGCCATGGCGCGCGAACTCCAGATCGCTATCCTGCCGCACCGCTTTCCCACCCTCCCGCGCGGAGTGGCGGAAGCCAACAGTGCGTTAAAGTTTTGCCGGATGTTTCGCCCGAGCAGCTTCGTAAGCGGCGACTTTTTTAATGTAGTACGTATCTCGGACACAGCCGTGGGCATTTTGATCTGTGACGTGATGGGTCACGGGGTCCGGTCGGCGATTGTGGCGGCGATGATTCGGGCCCTGGAAGAACAACTGGGCGAGCAGGCCGAGAACCCCGGCGAACTGCTCACCCAGATCAACGAGGCCATGTGTGCGATTCTGACCCAGGCGGGCAGCACCATTTTCGCCACCGCCTTCTTTCTGCTGATTGATATCGCCACGGCTCAAATCACCTTTTCCAACGCCGGCCATCCCAGCCCTTTGCTTGTGCAGCATGGCCCCAACCGGGTCATCCCCGTCAGCACCAAGAACACCACCGGACCGGCGCTTGGCATTTTTGAGGACGCCAAATTCCACACCTTCGACCGGTCTATTCAGGCCGGAAATCTGGTGCTTCTGTTTACGGACGGCCTCTTTGAGGTGGAAAATTCCGCCGGCGAGATCTTCACCGAAGAACGGCTCCGGGAACTCATTTTGACGCACGCCGATCGACCAGCCCACGAGCTCATGGAAGAAGTCTTCTCTGAGATTGAGCGGTTTGCAGACGCCAAAGCCTTTACCGACGATGTTTGCCTTGTGGGAATGGAGATCATTCATCTCAACACCCTGATCCCGGAGCACGCGCCACAGACCGCGTCCCTGACAAAGATGTAAGACTTTCGCTCCCGAGCGATTCACCCCCAAAGAGGATGACGGCTTGGGAAAAAGGACCAACCCGCTCTTTGTTACCCCAAGCCGACTTCTATTAATGCCTTTATCAGTAAATCCACTACTCCCAGCTCCGTTGCACTAGCTCGCAGCCCATCAAGATCCAGATGCTTCGCATTGATACGTAGTACACCCAGGATATCTCCCCATTGCCGTTCCGATAACTCTTCTCCAAGCCGGAACCATTCTAGTTTCACCGCAATAATATCTTCCGGCGAACACACTGGGATTTCTATTTCACTCCCTTCAGCAATCGGCGTCCGCTGAGCCCGCAGGAACTGCCCGGTTTCAAAACGGCGAAGTTTTGGAACAAAAACATCCACCTTCATAGCCGTTCCAAAGTGGATCAGATTGAACGAACTCCGGCCGTCAATCGCCTGCCGGATGGACTGCTCCTCGGCATACCAGTCTTCTCCCAAAGCCTTCAAAAGAGGCGTTACATGAAGTGGACGCAAATCCGCTACGATATCTGCATCCAAGGTCGCCCGGGGGATGCCATGAACGGAACTTGCAAGCGATCCGCCAAGGAACCAGCGCACACCGAGTTCATCCAAGATCCCCGCCATCGCGAGGGTCACCGTTAAATTCTCATCCATTTGGATCGATTGGACCGTAAACCTTCGCGGCCAACTCAGCCCCTAACCACCGTTCCGCAAGCAATCGACGCCGGACACTCTCAGGAGCCTCAGCGAACTGCCGCTTTATGCCTGCCCGAACCATTTCACGCATCGACGTGCTCCAACCTGTCGCCATCGCAAACCTGCGGGATGGCGACAGCCTCTGTAGCACATTTACCCGGACTGCGTCGGCCTCGATGCTGGTATCGTTCACATCGAAAGGGTGCCACACCGTAACTTTCATCTCAACACCCAGATCCTGGACCAAGCGCCAGACGCCGCGTCTTTAATAAAACTTTAACACCTTCGGGCCCTCGTTTAACTCACGCTCCGTTTTCAACCCGCTAATCTGGCGGGTATGCGGACACGAGCCTCTCTTCAGTCTGCACTCCGGGCCAGCGTCCCGAGTGCCCCGGCCGCAACCGTGGCGGCATTCCTCTCAGGGGAATAATCTCCCCCTGCCTCTCAGGCAGCGATTCCGGGACGCGGCCCAACGCCCTCCCCCACCCAGGATCCACCCCACTGTCTCTCCCCAGAGCCCTCCGTGTTGATCCATCCAAACAACAAATGAAAACCACCCCAAAAGGAAACTGGCTTAAAAACCTATTTATCGGAAAATCCCTGGATATAGGCGATAAAGGCATTTTCCATAAAATGCCCCTAGTTGCCATCCTCGCCTGGGTGGGACTCGGAGCCGACGGATTGTCGTCCTCCTGTTATGGCCCCGAAGAAACAATGAAAGCCCTTATTGCGCATCCAGCCCTGGCGATGTTTGTGGCCCTGGCCTGCGTAATCACTATCGGCATTATCTGCACCAGTTATTCGCAAATTATCGAACTCTTCCCGGGCGGCGGGGGCGGCTATTTTGTAGCGAGTAAATTACTCTCCCCGGCAGCCGGCCTCGTAAGCGGCTCCGCGCTTCTTGTCGATTATGTACTCACAATCGCACTCTCCATTGCGGCGGGTGCTGACGCATTATTCTCCGTCTTTCCCGAAGCATGGCTACCCTGGAAATTAACCCTGGCACTATGGGCTACGGTTATTCTAACCATTCTTAATCTCCGTGGTATCCGGGAATCGGTTATGATCTGGGCGCCTATCTTCTTCATCTTTTTGGCGACTCATAGCTTTGCCATCTTCTACGGGTTCTTCACCCACCTTGGGAACCTGCCCGATATTGCCACCGCCACCCTCCGCGACGTCCACGACGCACATACCGAACTAGGCTGGTGGAAAGTAGGCGCCCTGCTTCTGAGCGCTTATAGTCTTGGAGCGGGCAGTAAAACTTCATTTTTGCCGAAATTGGAGTGGTGGATGCCGGCAATTTTAAAGGCGTTCAGAAACTGGGGGATTTAAAGTCTGATATCGCCCGGGAAACCCAGCGTTATGCCGACTATATGCTTGCCCACGGAATCCATGCCGAAGCCATGTATGGCATTGGGACCGAAATTGTAAGTACGGCGGCCGAACTGGCCGGCACCATTATGGAGCGTTACCCGAACACGATATTTTTTGGGGGGCAAATCGTCTTTAAAAAGGAAACGTACTTCACCCGGATACTCCATAATTTCGCGGTATTTGGCCTCCAGCGTGAATTCTTTAAACAAGGAATGCCGTTCTTTGTACTACCCATCCGGGTGTAAGGCCCCGGGTTTGTCGCGATAGGTTATAAAAGGCGGGGTATATGTCGCCGCCCTCGACGCCGGGGCCGATGATTATGTCGCCAAGCCATTTAGCACTCCGGAACTGCTGGCCCGCGTGCGGGTCGTCCAGCGCCGCCGCCAGTTTTCCCACGGTCAACCGGTGTATTCCGCCGGAACCCTCGAAGTGGATCTCACCACCCGGACCGTGCGCCGCGCCGGCCAAGAGATTCACCTAAGCGCCATCGAGTACGGATTACTGCGGATGTTCGTCCAACATCCCGGCCGGGTACTGACGCACGGCCAAATTCTACGCGAAGTATGGGGACCGCAGGCCTCCGAACGCCGGGAGTATCTGCGGGTTTATATTACCCACCTTCGCAAAAAGATCGAAGAGGATCCCGCTCAACCCAGCCTGATAAAAACCGAGCAGGGAATCGGATATCGGTTTATGGGCGAATAACCCACCTCGATGCCCGGCCCTTGTTTGGGATCGAACGAAGGACTTCGCGGAGAGCGCCGGACTACGTTTTCAGTCCCGGCAACGAAGTGCTTCGACTGCTGCCGAACTTCTCCACGTCGAGTCCCATCTGTTGCAGCGTCTGAACCCACAAGTTGCAAAGTGGTGGCGGATTCTTCGGGTCGAACGCGATGTGTTGCCCGTGTTTGAAACGTCCTCCTGCGACTAAAATGGGCAAGTTTACCGAATCGTGGCTCGACGCATTTCCCATCCCGGCTCCCATCACGCTGATCGTATTATCAATCAAACGCCA
>CAMCYN010000171.1 GCA_945883955.1 Akkermansia muciniphila
CCGTGCTCAATCTTTGTTCGGCTAAATGCGGCGTCAGGCTACGCATTGTGTCTATCCAATCCGACTGCAAGGAGTGCCTAAGACTGCGGGAACTCGGCTTGTGCGAAACCTCGGTCGTTTCGAAAATTACCGAAGGTGCAGCCATTATCTGTTCCCTTTACGGCACCCGCCTCGCTATCGGGCGTGCCTTGGGGAATCTCATTTTAGTGGAACCCCTTGCTGCATGAACAACACCCTCCTGAGCCACCTCACTGTGGGAGAAAAAGGCCGCGTCCTTTCTCTCACCCTCCCCGCTGACGCACGCCAGCGCCTCATGGAAATGGGACTCACACCGGGTACGGAATGCTCCGTCGTACGGTTCGCTCCCCTCGGTGACCCGATGGAGTTACGCGTCCGGGGTTATCATCTCTCCTTAAGAAAGGCCGAGGCTGAAGGGGTGGCTATCGAACGTTTATGAACACGCTTCTTTCCGACGCCAATCCAGCCCAAGAGGCAGCCGTTCTAACCCGGCGTCTGGCCATCGCGGGAAACCCGAACTGCGGAAAAAGCACCCTGTTTAATGCCTTAACCGGGATGCAGCAAAAGGTCGGGAATTATCCCGGCGTTACGGTCGAAAAGAAGGAAGGCACGTTTTATGGCAGCCAAGGTCAGCAGATGACCCTGCTGGATCTTCCTGGCACGTACAGTCTTCAGGCGCGCTCCCCCGATGAAGCCGTCTCAAGGGATGTCCTGCTCGGACGGATTCCGGGCACACCCTGTCCCGACACGATTATTGCGGTCGTGGATGCCAGCAACCTGGAGAGAAACCTCTATCTGGTTTCTCAAATCCTGGAACTGGGCATTCCCACAGTGCTGGCACTAAACATGGTCGATACGGCCGAAGAAGCCGGCATCGTCATCGATCCGGAGGAACTCAGCCAGAAACTCGGCATTCCCGTAATCCCTCTCGTAGCCTCAAAGCGCTTCGGGCTCATTCCCTTAAAACAGGCTCTCTCACGAGCCGACCTCCCTGCTCCGAAATTCTGCGCTCCCATGCCTCCCGCCCTCGCTGCGGAGGCCCAGCAAATCGCTCCTTTTATCGAGGCGCCAGCGCAGGCCCAATTCTCAGAGGCCATCCTGCTCCTTGGACTTTCCGAAGCCGCACTGGCTGAATCACGCCACTCGAGCCCGGAGCTCCGCGTCAAAATCCGCGAAGCCCAGCAACGGCTCAACAGCGCCGGAATGGACGTTTGCAGTACCGCCGTGGACGCTCGCTACCAGTGGATCAGCCGTATTTGCGCCGAAACCGTACGCGGCACTCCAAACACGGGCCTGACCTTGTCCGACCGCCTGGATATGATCCTCACCCATCGGGTCTGGGGTTCCCTGGCGTTTCTGGCGGCGATGGCGCTCATGTTCTTTTCGATCTTCACCATCGCTCAGGTGCCGATGGATTGGATCCGGGACGGCCTTAAGTTGTTCGGTTCCTGGGTGGAATCCCAAATGCCGGACAACGATTTCCGTTCCCTGGTGGTCGACGGCATCATCGCGGGCGTTTCCGCTGTGCTGGTATTTCTGCCCCAAATCCTCACTCTCAGCTTCTTCCTTGGGATCCTCGAAGACAGTGGGTACATGGCCCGCGCCGCCTTCATGATGGACCGCCTCATGTCCCGCGTCGGGCTGCATGGCAAATCCTTCATTCCGATGCTTAGTTCGTTTGCCTGCGCAATTCCGGGTGTCATGGCCACCCGTACTATCGAACAGCGTAAGGATCGCCTGGTCACCATTCTGGTTGCCCCACTGATGAGTTGCTCGGCCCGGTTGCCTGTGTACGGACTCATGATTGCCGTTTTGCTGCCCGACACCTCGGCCCTGCAAAAAAGCGGCATCATGTTGAGCATGTATATGCTGGGGATTTGCACCGCCTTCCTGATGGCACTCATCTTCAAAAAAACCATCCTGCGCAGCGAAACCCCGATCCTGCTGATGGAGATGCCTCCCTACCGGCTCCCCTCTGCCAGAGATCTGCTGCTGCGTATGAAGGAACGCGCCGTAATCTTCCTCAAACGGGCGGGCACTGTGATCCTGGCACTTTCCATTCTACTGTGGGCCCTGATTACCTATCCCAAGCCTGAGAACCCGGAGGCCAAAGGGTCGGAAGTTATCGCACACAGTGTGGCGGGCCAATTGGGCCACGCTCTGGAGCCCATCATCCGTCCGCTGGGGTTTGACTGGAAGATTGGCATAGGACTCATCGGATCGCTGGCGGCCCGGGAGGTTTTTGTGGAGACGATGAGTATTGTGTACAATGTGGGTCAGGACCAGCAGGGGGACGGGGTGGAAACACTGCAGGAGACGATGCGGAATGAAAAACGCGAGGACGGCACGCCGGTGTACACTCCGCTGGTATGTGTCGGACTGATGGTCTTTTACGTCCTGGCCATGCAGTGTTTGAGTACTCTGGCTGTGGTGCGCCGCGAAACGAACTCCTGGCGCTGGCCCGCCTTCCAGTTTGTCTACCTCACCCTTTTAGCCTACGTCGGCACATTCATTGTCTATCAGGGCGGCAAGCTGCTCGGGTGGCAATAACCTCCCCATTCCCATGCACGTTCCTCTGGATCAGGTTTTGGTTTTGGCCTCCGTGAGTGCCGCACTCCTGTATTTTGTGATCCCCTGGTTCCGTCGCCGCAACGGGTCAGGGAAATGCGGCGGAGGATGCGGCTGTTCGATCTCCCCAAAAACGGCATCCACGCAATCCAAAGGCCCTCTGCGGCGGTAAAAGTGAGGCGGCAAAAGCGCCGCGACCCTCTTTTTTTGCGATCGTAAACAATCGTTTACGTTTCGGCCCCACTATCCGGCTTCGGCGGCCGAGGCAGGGATATCCGAGGCTGCTAAATGCTCAGGGGACTGTTCGCAAGCCCCTGCATCTTCTCCTGTTGCGCCTGCATCAACGCCTCCAGGCGAATTTGCATCAGGGCCGAGGCGGCGCATGCCAAGTCCATTTTCACTTCGGGATAAAGGGCAACCATCTGTTGAAACCGGTCCAGGGACAGGGTGAGCGTCACGACCGGCGTTTCCGCCGTCACCGTGGCCCGCCTCTGCCGGGTCTCGCTCAGGAGCGCTATCTCGCCAAACATTTCTCCCGCACGGAGACTTCCAAGCTGGAGCGAACCCGTGGGGCCTACTGCCGAGACCACAACCTGACCGTCCTCGATCAGGTACATATAATCCCCCACCTGACTTTCGTGCACGATTTCCTGTCCGGCAGCAAAACGTTCCACTCCAAGTAAATTTGCCAGCTCCTCCATGCCGTCCGCAGGCAGGGTCTCAAAGCTCGGGAGGGCACGCAGTACTGCCAATCGACGTTCCAGGGAAACTCCGGACAAATCATTAGGGGCGGTCATAGAAATTCGAATCAGTAAAATGCTAAACGCCAAACGATAAGGACACTTCCAACAGGCGACTACGGTTAGCCCAAGTTCCGCCGCGTCGCGAGAAAGAATTTGCGAGAAAATAACTACCCTAATGCTCCGTTTTTCAACTCAAAGAAAGCTAACCCGCCAAGTTAGTCTTCTTTGTATGTTCACCCCTGCCCGCTCCATCCTTCCCGTTGCCGTCGTTCTATCCTGCTCGATTGCCTCACTGTACGCTCAGTCTCCGGCTCCCGGAATAAAAGACGGCCCTCAAGCCCTCCCACCCGTCCCGCCCCTCCCAGCCCGACTCGAACTCAACGATGGCGACACCTTCGTATTCCTCGGCGACTCCATTACCCATCAATGCCTCTACACCCAGTACGTAGAGAATTATTTTTATACGCGTTATCCGCAAAAACGTATCCGGTTCCATAATGCCGGCGTTAGCGGCGATATTGCATCCAATGCCCTGGATCGCTTTGAAGAAGATGTCGCCGCTTATCGTCCCAAGGCGGTCAGTATTTTACTCGGCATGAATGATGGCCGTTATCGTCCTTACGATCAGGCCATTTTCGATACCTATCAGTCGGGTATGACCATTATTCTGGATAAAATATCCGCTTTGGGTGCCGCCCCCATTCTCATGACCCCCACCATGCACGATGCCAGAGCCGCACGCCTCGCAGGCAAGGCCCAGGAACCGCGCGACACCTACTACAACGGTGTCCTTTCTTTATACGGCGCCTGGCTGCGCGAAGGCGCCCAGCAGCGCGGCCTGAACTTTGTCGATATGTACAGCCCCCTCAACCACATCACTTTGGAACAGCGCCGCACCGCCCCCGAGTGGACCATGATCAAGGATGCCATCCACCCCGGACCGGCCGGACAATTCGTGATGGCTGCCGCCTTGATTGGGGACGTGTTTCCCAAATCCCAGGTCGGTGCAGTCACCCTCCAGCAAAAAGACGGTTTATGGACAGCCTCAGCCTCCAACGGGCGGGTCACCGAGTTGGAAGCCACCGACGGCCTGGCTTTTACCTTCCACTGCAACTCTCTGCCGTGGGTCGTTCCAGCAGACGCGGCCGAAGGGTATAAACTCACCCACGCCGGTCATCGGATGAGTAATGAAAAGGTCACCGTCCGTAATCTGCCTCCCGGCAAATATGAAATCCGTATCGACGGACAGCCCATCGGCCATTGGACCGACGGACAACTCGCCTTTGGCGTCGAGATTGGAGAAAATCCTGCGACTCCCCAATACCAGCAGGCGCTGAAGGTCGCCGGGCTCAACCAGCGTCGAAACGCCGAAGCCTATGTTCGGATCCGCAACGAATACGGCGCCCTCAAATCACGGCGTAACAAAATCAGGGCTTTGGAAGGAAAACCGGAAGCCGCAGCGATGGCCGCCGAATTTGAAGCCTGGAAAGTCGGCATGCCCGATCGCGTCAAAGCTCTCCGGGATAATGCCCGGGCGTTCGAAGACGAAATTTATCAGGTCAACCAGCCCACGCCGCATCGTTATGAGGTGGCTGCGGTCAAGGCTCCCTGAGCTACGACTGCAACCGGGGAGGAATGCCGACTCTTGCGCTCGGCATTCCTTCGCAGCTCCCCCGGTACGACGTCGGCACTCAGGCCAGGATGGCTTTGACAACTTTGCCATGCAAATCGGTGAGCCGAAAATCACGACCGGCAGTGTGGAAGGTTAACTTTTCGTGATCCGGCTCGGACGATTTGGCGCCCGGCTCGCCCAGAGTAAACATTGCCGTGCGCTGTTTTCCTTGGGCGACGTTAGGAAAGGTATCTTGAACTGGTATCTTTCGAGTAAGGCTCCCCTCCATGATGGCTCGGGAAAGGTCATTGGAATTGCGGGGGCGATGCGGGATGCCCGGTGTGCCGGAGCGGTGATCGGCCCGTACGAGGATCTCCGGGCGGCGGTGGATCATCTGGCGCGGAATTTCGCGGAGGAAATCAGCATGAAAGAGCTCGCGGCAATGGTGCACCTTTCCGTCAGCGAGTTTGAATGGCGATTCCGAGCCCTTTTCCAAATGGCACCGGTCCAATACCTGATCCAGCTGCGTATTGAAAATGCGTGCCGTCAGCTCGAACGTTCCAACGCCAGTATGGCCGAGGTGGCGAGCCAGAATGGCTTCCATGATCAAAGTGCATTCACCCGTCCATTTCGAACGAGGCTCGGCCTCACTCCCAGTGCCGATCGGTTGCGTTATGCCACCAGGACGGGTCGCAAATAACTCTCCTCAGCCCAACTTCCTCTGTCGCTGTATGGCTTTACTCCGATTACTCAGCGAAATCCTCACCGACTGCACCCGGCGCGAAATTCCCGCCCCGCATCACCCGAGGCCTGAGGCCTGGTCCCGCACGGACGTCACGGCGGCATGGCTTGGGCACGCCACGGTTCTGCTGAATTTTCGCGGGATGATGATTCTCACTGATCCGGTGTTTCTGGCCCGGGTCGGTTTTCGTCTCTGGCCGCTGACAATCGGGCCGAAGCGTTATGTCAAATGTGCCCTCCGGCCGGAGGAACTGCCGCCGATTGATTTGGTTTTAATGTCCCACGCCCACATGGATCACATGGATTTGGCCAGCCTGAGTTTTTTGCAGCCGGATTGTGTCGTCATCACCGCGGGGGCCACTGCCGACGTGTTCCAACGGATCCCGTTTCGACAGGTCATCGAAGTCGATTGGGATGAAACCCGGTTGGTGGAAACCAGCAACGGGGCCATAACAATCACCGGCCGCCGCCTGCGGCATTGGGGGGCACGCACCCGCACCGACACCCACCGGCGTTACAACGCTTTTGTGCTCGAACGGGACGGCGTGCGGATTTGTTTCGCCGGAGATACCGCCCGTACCGACGCGTCCCACCTTGCGGCCCAGGGCCCTATCGACCTGTTTATTGTGCCAATCGGAGCGTACCGCCCGTGGATCGAGAGCCACTGTACGCCAGAAGAAGCCGTGGAAATGGCAAACGAAGCCGAAGCGCAATATCTGCTCCCCATCCATCACCAAACCTTCCGCCTCAGTTCGGAGCCTATGATGGAACCCATCACCCGTTTCCAGAGTGCCCTGGCCAGCCAACCCCATCGGATCGCGCTCACCGACATTGGCCAGACCTTTGTCCTGCCCGCAGGAACGCAGCCCTCCCAAGCGCCCGCCGTAAAACAACACTCCAGCGCCTAGTCGCGGCGTTGCTTGCGAAGTTCGTCAAAAACACAATCCAGACCGTCTACTTTCATCTGGTAAACCATGTGAAGGAGCTGGCCGAGGCGGCCTTTGGGAAACCCGCCCTTGGTCAGAAACCAGCCCAAATATTCCGACGGCAGATCGTAAATGAGCAACCCGGCGGGCGGATAATGACTGGGCCCGTACTTTCCAAACGGCATCCGGGTTTTGGCCACCTCCTCCAGATCCCGGCGCATTTGCTCGGCCAATTCTTCCATACATCTCTAATGTTAAGCCACCTGAGGCCGTAGCCGCTTTTTGCAAATGGTCTTGTAGGGAGTTCCAGCGGACGATTCCGCCCGACAAAATCCCTCGGCTAGCTTTGCTCTGCCAGTTCACGGATTCGTCTCAGATCGAGTTTTCCTGTGGCAAGATGCGGGATCTCCGGCACCTGCACAAAGCGACGAGGAATCCAAAGATTGGGCAAGCCCGCGACACCCAACTTGGTACGGATCTCCTGGGAATCTACTTCACGGGTCGTCAGCACCACCAGCGACTCCCCTTTAGCCGCGTCGGGCACACCCGTGACGGCAAGAGCCCTCTCCTCGGGTGCAATCCCCAAAGCCTCCAGCAGGCGCGTCTCGATGGTTTCATGAGGGACCATCTCGCCGCCGATTTTTGAGAAGCGCGAAAGGCGACCCTCAATAAATAAAAAGCCATCCTCGTCGAAGCGGCCGAGATCGCCGGTTTTGAGCCATTGCTCGCGCAAGACCTCTGACGTTCGCTTCGGGTCGTCCAGATATCCTTCAAAGATGTTGGGCCCCTTGAGCCAGAGCATCCCGGTGGCGTGCAGGGAAAGCTTTTCATCCGTCTCCGGATCCCGGACCTGAGCGGCCATACCTGGCGCAAGTTTCCCGACCGACCCA
>CAMCYN010000172.1 GCA_945883955.1 Akkermansia muciniphila
GGGGTCTCTGGGAGAGCACTCTGGTGGTGTGGGGCGGCGAATTTGGCAGGACGCCGTTTGCGCAGGGTAAAGACGGCCGCGACCATAACCCGTTCGGATTCACGATGTGGCTGGCCGGCGGCGGGATCAAGGGCGGCACGGTGTTTGGAGCCACCGATGAGTACGGGTACAAAGCAGTCGAGAACCCCGTCAGTATCCATGATCTGCATGCCACCATGCTTCACCTGCTCGGCATCGATCACACCAAGCTGACCTTCCGCTTCAGCGGACGGGATATCCGGCTCACCGACGTCCACGGGGAAATCATCCACGGGGTTCTGGCGTAAAGCCTCTCGCAGCCGAACCCCAAAGCAGAGCTGGGGCATCGCGCCCCAGCGACACCCTCCTGTTGGGGAGAGCCCTTAGCCGATCACGCCAGGCAACTCCGAAAGCCGAGTGATAAAGGCGTCGGCTTCCGCCCGCACCTTTTCGCGAACCGCATAGCCGCCAAAGCCCACGACAAATTCCACGTCGCCTTTGACCTCCAGATCGCTGGCTCCGTCGCCGACCATCACCATTTTATTTGCGTTAAACTCGGCACGCAGCCGCCCGGCCACGACGTTTTTGCCACGCGTTTGAGCGGTGGGACTGTCGGCACCAAAACCCGTGTACTCTCCGGCCTGATCAAACTCCAAAGTAACCGCCTCCACGCGGCTGATGCCCAGATACTCTGCCAGTGGCAAGATTGCCTGCGTAAAGCCCCCGCTCACAATCGCCACGATCCAGCCCGCCTGCTGAAGCTGTGCGACCGTCTCGCGGGCCGAGGGTTCTACATGTTCGATATACTTGGCACCAATCGACTCGAGTTCCTGGAGCGTCGGCCGAATCAGAGAGAGGCGCCGTGCGAAAATCGCCTCCATCGGCGTACCGCCTTCCATGGCCGCGCGGGTCATACTTTCGACCGCCGCAAACGTTTGTTCCCCGCGCAATCGCGCAAGTTCGTCGATGCCTTCAATGGCGCTCAGCGTGGAATCACAATCGAGAAGAACAAGTTTGGTCGGAGTCACAGCCCACTGAACTAAATGCCCTCCAGAGGGTCAAGATTCGGACGTGGCCGGGAGCGCTCATCGTTGCCCTGAGGCCAACACACCCGGGTCATGCACCACCGGCAGACTGAACCACACACGCGCGCCTTTGCCCGAAGCACTCGAAGCGCCTACCTGGCCGCCATGCTGGGCAATGATGTGTTTCACAATCGATAATCCCAATCCGGAACTATGCCCGCCGCCTTCGCGAGTACGTGATTTGTCGGCCCGATAAAACCGTTCAAAAATGTGGGGCAAATCCATCAACGCAATCCCGCTGCCATTGTCCTCCACCGACACCACCACTCCGGTGTGGTCTCGCTGAGTGCGCACGACCACGCGACCGCCTTTTGCGGGAACATGCTTGAGGGCGTTTTCGAGAAGGTTGTGAAGTACCTGTTCGATCCGCAGCGGATCGGCACGTACCGGCGCCAGATCTGAATCACAAACCACCTGTAACTCCAGGTGACGTTCCTTGCCCCGCACCGCCCAATCCCGCACGAGCGCCGCCACACACCGGCCCATATCCATGACCTCCCAGCGAAACTCCTCCCGCCGGGCCTCCAGCCTCGCAAGACCCAGAAGATCCTCCACCAGAGAATTTAGACGCAGCGAATGTCTTCGTAATATCCCCAAAATCTCACTGCGCTCTTCCTCGGGAAGATCGGGCATTTCCTGCAAATTCTCCACGTACCCCTGGAAAATCGCCAATGGAGTGCGCAATTCATGGGACACATTGGCCACAAACTCACGCCGCACGTTTTCGAGTTCCTGCAAACGTGTCACATCCCGGAATACTACCAGTATCCCGGCCCGGCCCTTGACGTCACTCATCGGCACCGCGTGCACCATGACGTGTTTAGCCCTGCGACCCGGCACCATCTCGACCTGCTGTTGCTGACCGGTTCCATTTTCCATCGCCATCTGGATGAGACGATAGATTTCGGGTTCACCCAATACCTCCAGCACCGAACGCCCCACGCTCCCCCCACCCAAACCAAACGTCTTTTCGAAGGCCGGATTCACCAGGCGAATCGTCTGGCGCGCATCGGCCACCAACACGCCTTCTTCCATGCTGGAAAGCACCGTACGCAAACTGAACTCCTCATGCTCAATACGCTGCCGCATTGAATCCTGCAGCGACATGAGCCCTTCGAGTCGATGCCGCACATCTTCCAGCGACGGATCCTCCGAAATCCGCGCAAGCAATTGTTCCCGGGACTCGCCACTCCCGAGTTCTTCCAGCGCACGCTCCAAATGTTTCCACCGCGCACGCTGCACACAATAATGCCAGCGCCATCCGATCGCTACGGGAAGCGCCCACAGAAATGAAAGCATTCCCTCCATCACCCTTGCCTCTAGGAAGCGGGATCCATCATGCGATAACCGAACCCGCGCACCGTCTCAATTAACTCCGCCGCCACCGGCCCGAGCTTCTCGCGCAAACGCCGGATATGGGTATCGACCGTTCGCGTATCGATCACACTCTCGTAACCCCACACGTCGTTCAGGAGCACCTCCCGGCTCTGCAGGCGTCCACGCCTTTCCATCAACACCGTCAGTAACTTAAACTCCGTAGCGGTAAACTCCGCAGGGTTGCCGTCAATCAGGACCTCATGCCGGATCCGGTCCACCTTCACAGGCCCCACGCCGAGTTCGTCCACCGAGACAGCCACCGGTTCGGAACGACGCAACACCGATTGAACGCGCAGAACAATCTCCCGCGGACTAAACGGCTTGGTCACGTAGTCGTCCGCTCCGAGTTCCAGTCCGACAATGCGATCCACTTCATCGGACTTGGCCGTGAGCATCAGCACGGGGATACGCGCCGTAGCGGGCGACTGTTTGAGTTGCTTTGCCACTTCGAGCCCGCTGAGCCCCGGCATCATCAAATCCAGAATCACCAGTGCCGGGGATTCTTCGCGGGTCAGGGCCAAAGCGCGCTCGCCGTCCTCGGCGGTGATGACATCGAATCCAGCGCGGCGTAAATTGAGAGAGAGCAGAGTCAAAACGTCGGGTTCGTCATCAGCCAACAGGATCCGTTTACGATTGGATTTTTGAGAAAGACTCATGGGTGTTGCCGCAAAGGCGCTTCATGTTCCCTCCTGGCCGACAAGCCTCAAGCCTCAAGCTGTAACAATCCTGTAACGGCCCAATCACCAAACCGCCTAAATTCGTATTGCCGCCACCGGATTTCCCTCAAAACTTGGCGCGCCCCATGCCGTCCGCGTCCCCCACCGAAGACGACCCTACAGCCCAGCGCGACCTCGCCTTGATGCGGAGCGTCCAAAGCGGGGATCTGGATGCGTTCCGGGAATTGGTCGAACTTCACCAGAACCGGGTTGCCGGAGTCATTGGTCGGCTCGTGGGCTCGCAGTTTGACCACACCGAACTGGCGCACGAGGTGTTTGTGCGGGTGTGGAAATCGGCCGACCGCTATCAGCCCTCCGCCCGCTTCACGACCTGGCTGTTAACGATCACCAGAAACCTGGTGCTGAACGAGATCCGTTACCGTTCGCGGCACGCGACCGTCTCCATTGAACCGCTCGAGGACGAGGAATCCGCGCCCCGTTGGGAAATCCGGGATCCAGCCGCACAACGCCCCGACAGGGCCATGGAGGAAGCGGAGTTGCAGTTGGCGATTGAGCGGGCGCTGGCGGCCCTGCCGGAGGCGCAACGTACCGCCATGCATCTGCGACGGTATGAAGGGATGGCTTATGAGGACATTGCGCTCGTGCTCGAGACCAGTGTTTCGTCGGTCAAGAGCCTGCTTTTCCGGGCGCGGGCCCAGTTGAAGGAGGCCTTGCAGGAGTTTTTGGAATAACGGGCAGCCCGCAGCACCCTCTTTTTACCGTCGCCGCGCTTGCCAGAGCGGGTATGGTTTCCTCCCTTTTTGAATTCTGACCCTATTATATGAGCGCTTCTGTCCGCTGGCTTGAATCCCCGTCATGGGAACTGGATTTTTACGGTTTACCTCACCGCCTCCCTTGGCCCGAGGACGCAGACCCGGAACTTGCCACCCGCCAACCGCTCGATCTCGAAACCCTGCTCGAAGCCATTGACCGTCTCGGAGCCGAAGCAGGGGAACCCTGGACGAGCTTCCGGGCAGCCACCGGATTGTTCCAGGAACTCTCCGAGGCCCTCGAAGAAGGAGAACTCGTTCGAAGCCAGCGCCTGCTCGACGAAGTCGAACGTCTCCACCCCGGCTCGCCTTTTGTGCTGTTTCAACTCGGGAACCTCGCCCGCCTCGGAGGCGATGACGCCGAAGCCATCCGGTCTTTTGAGGCCGCTGTCTCCAAAGCCCCCAACATCGGGCCCGCATGGAGCAGCCTCGGAGCCGTTTACGCTCAGCAGGGCGAACGCCAAAAAGCCGTGGACGCCTTCCGGAAAGCCCTCGAAATTAACGGCAACGATCAGCTCGCCCTGGACGGCCTCACAGGTCTGCGCGAACTCGTCCGCCTGATGCGCCAGACCGAAGACGGGAAACCCAACACCGACGCCGTCGGCTATGTGGATCTCCCCACGTTCCGCGGGATGATCTCCAGCCAGATCGAATCCCTGGCCACCGAACCCGACCAGCTCGTGGCTTTGGCCGAACAACTCCTGCGCGATAACCTCGTCATCGACGTGGCCATTGGCGCGCTGGAAAAAGCCCGCGAAGTCCGTCCCGAACACGCCCGCACTTATCTCGTGCTCGCCTCCGCCTACCGCACCGCCGCCCGGCCCGAAGACGCCCGCAAAACCATCGATCGTTTTGCGGAATTACAGCCCAACGAAGCGGTGGCATTTATGCATGTGGCGCAGGCGTGCAACGACGCCGGAGACACCGAAGGCGAATTTAAGGCCCTCGAAAAAGTGCTCGAACTCGACCCGAATTTCCACGCCGCCATCGGGATCTTCTTCGGTCTTTCCAGTGGGGACGTTGATCCGGCCAAGGAAGACAAACTGGCAGCCTGGGCGACCGAACGAAAATCGTGGATGGGCCATCTGCTAGCCAGCTCCATGGCTCGGGGCCGCGAAGATTCGGCACTCGCTCTTCGTCATGCCGATAACGCATTTGCCCTCGCCCCGGAAGTTGAAGAGGTACTGCTTCACCTCTCGGCCGTGCTCGGGGAATCCAAAGAGCTCAACCGTCTGTCCACCCAGATCCGTCCTGCAGTCGAAAGCCGGCGCTACAGTGCCCGCCTCGACTGGAACTATGCACAGACTCTCTACACGCTCGGTCTGCGCGACGAAGCCGCCGGCGTTCTCCGCCGCGCGCTGTCGACACCGGACGCCCCGGACGAGTTTAAATCCATGGCTTCCAGCACACTCGAAGCCTGGGGCGGCGTCCTCACCGGAAGCGGTGTCCCGCTGGAAATCCACCCCGCCGGCCATCTCACCCGCCCTCTCCTGATCACCCTGAGCGACGGCGACGGCGGAATTGTCATCGGAGCCGGACGCCGTCTCCCAGCCGAAGGTGCCTTCCCCTGGCGGACCAAGGGTGACGACACCGTGGAGGTTTCCCTCCAACAAGGAGAATCCGAGGGTAAAGAACCTCCGACTCCCCTCGGAACTTTCCGGGCCGGCGACGTGGATTCCGCCGAAGGCGCCAAGCCGGTCGACTGCCATGTAAGCGCCACACCAGATGGCCGTTTGCATTTCCGCGCCGCTCAAAACGGCCGGCGACTACCCGTCGCATGGAAGCCCCCGCAATAAGCGGCCTTTCTTAACAACGGACAAAAAACGCTGCCTGGGGTCGCAAGATCCCTGCAGCGTTTTTCGCGTCCGGGCCGAGGCTGGGCGCCCTCCGTTCGCTCCGTGTGCGCCTCCTCTACGGCGCCGCCTCCAGGACCACTCGCCCGGAGAGCTTTGGGACATTGGCAGCACTCTCCCCCGGCGCAGACAGTTGCGGTAACAGAAAGAAGCCGTACCCCCGGGTTCCCCCGGCAATCGTGCTGACTATCTGCCCGTTAAACATCACCCGTCTCGCTCCTGAGGCGCTTCCAGCCAGGGCAAAACGCCCCCCAATTAGCCCGTTTCCACTCCCAAAGGTGGCTAACTGGATCTGGTGTTCATTGGCAGGAACCACCGCTGTGTTCCGCGTGCCAGTCAGACCGGGATTTGAAACCGTCAAGATTTGCTGAAACTCCGCCACCTCCTGCTCCAGTCCTCCTCGGGTAAATTGCAAAACCGCATTATTCCCCACAGCCGGCAATCCCAGCAACCTTTGCCCGGGCGCGACTGCTTTAAACGCCCCTCCGGCCGCAGTCAGAACGCGCGGTCCGAATCCGGCCCGATACAGCGTGTCCTTGGAGTTCTCCAGCGTCGCGGGCTTGAACCAGCTTGGGGTACCCTCCACGACATTATCCACGGGAGCATTCACTCCCGGAGTCACCGTGAGCTTTCCGGTAAAGGAACCCCGGTTTGAGTAAAGCGGCATATAAAGGGCCACCTGCCCGGCCTGACCCACGAAGGTACCTGCTGAAAAACCACTTCCATCAGACAGCCGCCCCACAACCGTAGCACCGCCCGTGATTTCGTGAACGGTAAAAGCCCCGTAACCATACCCCTGCGGCAACGCGACATCGGGGTTCCCTTGTTCGAGATAAAAGGTGTGGAGCCCCTTGAACTTCGCGGCCTTCCCGGCGGTTTGATTCCAGGCGTTCCGCCACGCGTTCACCGCTACCGTATTGGTGACTCCATCACTCAGAGTCCCAGTCAGGGTATTGGTTGTGCCATCCAGGCTGAGTTGCAAGGTCCCGCCAAGGGCCGGGATCGCCACACTTAAAGCCGCCTGGGTTGGCGTCTCCATAGCCGCACTCAGTTTGCCTCGGAACGGCACAGGGTTGTAGCCGCTGACAATCGATCCGGAACACATCCCGCTCGCCGTCGTCGTCAGTTGAATACGCGCCCCCCGGTGGCCATTAAGCGTCGGGTTCCGCTCGATCAACCCGTGGAAAACCCCGACCGTGCCCGGCGCCAGGGAGGCCACATCAATCCGATACCGCTGCGACACTGCCGCCGCCGCGCCCTTTTTAAGCGTGAAGGTTACCGTATACGTTCCCCCTTTGGTGGGGGTACCTCCCAAAACCCCGGTGCTCCGGTTCAAAGTGAGTCCGGGTGGCAAACTTGTCGCCACGCAACTCACCGAGCCACTTTGGGTGAAAATGGCTAACCTCACGGATTCACCCACAATCGCAGCACTCGGAATTGTCAGGGAAATCGCGGCCACCGTGCTTGTGGCAGTCCCAACAGCACTTGTCACCACACAGTCATAGTTGCCGACATGATCCTCTCCGGCGGCCATCACCTCATACGTAGCTGCCGTGGCTCCACTTAAATTCACCCCGCCCTTCCGCCACTGGTAGGTCCATGTGCCGCTCCCAACCGCCCTCACCGTCAGCCT
>CAMCYN010000173.1 GCA_945883955.1 Akkermansia muciniphila
GTCAACTGGCTCCTGACCAGCTACGTGCTTGGCATTCGCCCAGGAAAGGCCGGCTTCAGTGAGGCAATCTTCGACCCACGCCCCGGTAGCCTCACTTCGGCAAAGGGTAGCGTGTCGACTCCCCATGGGCTCATCAAAGTCGAGTGGCAGCGGAAAGAGGACGTGATCGAAGCCCGAATCGAAACCCCAAAAGGTGTACAGATCCTCTCACCCAATCCCAAAGTTCGGATAACCGCGACCGTGACCGAGGCAGTAACGGTGCGCTAAGGCTCTGCCACCGCGACGGCCCCAGAGCAATCGTATGTGGACACCTCGTGCCAACACACTCGTACCAACCAAACAGCCTCCCCGTGTATGAAAACCGCAATCTCTCTCCTCGCCTCCCTGCTGGTTATACCGATGGCCTCGCTGCTCGCCGCGAATGTTGATCCCGCGTTGACTCATATTGCGACCTGGACCGAGTCCTGGCCGGATGCGTCGGGTACGATCGAATCACGCGAAGTCAAAAGCGAGATCTGGAACGACGCCATCCAGGCAGCCCTCGACAAAGACAACGCCGTATTCTTGCCGAAGCGAGATCAGCCTTATTACCTCGATGGTCCGATCATCTTGAAGTCCGGTCAGACACTTGCCTCCGCGCCTGATGCCGAGATCCGCCTCAAACCCGGCTGCAACACCTGCATGGTGCGTAATGCCAATCTCGTCGGTTTCCATGATCGGCCCGTGCCCGAAGACACGAAGCCCGACACTAACATCATCATCGAAGGCGGCATCTGGACCACTCTGGCGAATGGCGCGAAGGATGCGAACGGCAACCAGCGCGGTCTATCCTCCAAGAAGGAACCCGTTCCCGGCACACACGGCGTTATCCTGTTGCAAAACGTCCGCGGAGTGACGGTGCGTAATATTACCGTGCGGCAAGGGCGACCCTTCGCTATCCATCTCGGCAACATCCGCGACTTCACCATAGATGGAGTCACGCTGGACGGGCACGGGCGCGATGGCGTGCATGTCGATGGCCCGGCGAGCTATGGCGTCATCCGCAACGTGAGCGGGGATTCCCACGATGATCCGGTTTCCCTGACCGCCTGGGATTGGAAGCAATACAGCGCGAGCTTTGGTCCCATCCATCATCTCACCATCGAGCACATCACCGGCGCTCCCGAAGGCAAACGCAGCACTGATGCCATCCGCTTGCTCCCCGGGGTGAAGCGCTTCAGCAATGGCACCACGCTCGACTGCCCCATCCACGACATCACCCTGCGCCACATCACGGACATCCGCGACTTCAAGCTCTACGACCAGCCGAACCTCGAAGCCGGTCGCGCCAACGACTTCAGCGGCGGCATCGGCACGCTGAGGAACATCACGTTTGAAAACCTCACCTTCAACCGCCCCGGCAGTATCCAAGTCCACGCCAACACCGACGGACTCAGCATCGCAGGCGTCAAACTGCTCTTCCCGCTCCCTGCAGACTACCACCTCCTCGAACTCGGCCCGAAGTCGATGACCTACAAGGGTGCGCCCGGTACCGATCCCTCGCGCTGGACGGAAATCTTCTCCCCCGACCTCGATTGCAACGTGCGCAATGTCAGCATCACCGGCGTCCGCACGCGGGACTCACAGGCCGATTTGCCCATCGAGAAGGTCGTGAAGGTCATCGAGCAAAACCCCAACCCAGACTACCCCAAGACCACGCCCAAAGGCGGCACAGGGAAAGCCGTCTGGATTCGCTAAAAACCTGGCTAACAGGACCGCAATCCCAGGAAGCCTCGTATTTTTGGGATTGGGGACACGCGGAGTCTGATACAGACGCAAACAAGCCGTCGCGCGAGGCGAACCGAATCCCGGCGCTCAACCAGCCTGATCCCTCCAGAACCACGCCCCCCACTTCGATCGCCATCCCGTATGAAGAAGACTCACATACTCTCCGTCGTCGTCTCGTGTCTGATTATTCACGTTCCTGCTCTTGCGGTGGAAAAGCCTTTGGTTCTGTTGCTTGCAGGTCAATCCAACATGGTTGGACAGGGGCAGGTGGCAGAGCTGCCGGAGGAAATGAAGGTGATGCCAGAAAAGGTCTCTTTGCTGGTGAATGGCAGACCGGTGACGCCTTTTCCGCAGGGGAATTTTGGACCTGAAGTCGGGATCGCAAAGGCGATGGCAAAACACTTTCCCGGGCGGGCCATCGTGCTGTTCAAATTTGCGGTCGGAGGAACCTCACAATTGGCCTGGTCGCCGCAGTACGACGCAGAGCGCGTGAAGCGAATCCAGTTCTCTCATGATGTGAATGCGGGCGCACTTTATCCGAAGCTGCTCGCTGCCTGGAATCTCGCTTTCCCCGATGGCACCACAAAGCCCGATGCCATTCTGTGGATGCAGGGTGAGAGTGATGCTATTCTGGATGAAGTTGGGAAAGAGTACCGCACTCATATTGAACAGCTTATTCTGGCTCTTCGGCGGGATCTGCAAGCGCCGGAGGTGCCATTTCTCATCGGCGAAATCAACCCGCCCAAGGTGGCGGCTTCCATCCGGCATGTTTTCCCTGCGGTGGACGAGGTCGTCCGCGCCCAGCGTGCCGCGGCAAGCGAATTGCCCCATGTGTTCACCCTTTCCACCAACGGTCTCGGCAAGAAGCCGGACGAGGTCCATTACGACACTCAAGGACAGCTCGAGTTGGGTCAGCGGTTCGCTTTACGACTAATCGAAGCTTTGCCGCAGCGCTGAGATTTTTCCGACTCTCCCCGGCATGGTTGCGGCGCTGTGGGGAGGTAGCGCCCAAGGTAGAAACACCGGCTATCGAACAGGCGTCTGGGGTGGGGTTTCAGCTCACCTCAACTCCGCCGGAGAATCCCTTTTTCGAGAACATAGAGCTGCTTTCGATGTTCGATGTTCGCCGCAATTAAACCTTCGCGCAGCGGAAACGGACGCGGGTTAACCTTCAACACACCATCGACGGAAGCATTCAACCCAGCGATTCCGTCCAGCACCAGTTGGGCGAAATAGACGCCGCTGGAACACGACCAATGATTTCCCTGGGGCAATTCATCCATACATTTGGCTGCAGCCCCGGCCTCCGGCTCGGTCATGTCCTCGGCCCAATAAGCCTGGGCGAATGGGCCTTGTGCTGTGACTTTGGAAATCCCGCCAATCCATTCCGCCATCCAGTCCTCCTCGTTGCCGGAACGGAATGCCCCAAGTAAAAATTGGGCCGGCCAAGCCCCGAAAGATCCTGACCACTGGTGGTCGGCCCGAGTCCCACTGAGCGAATCCAGATCACTAGGCCGGAGGCAATGTGCCCAGGTGGGAGTCACTAACTCCTCGCGGACAAATCGAACGATTCGCGCTCCCCAGTCCTGGGGCAGTTCGTCGCCGATCGAATCAAGGACCAGACCGAGGTCGTAAAGGTTGGGTGCATCATGTTTGACACCATTTGGATAGAGGCAGGCGAAGAACCCCTGATCCTTTTGGAAAAGCGACCAAATGTCCTTCAAAAGCGCGGAGCGTTCGCCGGCCACTGGTCCCCCAAAGGCGAGCGCATCCTCTTTAAGTGCGGCCGCTTGAACCGCGCTCAGTCCGGCGGTTCCATGGGCGTAATTGGTAATACATTCGAGATAGGGACCACGGCCCCCCAGATCCGCGAGCGTCGATCCTGCCAAGTGGTAATCCCGGTGCATCAGGAGTGCTTGTTGGTACGCCCTTTCTCCCGTGAGAACATCGGCGTTGGCGGACGCGGGGGTATTCGCGGCGGGCCCCTTTGGAGGCTTCGCCGACTTCCTTGTGATTTCCCATTGCCGCCAGCTTTGATCCCCCTGCCAGCGCATGAGGTGGAATACACTTGTGGTCACGGCCTGGGGATGGGTGCAACAGGCCCGGCTTCCCTGCTCGCCCGAAAAGAGATTCGTCACCATATACTTCAGCCACGGAGCGGACATGGTGAGGCGTAACATCTCCTTGAGGACTACTGGGTCCAGGCGGGCCAAAATTCCGCTCACATACGGCAGGTCCCACGCCAGATAAATGGATCCCTCACCGCGTCGGGGCCAAAGGGTCAAGTAGGCTGGATTCGAGACGCCCCATCCGTAGTTACGCCGGCAGGTCAACAATGTGAGGACACCCATGTAATAGAGCTTCATCACAGACTTGGCGGGCGAATGAACCACCGGGAGATGGCCGCTGAATACCTTGTTATTTGGAGTAAAGGCCGCCTTCCAATTTGCTTCCCAGACCCGGCGGGTTGAGAGGAGCGCCTCTTGCTCCCGTCCAAGCCATTGCGAGGCGAGCCCCAACGCCTCCTGTTTGTCCTTGTGGTAAGTGCACAAGAAACTGATTTCAACCGATTCGCCGGCCTTCACAGATCGACTCCACGTCGGGACCCTGTCGCGCTCCCAAGTGTCCGGCGCCGGTTGAAACGCTTGCACGCTAAAGGCATTGCCCGCTTCGTTGCCCAGACATACCCCAGCACCATCCAAAACGGGCTCCACGGTTTGGGTTAAGCCACTCTCGACGGTTAAGGACCAGACATCCGTCGGAATCGAAGGAACCGACCACGCATATCCGGCGGCACCCTCGTTCTTGGCGCGCCCCGAGAGCAAGAATCCCAGACGCAAACTGCGGGGTGCTCCCGCCTTGTTACGCACCTTGAGGCGGACCACGACCCCGGACTGATTCGGCAGCAGCGCGGTCCGGCTTTCCAGAAACCAATCCCCGGATTCGCAACGTCTCTCCACGCCGTATGCGCGCCACTGAATCTCGATATGAGGCACCAACTGAGCCAGGCTGCGCCCATTGATCAATGTCAGTGCCGTGATTTCATTGCCGCCGCTGTACGGTGGAAATACGGGATGTTTGATGGCGGCTATATCGGCCTCGATCTGAATGGAGCCGAGATCATTGTTCAGCCCGGGCATAGCCGCCTGTTGGGTGATTCGCCGCCGCAACCAGGCCGTTGCCAGATCGTCCAGACTGAAGGGAACCTCCACCTCGCGCTCTGGTTCAGTTTCTGAGTTGGCGTCTGCGACACCCGCCCCCGCTCCTAGCAGCGTCAGCCCGGGTAAAGCCGAGGCAATTTTTACAAAATCACGCCGGGAGAGACAGAGTTCTCCCGCTTTTAAAATTCGATCGTCGATCATGGTGTTTTGCTTCCCTGGATAGCCTTCGCCTGGTGCGGAGAATTAATTAAGGTGTTCATCTGTATGGCGTAACGACGACCTATCTCCATCTGTGAAAGAGCCGTGAAATGATGCCCTTTGACTCTTTGCAAATCATCCACATCGATCCACGCCGCAGCCGTAGTGGAGTCCGCTACGGCGACGATGGAATCCCGTACGATCTCCATGAAAACGGGTTTTGCGAGAGGCGACAGATTTTCTCGTGCTAGCACGACCGGAGTTTCTGGGGCCGCGAAATCGGAGCGAAGTCGTTGAATAAAGTCGCGAAGCCGTTCGCGGTAATTCGTGGCCATGGACTCATCATGGAGCGCGTCCGAAATTCCCTGATGCACCAAAAAGCCAGAAACCACGGGTCGCTCCCCCGCTTGTTTTAATGCGCCGATGGCTTGCTCCATCTCTTCTCGTAACGCCTTGTACGCAAATCCGCCGCTTTGCCACTCTCCCGCCATACTTGTGGAGGGAAAACTGACCTTCACAACAGCCATACGGGCCATTTTTCCCGAAGCCTGCATCTGGCGGGCGAACCCGAATTCCGGACCGATAATCTGTCCACCATAGGGAGCTGAATTCTGAATACGCAGCGGACAAAACTGAGCGTCATTCTCCCACTGGATTCCTTGATAGGCGGAACGGTTCCAAAACAGGATGTCGGCATCGCCACTCTTTTGGCCGGGTGTACCGGGGTCGATGGCGCTGTCAGCTCCAGTCATATTGGACTGGCCAACAAGAACAAACAACGGCAGGGGTTCCGCGCCGAAGATCGCTATTTTAGAGAGCCAACACCACAGAAGTCCACGGATGAAAATCTTGGACCATTCGGACCGCGAATTTTGGTAACTCGTTAAAAAGGCCATATCATTTGCCAGGAATAGGATCAGGAAAATCGAGAGCGATCCTAGCAGGGGGCACTTCGGGCAGAGTGCTGTCTTCCGGTATTTTTATGCGGACAATCTCACCAGAGACCCCGGGCGAATCAGACGCTCATTCCCGACGCTTTCAGCACCGTCTCGTGGACGGCGATGTCGTGGGCGGCATTCCAGGCCAGCGGCTTTTCTCCGCGAATGATCCGGGCCAGATCCACAAACTCGGCGTCGTACCGGCCCTTGGGCAGGGGCAGTCGGACGGTCTGGCGACCCTGTTTCCACGGGCCGTGGGCTTGAGTGAGCCAAAGGGTGGCTTCACCGGATTCGAGCGGCAGGATTTCCATCGCGCCTCGGGTCCCGGCCACCTGAAAACGGCGGCGTGGTCCGCCAAACGGATCGGCGTGGTTGCAGCGGATGGTGACCGTGGTTTTGGGGTAGACCAGAACGGCCATCTGGTTGTCCTTCACCCCGTCGGCCTGCGTGGGTGTGGAAAAGGCGTGTACCTCGGCCGGCTTGCCCAAAAGCGTGATGGCGGCATCGATGACGTGGCAGGCGAGTTCGAACATGCCGCCGCCGGGCAACACGCCGATGGTGGTGCGGTTGGCGGGATCGGCCAGTTTGCCCATCATGGCGTCGATTTCGAGGATGTCGCCGAGCCAGCCTTCGCGGTGGGCTTGGAAAAGCAGCTCAAAAGCTGGGTTGTACCGGAGCATATAACCCATCTGGACGGTCAGCTTGCGTCCCTGGGCTTCGAGGCGCATGGCCCGGAACGTCGCGTGATCGAGGGCGGCGGGTTTGTCCAAATGGATATGTTTACCGGCCCGGAGCGCCTGGAGTGCCGAGGGGCAGGCGTCTTCGATCCGGGGTTCGATCACCACGGCCTGAAGCCCGGGTTGGGCGAGCAGTTCTTCGACACTCATCCGGGGCAGGCCCTCGTAGGCCTGGTGAGTGCTGGAATCCGCCCCGGCCAGGCCCACGACTTCGTATGTGTCGGATAAGCGACGGACCGCCTCCATTTTTCCGGACGCATGGGAGTGCTGGGTGCCGATCTGGCCGATCCGGATCCGCGGGTCGGCACCGAGCAGGCTGGAAGTCGAAGCGGCCAGGAGGCTGCCCAGAAAAATGCGGCGGTCCATGACAGGGCGTTTAGGGTTTGTTGAGATAACCCATCGCCGACATCCATTCGCCGCAGCGTTGTGGCCAGGCGTTGGCGGGCAGGGTGCCTTTTTTCATTCCAAACCCGTGTCCACCATGAGTGTAGACGTGAAATTCGGCCGGGATGCCGTGCTTTTTGTATTCGAGATAAAGCATCCCCATCTCGATCGGGTTGGATTTGTCGTCGTGGGCGACGATGAAAAACATCGGAGGCGCGTCGGCCGGAACGCTGAAGCCTTCGCG
>CAMCYN010000174.1 GCA_945883955.1 Akkermansia muciniphila
AACGGTGCTTTTCTTAAGAGTGAAGCCTACGGCGAACACGGCGTGTTGGTCAGACGGCTCACGGTCCGTTCGGTTCAGACCATCGGGGGCGCAACTGCCCTCAAGCAGCTCCGCGCCGAATCCCCGAACGAGGGCGGCGATCCCTCTTATCTGGACGTGGAAGGAGAGCGCGTCGCGCGGCCTCCCAAATAGGCCGGGCTCTGAACCGCTTTTGGAGCGGGTTCCCCGGTGGCAGTGACACACCGACACACCGGGGCTTCCCCCCTACGATTCGTCCTACCAGGTGTACCGGACGGTGTATTTGATGGCTCCCTCCTTCTCGGAAGCGACGGGAACGGTAAATTGTACCGTCTCGCTGTCGACTTTCCGGAACTCCTTGTTCTTGTCGGCGATCGTCCAGTTTGTGGCCCGGGCCAGATGCTCGATGACCCGGATTTCCACCGCGCGTTTACTCTGGTTACGCACCCGGACCTCGAAAGATTCCTCCATCGTGTGCTGGGCGGAATCGACCTTGAAATTCGTGCGTTTTCGTTCCCCCACGAGGTCAAACGCGTTACCTAGTTTGACTCGGACTGTCTCGTTCCGGGCGGTGTGTTCGAGGCGATCTTCGCCGACAAACTCCAGCTGTTCGCCATCTTTGCGATAGACCCTGATGTTGCCGGCCGGCAGCGGAATACCAAGCTGGGAGGCTTCATTGTTTTGAAACTCCAGAACCGATTCGACCTTCGTGTTTCCTTCACCCATCCAGTCCCTTTCCACGATGACGTGGCCCATAAACCGGAAACTCGGAGCCCCGTCGTAAGAATAGATCCGTTTGGTGGGAACAGAAGCGGCCCGGGTAAACTCCAGTTGCTTGGTTTCCTGGTCACGCAAGGTGGTAGGGCGGGGCAGTTCGTACAGGTGAAAATCGTCGAAGGCCTTCTCTGTCACCCGTTCCGCCTTTGCGGCCATATCATCCAAAGCCAAAGCGGCGACCGCTTGCGGCATCCTTTGGCGGTCCGGGGCGCGGTGGATGTCCCCAGCCATCAGTTTTATTTTGGCGTTTTCGAAGAGTTTTCCCGAGTGGTTCTGCAGCGTGACCCAGCCGTTGAGATCGGCGGATTCTCCGGTTTCCGGGAGGACAAAATTATAGCTGGCTTCCCATTCCAGACCGCCGGTCAAATAGGCCAGTTCGGCTTGAAGCTGGGCGGCCACGGGGCTTTGGATTCTCCAGGTGAGCTGAGGCTTCAGGATGTTGTCGTCCTTTAAGCCTGCAAAAAGCGGGCGGCCGGGCAGCTCAAACATCAGCTTTCCATCCACCTCAATGATAGGCTGGGTGGGGGTGCCTCCCGGCACAAAACCACTCCGGATGACCCTGCCTTCGACGATCCGGTCGGGTTTCTGGGGTTCGCGCACCAGAAAACTCACCGTCTGGGGCTGGTCTTCATAACGTTCCAGCAGGCCTTGTTCGCTGACTGGATCGTTCCGGTAATTTTGTTCGAGAATGGAAAGTGGGACCTTGCCGGCCGGATCCCGCAAAATGACCGAGCTCGGTTCCAGGCTGGCTGTGGCGCCGGAATAACGAACCACGTTTTCCCCGGCCTTGAGCTCGAGCGGCACGGAGTCGCGAACGACGGCGAAGCGACCGTTATAAATGGTCAGGCCGGGTTGGGCCGAGGCGGAGCAGGCGACGGTCGCAAGAATACAGAGGGAACGCAGGGTGGGATTCATTCGGAAATGGAAAGAGAGTGACTCTTCGCCCCGGTTTACTTCGCCGGCCACTGATATTCGCCGGCGTCGAAGGGCATGAGTTTGTTGGGTTGCCGGATGCGGTATTCTTCGACCACGGCACCGTCACTTTGGAGCAAAACCAGTTCGGGCTGATTGTTGTCGTGACCTAAAACGGCCCAGCGGAGGCGAGCCGTATCGGTGAGTCGCCGGAGGGGAAGTCCGTCGACTGTCTTAAGAAAGCTGCCGTCAGAGTCGGTTCCCACGGCGAGTTCGACCGAAGAACTCGCGTCGCCAAAGAGCGGGTTGGGCCGACTGCGGACGGTGACTTTGGCGAGGCTCACAAAGGGTTTGGCGCGGCCCACCTTGCCGGCCACCTCGGTGAATAGACTGCTCGGCCAGCGGTTTTTTTCGAGAAACGTTTCCCAGATTGGGCCGCCCGATGCGCCTGGGGGAGTCTCGGTCTTGGGGGCTTTTCGGCGCAGTCCGCGCAATCGCCAGCGTTCGCCGTTTTGCTCGAGTAGAAACACCTCGTCGTTTTCGAGCGAGGCTGCAATACCCACGGGCGCGGGTTCGCCGGCTCCGATGCTTAAGCGGCGGGCGACTTCGCCTGCGGCGTCCATCTGAACAACAATGGGTTCACCGAGAACCTTTTCAATGATCCAGCGAGAACCGTCCCGCCCCGGGCAACTTGTGGGGAGAGGCTGGGCCGGAGCGGATCCTGCGGCTGCGGAAAGAGGTTCGGCCTGAATGGAGTCATCGGCCAGCGAATGCCGGAATTTCCAGGATTGGCCGGCGACGTCGACGCCTTCGAGCACGAGGAGAGCTCCGTCGAGGCCGATATTGGTGAACCGAACCGGGCGTGGTCCCTCTTCTGCTGAGACCCAGTCGTTGCAATGAAAAGCCTCTCCGGTGAGTTCGAGATCTCCGACCGCGAGGCCCCGGACCCGGTATTTGCCGCTGGGGAGAGCCGTGCCGTGATCGTCTTTTCCATCCCAGGAGGTGATCAGTCCGTTGAGGCCTGTGGTGAAAGCGGACTGGGCGGCTTCACGGTGAAGGCTGCGCACGAGTTTTCCCGCGCGATCAAATATGCCGACGCTGAAAGTGCCTTCCAGGGGTGGCGGCAGAAACGTAATGCGGATTGAAGGGGTCTTGGCCGAGGCGGCCGGAGTGTCCTGCGCGTGCGCCTGGGGGAGCGGGGCCGAGATGCTGAGAGCCAGGATGGTTGCGCTAAGCAGATGCCACCAGAAGACGTTGGTTTTAGGCATAATAGCGCCAGTTAATTGTCGGGAAGATGTTGTCGCGGGTTTCGCAGTTGGCGAGAAAGGCTTCATCGACGGCATCCGTGCAGATTTGGTCGTAAAGGCGGGTGAAGCGGTTGAGATGATCGTTGGTACGTTTGGTGGCGTATTCGACGGCCGTGCCGGTTTTCATCAAAAAGGCCCAGTCGCTGGACTGCGCCAGGAGCAGTTCGCGGGCGGCCTGGGAGAGGGTGCGATCGAGTTCGGGCGTGGCGGAGTCGCGGAAGCGGCGGGCTAGTTCGGTCATACGGCGGGCGGCCGTGTGGAGGTGGGGATAAATCCAGGCGTTGGCTTCTTCGAGCCAGACTTCCCAATAACCCTTGTGCCCCCAACTCGACGCAGCGGGAGCCACAAGCTGATGGGTGTCATTGGTTTGGAGATAGCGGGAAGGTGTAGTCAGTTCAAAGTCCGTCTGGTCGTAAGCGGCTTTACGCAATACCCAGTTCAGCCACTCGGGACCTTCAAACCACCAGTGGCCGAATAGCTCGGCGTCAAACGGGCTGAGGACCACCGGGGCGGTGTTCATGTGCTTGCGCAATTCGGCGATCTGGTGGCGCCGGGCGTCGACAAAATGATTGGCGTGGTGATCGGCCGCTCCCAGCGCCCAGTCCCGCCGGTAGAGATCCTTGTTGGAAGTCGGGCCGGTGATTCTGTGGTACTTGAGCCCGGTAAAACGGCGGTGGGTATTGCCGAAAAACGGAGTGAGTGTCTCGATGGGCAGATCAAAGCCCTGGTCGCGGTAAAAGTCGCGGTAAGCGGGATCGCCGGGATAACCTTCTTCGGCGCTCCAAACCTGGCGGCTGGAATCGCGGTCGCGACCGAATGCGGCGGGACCTTCCGGCGTAAAACACGGTGAATAAATGGCGTAACGCGGCCTCGGGCTTCCGAACATCAGACCGTGGGCGTCGATGACAAACCAGCGCAGGTTGGCTTCTTTTAAAATGGCGTCCAGACCCGGAACATAGGCGCATTCAGGCAGCCAGATGCCGGACGGATCCTTGCCGAAACATTCGCGATAATGATCCCGGCCGATCAGGATCTGAGCTCGCATGGCTTCCGGGGTTACCTCCATTAAAGGCAGGAAACCGTGGGTGGCCGCACAGGTGATAATTTCCAGAAATCCGGCATCGGAAAAGGTCCGGAAGGCGGTGATGAGATCTTTCTTCCAGCGATTGTGCCAGGCGTGGTGCGCCGCTTCGAGACGGTCCCGATAAAAGGTGGCGAGGTTCGCCTGGGACGGATGGCCTTGGGTGCGTTCGACTTCACGATGAGTCAGCGCGATGAGCCGGTCGAGATGGTCGGTGTAACGTTGCTGCAGGAGCGGGTCCCGCAACATGTGGCAAAGCGGCGGAGTCAGCGTCAGGGCGAAACTGGCGGGTACGGAATCGCGGGCGAGTCCGTCGAGGATTTCCAGCAGCGGGATGTAGGTCTCGGTGATGGCCTCGAACAGCCAGTCTTCCTCCAGAAAGGAGGCGTGTTCGGGATGACGCACGTAGGGGAGATGTGCATGGAGGACAAGGGAGAGGTAACCGTTTGGAGCCATGGAACAAAAGAGTGGGGGAGTTGCTCGAGCTAAAGGCTGCCTGGCAGCTTAGGCGACTTGTTCGCGCAGACGAACCGGAATTCCCTGCGTGGCGAGATAAGATTTGACGTCCCCGACGGTGTACTGCCCGAAGTGGAAGACACTCGCAGCCAAAACCGCGTCTGCTTTTCCCTCCAGCAGTACTTCGGCCATGTGTTCGAGTTTTCCGGCGCCGCCGCTGGCGACAACAGGAACGCCCACACTTTCGCTAATGCGACGGGTGATAAGACAATCGTAGCCGGCTTTGGTGCCGTCGGCATCGATGGAATTTAGCACCACTTCGCCGGCACCGAGTTTCCAGGCCTGGACGGCCCATTCAACGGCATCTAGTCCCGTGGCTTTACGTCCTCCATGGGAAAACACCTCCCAGCGGTCAGGGGAAACGCGTTTGGCATCAATGGAAAGTACGATGCATTGGGACCCGAAGCGTTCGGCTCCGGCGGCAATCAGCGCGGGGTCGTTAAGAGCGCTGGAGTTGATGCTGATTTTGTCCGCGCCGGCCTGAAGCATGGTGCGCATGTCGTCGACGGAGCGGATGCCGCCGCCGACGGTCAGTGGCATAAAGCATTGGGAAGCAGTTCTTTCAATGACATCGATCATGGAGGAGCGTCCGTGGGCGCTGGCGGTGATATCGAAGAAAACCATCTCGTCGGCCCCCTGGTTGTTGTAGCGGAGGGCCAGTTCGACGGGGTCGCCTACGTTGCGCAGGCCGCCGTCTTCGGCCCGTCCAAATTGGACGCCGCGGGTGACTTTTCCGTCGTGGACATCGAGGCAGGGGATGACGCGCTTGGTGAGCATGAGAAATAGGGACGGGAGTTTCCGTGAAGCGGAGGAGGAGACCAGCGTAATGCGTAAACTTGGTTACGAAAGTAAAACGGGTTGCTCCCGATAAGACCACGCCCTACGACATATCCGAATCTGGACACTGAAACTATGGGCAAACCTTCCACTGCAACCTCGGACGTACCCGCCAAAAGCAAATCCCCCCGGACGAGCGGGAAGATAAAAGTCTCTCAGGAACCGACTCTAGGCCACAGGCCGTCGTCTTTGACGCCGATGCCCGTAGTCTTGTCGCATCCTGAGCCATTGTCTTCTGTTCCTGCCTTGCCGCACCCGATTCATTCGGGCGGAACTCAGGAAGAGAATTTCGGCCCACTGCCGACCACCTATCATCAGGATACGCTGTTTTTGACGGCGCGTGATCCGCGATGGTTGTTTTCGTACTGGGACTTCGATTGGGACCGGATTCCGGCGTCGGAAATGAGGGAAGGTCGCCGTACGTATTTCCTGCGCGTGATGCGTCAGGGCGGGCAGGTGGAGACGCTGGTGGAAATTAATCCGAGTGCACGCAATTGGTACGTGCCTGTGAGCCAGGCGGATACGGTGTACTCGTCGGAGTTGGGATATTTTGACCGCATGGGTTACTGGCAGGGGATTGTACGTTCGAGAGAGGCTCACACTCCGGCGGATACACTCGCTCAGGAATCTCATAATGAGCAGTTTGCTACCGTGCCACAGAAGCTGACCTTTGCGAAGCTTCAGGAATTGGTGCAGCAGCACATGGAGGACGGTGAAAGCCTGCTTCAGGCCATTACCCGGATTACGGGTGAGGGGCATATTCAGATGCGTGCCGGTGCCGTGCCGGTTTGGAGTGAAGACCAGAAGCGACTTTTGGCCATGCTCTTAGGCGAATCACTGGTGGATGTGATCGGACTGGGATCGGACGAAATTGACCGTCTTCTGCGTAAAGCCCTTCAGCAAAAGCTGCATAGCGAAGCTTCGAGCGGCCTTTCCGGGCGTCTTGGCGCGGGCTTTGGTCCGTCCAGTTTGAATCTTTCGAGTCTGTCCAGCCCGCTGGGCGCCAGCTGGAGTGCGCAGCCATTTGGTGTGGCTCGCGAGCGCGGCTTCTTCATGCACCTCAATGCGGAGGTGATTTTTTACGGCGGCACGGCTCCCGACGCCACTGTGACTGTGGACGGCAAAACCATCCAGCTGCAGCCGGATGGCACTTTCCGTTATCACTTCACGTTACCGGACGGAGATTTCGAAATTCCCGTCTCGGCCCGATCGGCTGACGGACAGGAGGAACGAGCCGGTACGCTGAGCTTCCGCCGCCAGACCCGGCGCGTGGGTGTCGTGGACGCTACAGTGCAGCCGCAACATCTCGAGCCTCTGATGGGGCGTCGGTCGGCGTGAGGCGTTATTGCCGCTATGGTGGACTTTAAAAGCAAGTAAGTTACAACTGGGCATGAGCCCTTTTATTTTAGCGGCAAATCAGGCAGCGCCGTCCGTGTGGATGGTGCTGCCTTTTGCTTTGCTGCTATTGCTTATCGCTGCGGCGCCTATCGCGGTTCCGCACTTTTGGGAGAAATTTTATCCGGTAATCTCGGTAGGTCTAGGGCTGATTACTGCCGGATATTACGGGATGGTATTGAGGCATGGAGCCCCATTGCTGCATACGGTGATTGAGTACGTAAGCTTCATGTCGTTGATAACCGCTTTGTTTGTGGTTTCCGGGGGTATCTTTATCCGGGTAAAGGGGGAGGCGACGCCGGGAGTGAATGTCCTTTTTCTATTTGTTGGAGCTGTGCTGGCTAATTTGGTGGGAACTACCGGTGCATCCATGCTGTTAATCCGGCCCTGGATCCGGATGAATAAATATAGAGTCACGCAATTCCATGTG